>JAJPHJ010000062.1 GCA_021325335.1 Pseudomonadota bacterium | reverse complement strand
TACATCGACATCGGCGTGAAGATCATCATCACCCCGGTGGTCAACACGGACGGCTACATCACGACGACCATGCACGTGGAGCGCAGCTCGATCGTCGGTCTCGTGCAGCAGTTCCCCATCCTCGACAACCGTAAGGCCGACTCGATCCTGCGGGTCAAGGATGGCGACACGATCGTGCTCGGCGGGCTCTTGGACGACGAGTCCACGGTGAGCGTGTCGAAAGTGCCGCTGCTCGGCGACATCCCGATCCTGGGCGCCTTCTTCAAAAACGTCCAGAAGACCACGACGCATCAGGAAGTCGTCTTCTTGATCACGCCGCACATCCTCAACGGCCAATAGGCTAGCCATGACGAGAAAGAGCCGCGGGTTCACCCGCGGCTTTTTCATTTGGCGCCGCTCAATGTCGTGGTCGCCAATTTATTGGCGACCCGCAGATCGTAGCGGCTTGCGACAGGGCGGGCCTGCATTGCGCTGAAGCCAGACCCCATGATGACATACGCGACCGCCGGCGAATCGCACGGGCCTGCGCTGGTCGGTATCATAGACGGTTTGCCGGCCGGGCTGCGGGTCGACGTAGCCGCCATCAACACTGCGCTTGCAGCGCGCCAGGGCGGTCACGGCCGCGGTGGCCGGATGAAAATCGAAAAGGACGAGGTCGAGATCCTCGCAGGCATGCGCGGCGGCATAACCCTCGGCTCGCCGCTTGCCCTGTTGATCCGTAACCGGGACTTCGAAAACGTCCGACCTTTGATGGATCCGCTCACGGGCTCAGGCGAGCCGATCACGCGTCCGAGACCCGGGCACGCGGACTATGCCGGGGCGCTCAAGTACCGGCACCGCGACCTGCGTAACGTCCTCGAACGCGCGAGCGCCCGCGAGACGGCGATGCGCGTCGCGCTCGGGGAAGTGGCGCGCCAGTACCTCGCTGTGTTCGGCGTCACAGTGCGGGGACACGTCATCCAAATCGGCGAGGTGGTCGCACGTGAAACACGCGACCTGCCCGATACTGACTATATAGCTGCGTCGGCGGTGCGTTGCGCAGATCCCAAGGCGGGGGCTGCCATGGTGCGCCGCATCGACGAGGCCAAAGCTGCGGGCGATACGCTCGGCGGCGCGTTTGAAGTTCGGGTCATGGGAATGCCGGTCGGGATTGGAAGCAACCGGCAGCCCGAGACCCGACTTGACGCACTGCTTGCCGCAGCACTCATGAGCATCCAAACGGTCAAGGCGGTTGAAGTGGGGGAAGGTATTGTGACCGGAGGCTACGTCGGAAGCCGCTCGCATGACCCGTTCGAGCTGCAGGACGGGGCCGTCGTCCGTTCCAGCAACCGCGCCGGCGGCATCGAAGGCGGCATGTCGAATGGTTCGCCGCTCATCGTCCGAGCGCGCAGCAAAGCGCTCTCGACCTTGCAAAAACCCCTCGGATCGGTCGACCTAGAAACGGCGACCGCTGCCCCCGCGACGATCGTGCGCAGCGACGTCTGCGCGATCCCCGCGGCGTCGATCGTGGGCGAAGCCATGGTGTGTCTCACGCTTGCGCCGCTCTTCGCGCAAAAGTATGGCGGGGACTCGATGGCCGAAGCGCTCGAACATTTTGCGGCGTCGCAAGCCGGCGCCGCGCACCTCTTCGAAAGCGAATGAGCTGAAGCGATGGCGAGCGGCCGCAGCGAGGCGAAGAACGAAAGTCCGGTCCAGCAACGCGTCAGC
This sequence comes from Pseudomonadota bacterium, assembly GCA_021325335.1. Classification (GTDB taxonomy): domain Bacteria; phylum Vulcanimicrobiota; class Vulcanimicrobiia; order Eremiobacterales; family Eremiobacteraceae; genus JAJPHJ01. Next base: position 3,935 of record JAJPHJ010000062.1, on the reverse strand, counting down.
GGCGTGCTTGCCCAAGCGCGCCAGCACCTGATCCGCAACAACGCGAAGGCCGCGGCAGCGCTGCTGAAGGACATCGTGAGCATGCCTGAGTGCCCGCCCGACCTGCGGCTGGATGCGGCGAAGATGCTCGGCACGGCGGGGGCCAACGCGGAAGCGGCGATCTGCTATCTCAACGCGGGTCTTGCGCTGCTGTACGACCAGGGCGATATGCCCCGGGCGCGTCAGGCGTTCGCAAGCGCGCATAACCTCGACCCGCAAAACCTGGACGTCATCTTCCACTTGGGTCAAGCGGACGTGGTCGAAGGTCGCACCCAAGACGGTTTGGCCAAGTTCATCGACGTGCTGCGGAAGTCGAATCTGAAGCACACGCCGGCGCTGTTCGAAGCGGGCTGCATCTATCAAGCGAACGGCCAGTACGACCAGGCCATCCTCGCCTTCAAGAAAGTGCTCGACCGCGAGAAAAACCATATCCAAGCGATCGTGCACATGGGCCAGCTGCATCAGATCAAAGGCATGATCCCGGAGGCGATCGGCTACTATCTCCAGGCAGCGCAGAGCACGCGGGAAGCCCAACAGTTGGGCACGACCCGCCAGATCGTGAACATGGTGCTCGCGATCGATGCGAACAATGCGCGCGCTCGCAGCATGCTCGCGGATCTCGATGAGAACGGCGAGGGCGAAGCGGAAGAGGCAGAACCCGCGCCGCAGCCGATCCCGGCACCGATGGCGGCCGCCCCCGTTGTGGAGCAACCGCGGGAGGCTCCGGCACCCGTCGCGCCGCGCGCGCCGGCCGCGCCAGCCCCCGCGCCGCAACCGGAGATCCCAGCCAAGGCGAGCGAAGACCTTGCGCGGATCGAACAAGAGAAAAAAGCTGCTGCTGCGGAGCTCGCGCGCCTGCACGCCGAGATCGCCGCTGCGGAAGCACGACGGAGCGGAGCAGCCGAAGCTGCCGAGGCCGCTCTCCTTGAGGCGCAACAACAGCGCGATGCGGCCGTCCAAATGCAGGCATCGCAACAGCGGCAAGCGGCGGAAGAGATCGGCGAAGCACGGGCGGCGTTGGAGCGCGAGCTCGAGCAGGTGCGCCGCGAGCTGGCACAGTCCAAGGCCCAGGCCGAGGAAGAGCAGCGCAACCGCGAAGCCATCGAGCGCGCGACCGCCGAGCTGGACGAACGGCTACTGAGCCTGCAGCAAGAAGTGGAGACGGCCGAGCGCCAAAAGGCCTCGCTCGAGACGTCCTCGACCGCGCAGGCAGCCGCGCTGGATCAAAAGAGCAAGGCGCTCGCAACCGCCGTCGCCGAGCAGGAAAAGCGGCTCGCGGAGGCACGTGCGCAGTCGGCGCAGCTGCAAGCGGATCTTTCAAAGGCGAAGACCGCCCACGAAGCCGCCATGCTCGAGCTGGCCGCGCGACGCCAGCGCGCTCAGGGCGAGCTCGACAAACTGAACGAGTCCATGCAGGCGGTCGCCCAGGCCAAAGATGCCGAGCGGGAGAGGGCACAGCTGTCGGTCGCCGAGCTCGATCGCAAGTCGGTCGAGTTGCGCAAGGAGCTCGAGGCCGCGCAGGCACGCCGCAAAGAGGCTGAGAGCAAAGCCGCGGCTGCGGAAAAGCTCGCAGCAACGATGGAAGCCAAGGCAGCCGAGGCAAAGAAAAAGGCCGATACCGCGTCTGCAGACCTGCGCGACATCGTCGACTCGACCCATGCCGCCCAGACAAATGCCACCGACCTTTCCTCCAAGCTCGCCGACCTGAGGGCGCAAATCGAAGCGGCGGAGGCCAGAAAGCGTCTCCTCGAGGACTCGATCGGGAAAGTCAAACCCTTGGCGGCTGCCGCGGAGAAACGCCGCGCCGAATCCGAAGCTGTGGCCAACGCGGCCGAGAAGACTCGCGAGAAGCGCGAATCGGAGATCGCGGCCATCGATCAGAAGAAACGCGAGCTCGAAGAATCATTCGCGAAGACGAAGTCGCTCATCACCGCCGCGGAACGCAAGCGCGTGGAGGCAGAAGCCGCAGCCGACCAGGCCGAGGCGCTGCGGGCCAAACGAGAAGCGGATGCAGAAGCGCTCACCGCCCGCGTCGCGTCGCTCGAAGCAGCGCTCAAGGACGCCGACGAGCTAGCCAAGACGAGCGCCGCTGAAAGCGCCGCATTAGTGGAGCTTTCAAGCAAAGTCGGAGAACAGCGAGCGACCGTGCTGGCGTTGGAAGGGCAAAAAGCGCAGGCCGAGCGCGACCTCGCGCAGTTATCTGTGGAGCTCGAGGCGACCCGCAGAGCAGTCGCAGAGGCGCAGGAAGCGCTCACCTCGCAGACGCAGGCTCGGGAAGAAACCGTCGCGACCATAGATGCCGAAGCGATCGCCGCGATCGTGCCGGTCGAGGTGTGCGTCGAGTCGCTGCGGACCATTGAGATGCTCGCCGCCGATGGCGAGTTGCCTATCGACGTCGCCACGACGCTCGCGTCGCTCGTGCACGAAGGTCATGCGCCTCAGGCCTTGACGGACGCGCGCAAGCGAGCCAATCTCGAACCGCAACCGGGCCCGTATCTTCTCGTAAGCGGTGACTTGGCGCGGGACCTCGGCGACATAGCCGCCGCACGGGAAGCGTATAAGACTCTGGCGGCAGCGCAACCGGCCAAAGCGAATCTCGCTCAGGCGCGGATGGGCGACTTGTTCTTGGCCTTCGCCCAGCGCAGCACGGCCGCCGCGCTCGCGCGCGATGATGCGCATTTCGCCGCTGTCGCAGACCCGCACAAGGCGATCGAGAACTACGCGGAACTCGTGGCTCGCTTTCCCGAAGATGCGACCTTCCGGGAAGAATTGGGAGCTCTGCACGAGCAGCTGGGCAACACGACCGCGGCAGCGCTTGCGTACCGCCAAGCGCTTGTAGATTATCTGGGAGCCGACGACGTCGCGCGTGCCTCGGAGCTGGCGCCGAAGCTTTTGGCCTTGGAGGCAGATGACGGTTCGGCGCATGAGCTTGCCGCCCGAGCCTACGAGCGCGCGGGCCGCAATGACACGGCGCGGGCGGCTTGGGATCAGGCCCTGCGTTGTTATCGCGCGAACAACTCGGCCTCTGAGCTCGAGCGCGTTTGCCGCCGCTTAGCCGAGATGGCCGACGATCCGGTGCCGTACCGGCGTGAATTGGCAACGCTCTTGGCGGAGGCCGGCGACGGCGCGGGAGCGGCGGAGCAGTTGCTCGACGCAGCCGAGAAGCTGATTGGCTGGGCGCGGGGCAGCGAGGCAACCGAACTGCTCGACGAGGCCGCCGCGCTCGGCGCTTCGGACGAGATCGCGCGCGAGCGGGTCTCTGCCCTGAGGGCGAGGGCGTCAGACGTGCAGCGCGCCGTCGATGACGCCGCGCGGGGCGATCTGCTCGTCAGCAAGGGCGACTGGGAGCGCGCCACGCAAGCCTACCGGCGCGCGCTCGAAGAGAATCCTCACGACGCGGGCGCTTCGTATCAGCTGGCATGCCTGCTCATGGACCATCAGAAGGACGCGGACATGGCCGAGCGATTGCTTGAGAACGCGTCCGAACTACGACCGAACCACGCCGCCACCCGCTACCGGCTGGCGCTTGTGAAAGCCGCGCGAGACCACGTGGTCGAGGCGGTGGAGCTGCTCATCGCGATGGCTCGTTTCGACGAATCGAACGCCGATTTCATCGAGCAGTTCGCCGAGCGGCTCGAGAAAGATGCGGAGAGCGGGGAGACCGCGGCCAAGTATCGTCTCGGCATCGCTTATCGCGAGCTCGGGCGCGTGGACGAAGCGCTCGTCATCCTTCAATCGATCCAGCGCGAGCACGATTACGTCGTGCTGTGCCACAACGCGATCGGGTTGTGCCTGCGCAGGCAAGGCTTGGACACTGCTGCCGCCAAGCGGTTCAGCAAGGCCATCGAGACGCCCGGCTACCCCGAGGCGCAATACCACGAGTCGCTCTACAATCT
>JAJPHJ010000055.1 GCA_021325335.1 Pseudomonadota bacterium | reverse complement strand
GCGTTACAGGTGAAGACCGCCGGAGCGGCCTGGAGCGATTCGAGCGCGCCGATCGTCAGGAGCCGAGCGTCGCTCGGCCCCAGACCAACGATCGAGAGTTCGGGCATAGGGAAAAGTTTGGCGCGCTTCGTGCCCGCGCCTTTTGTGCGTTCCTTAGTGGCCCGATGGCGCCGCGGTCGGCATGCCAGTCACGGGCGGCGGGAAGAGCGGATTGAAGCGGTCGTCGTAGACTTGGATGTTCGCTTTGGTGCGCAGTTGCTGGATGAAGGGCGCGCCTTGCGAGGCTTCCTGCTGCTGCACGAGCGAGTCACGGATCTTCGGCGTCGCCTCTGCGAGGGTGGCTTGATGGGCAGGGCGCTTGCCCTCGACCTGGATCACGTGCCAGCCGAATGGCGTGTTCACGGGTTGGCTCACCTGGCCGACGTTGAGCGAGAACGCGGTATCGGAGAACGGCTTGACCATCTGATTCGCCGAGAACCAGCCGAGCTCGCCGCCTTGCGCCTTGCTGCCCGGATCCATCGAGAGCTGCTTCGCGAGCGTCGCGAAATCCGCGCCCGAGCGCAGCTTGGCTTCGACCGCGTCCGCCTCGGCCTTGGTCTTCACGAGGATGTGGCGCGCGCGAACTTGAGCGGGTGTGTTGTACATGGCGCGGTTCTTATTGAAGAAATCGGTTATCTGCGCCTGGTTGACGGTGATCTGCTTGTCCACCGCCTGCTTGATGATGAGCTGCACCTTCTCGATAGTCTTGACATCGTCCATCGTCAAGCCTTGCTGCTTGAGAATGGTGTCGAACTGACCCGGCGGGAAACGCTGTTCCAGCTGGTTGACCTGGTCTTGGATCTGCGCGTCGGTCGGATTGATGCCGGCTTGTTTGCCGTACTGCAAGACGAGCGCCGTATCGACCATTTGTTGGAGCGTGGTCTTGCCGGCCTGGTTCTCAAGCCTGGTGTCGAGCGCCGACTTGTTGATCTTCTCTCCGTTGACGGAGACGAGGGTCTTGTCGCCGGCGTTCGCGCAGCCCGCGAGCTGCGGAACAAAGCTCATAGCCGCAAGCGCGAGCGCGACTTTGGCCAACCGCTGAAACGTCATGTGAACTCCTTATCGGGGCGACTTTCCAGTCGCCCTCTACATTAAAGAACGGATACGATGTCGCGCACCGAGGCCAGCCGCCCTCGTGGTTCCGTGCCCGGCAAGCCGACCACGATGGCATCCTTCGCGAACCGGAAATTTCCCCCAGTGATAGTGGCGAGTCTTGGAAGGGCCTCTTCGGACAGGGAAAACTTGGGCCCCACTTCAAGGGTCAGCCGCCGCTGTTCGAGTGCAACTTTTTGTACTCCTTTTGCGATTGCGAGAATGCGCAACTTCGCGAGATCGAGCAGCGCAATGACTTCCAGCGGAGGCGCTCCGAAACGGTCTCGCAGCTCTTCTTCCAATCGGTCCACCTCGTCTGTCGTGAGCGCCGCGCTGATGCGCTGATAGAACGAGATCTTCTGCGCTGCGGATTTCATGTAGCTCGTCGGGATGAACGCGCTCACGCGTACGTCGAGCACGGGCGGGGGAACGTCCGGCACAACCGGTTGGCCGCGTCGTTGCGCCACAGCCTCTTGCAAGATCTCGCAATAGGTTTCGAAGCCGACCGCGGCGATGAAACCGCTCTGTTCGCGGCCCAAGAGGTTGCCGGCGCCGCGTATCTCGAGATCGCGCATCGCAAGCTGCAGCCCGGACCCGAGATGTGAGAACTCCCGAATCGCTTCGAGCCGTGACTGCGCCACCTCCGACAGCGACCGGTGCGGTTGGTACAAGAAGTAGGCGTAGGCCTGATGCGCGCTTCGACCGACGCGGCCGCGCAACTGATACAGCTGCGCCAGACCGAAATGGTCGGCGTTGTTGACGACGATCGTATTCACGTTCGGGATGTCGAGGCCGTTTTCAATGATGGTGGTCGAGACCAAGATGTCGATCTCTCCATTGACGAACCGCAGCATCACATCTTCGAGCTCGTGCATGTGCATCTGCCCGTGGCCCACGGCCACGCGCGCGCGCGGTGCGAGCCCGCTCACCGCGGCCGCGACGCCGTAGATCGTCTCGACCCGGTTGTGCACGAAATACACTTGTCCGCCGCGGTCGAGCTCCAGCTCGAGCGCGCTTTCGATGAGCGAGTCGCTGCTCGGCGCGACGACGGTCTTGATCGACATCCGGTTCGCCGGCGGCGTCTGGATGAGGGAGAGATCGCGCACGCCGGCCATGGCCATGTGCAGCGTGCGCGGGATAGGCGTTGCGGACAGCGTCAAGACGTCGACCGACTGGCGCAGCTCTTTTAGGCGCTCTTTGTGCATGACGCCGAAACGTTGCTCCTCGTCGACGATGACGAGGCCGAGGCGCGAGAAACCCACGTCGCGCTGGAGGAGACGATGGGTGCCGATGACGAGGTCGACGCTGCCGTCGGCCAAGCCGGCGAGCGTCGTTTTCTGCTCGGCCTTGGAACGGAAGCGCGAGAGCAGCGCGATAGTAACCGGATACGCCGCAAAGCGCTCGGAAAAGGTGCGGAAGTGCTGCGCCGCGAGGACGGTGGTGGGCGCCAGGACCGCGACTTGGCGCCGATCCATGATCGCCTTGAAGGCCGCGCGCACCGCGACTTCGGTCTTGCCGTAGCCGACGTCGCCGCATACCAGGCGATCCATGGGCCGCGCCGCTTCCATATCGTCTTTGACCACGCGGATCGCTTCGGCTTGATCCGCCGTCTCATCGTACGGAAAGGATTCCTCGAGCTCGGTCTGCCACGGCGTGTCGGGGGCGAAGGGATGTCCCTGGGCAAGTTCGCGAGCCGCGTACAGCCGCACGAGTCCATCGGCGATGCGCTCCACCGCCTCGCGCACTTTCGAACGCGTCCGAACCCAATCGCTTCCTCCGAGTTTCGAGAGACGAACCGGCGCGCCATCGGTGCCGGCGTACTTGCGCACGAGATGCATCTGGTCGACGGGCACGTAGAGGCGGTCTCCAGCGGCATACGCGAGCGTCATGAAATCGCGACCGACGTCCTCGACCACGATGTGTTCCAAACCGATGTATTGGCCGATGCCATGATGCGCGTGCACGAAGTGGTCGCCCGTGGTCAGATCCGCGACGGAGACCGGCACGCCTTCCTTGGCGCTTCTGCGCCGGCTCCGTCGCGCCGGGTGGCCGTAGAGTTCGCCGTCGCCGATGACGGTCAAGCGCAAGGCGGGCAGCGCGAACCCAGCATCGATCATGCCTTCGGCGCAGATGAGGGTGCCGCGTTCGGAGGGCAGGCGCAACCGCTTGGGCGTCTCTTGCGTCGCGAGCGCGTGCTCTTCGAGCACTTCGCGGATGCGGCGGTAGCCGACCGAGGCGATCGCCACGGTCGCACCGCCGGCGGCGGCACTGCGCGCGTACTCGACAAAGCGCTCGATGCTTCGGCCGAATGCCGGCGCCGGAGTGCTTTCAATCGGGATGACGAGTGCGGCCGGCGGACCGAACGGCGCAGCCGCAATGCCGGTTTGCAGTCGTAGCAAGGCTCGTCGCCCGATCGCTTCTTGAAGTTGGTCGAACTTGGCGACGGCCGGTCGCTCCGGCGGCGGACTCGGCGATTGCGCTCGGTCCTCGCTCTTGTCATCTTCGTTCTTCGGCTCGTCGGCCTCCGCGACCGTCGACGCGCGCTCGAGCGCCGCGACGAGATGGTGTTCGGCCGTCACGATGGCATCGGGATCGTCCACCACGAGCAGCGCGTCAGGCGCATAACGCCACACAATGGCGGCGCGATCGGCGAAGGGCTCTTCCGACCATGGCGCTATGCGGATCTCGGTCAGTTCGTCGAGCGATCGTTGCGTGGCGATGGCGAACGTGCGGATCTGTTCCAGCCGGTCGCCGAAGAACTCAAGACGAACCGGCAAATCCGCCGTCGCGGGAAAGATGTCGACCAGTCCCCCGCGCACGGCGTACTCGCCGGCAGCGCTGACGACCTCAACCCGTTCGTAGCCCAACCGGTCGAACGTGGCCAGGAGCTCCTCCCAGTCATACGATTCGCCGGTGCGCAGCTCGCGCGCAGCGGCCGCGAACGCCTTCGGGTCCGGCAACATCTGGCGGGCTGCGGCATGCGAGATGCAGTAGATGCCGGGGCGCGCATGCGCGAGAGCGTCGAGCGTCGTCATGCGATCGGCATGCTCGGTTGGATTTGCAAGCGCGTTCGGTTCGAGGTCGCGCGCTCGCAGCACGTGGATGGCGGCGCCGAAATCCTGCGTGTAGAAGGCGCAGTCGTTGGCGAACCGGTCCGCGCGCTCTTGGTTGGCGCTCCAGACGAAGAGCGGCCCGCCGAGCTCGATCCAAAGCGCCGACACGAGCGCAGGCCGCGAGGCCGCGACGCAGTCGGTCATGTCCACGGCGCCGTGACGGCGCAGCGTCGCCGCGGCTTGCCCGAGCTCGTCCCATGCGCGCAGTCCGCGAGCGACTGCCGCGCCGATGTCCTGTGACAAACGATTCTCCAAAACGGCTTGGCCGGAGTCGCGCGCGACCCGGCCGTTGCTTCCTTAAGATACAGGGTTAGGTGACGGCGGCCGCCGCCCTTCGCCGACGGAGGTAAAGAAATCGAAAAGGCCGCAGACTGCGGCCCAGATGGCAACGCTCATCGCGGCGCTGATCTGCGTCTCCACCATCGCGCTTGCAACGACGCAACCCTTTCAAAGCGCCGCGCCGCTGCCGCCGGGCGTCCCTTATGCAGCCCCTACTGACCCGGTGCAGATCGAATCGGTCAGCCTGTCTTCGCAGGTCGTGCGGGCAGGCGAGCTTGCGTCAGCTCGCGTTCTCACCACAAGCAACGCTGCGGCGATGCTCGCGCGCATCGGCAATTACCAAGTCAATGTGCCGCGCGTGGACATCGGGACGTTCTCTTTGGCGGTGCGCGTGCCGAAGGTCATCTTGCCGGGTTACCGGGCCCAGATCGTGCTCATCGCCATCCGCGCAGACGGCGCCACCGCCCAGCAGACGGTGTCCGTAAAAGTCCGCTATTAAGATGAAGGAAGTGAGAGCCGTCGTCATCGTCGTCGACGGTGGCGGCGTCGGCGCGAGCGAGGACGCCGCGCGCTACGGCGACGACCCGCGCGTCAATTCGATAGCCAACGCTGCGCGAGCCGCAGGCAGCGTGCGGATGCCCGTGCTCGAGCGGCTCGGGCTGGGCCTGCTCGCGTCCGTCCGGGGCGTCGAGCCTGCGAGCGCGCCGCTGGCCGCCTGCGCGCGGCTGCGCGAGCAGAGCAATGGGAAAGACAGCGTCACCGGCCACTGGGAGATGATGGGCATCCGCATCGCGCACGCATTCCCCACCTACCCGCACGGTTTTCCCAGCGACCTCATCGAGCGGTACGAGGCGCTCATCGGGCGCCGCATCCTGGGGAACGAAGTCGCCTCAGGAACGGAGATCATCGAGCGGCTCGGACCGGAGCACCAGCGCACCGGTTATCCGATCGTCTACACTTCTGCCGATTCCGTGTTCCAAGTCGCGGCGCACGAGGACGTCGTCCCGCTCGAGCTTCTCTGGGAGTGGTGCCAGCAAGCCCGCGACATGCTCGTGCCGCCTAATCGCGTTAATCGCGTCATCGCGCGGCCGTTCTCAGGTTCTGCGGGCTCGTTCGTTCGCACCGCAGGACGCCGAGACTTCGCAGTGCGACCGCCGTCGCCGAGCCTGCTCGAACTTCTGGAAGAGGCGGGAGTTTCGACGTACGGATTGGGGAAAATCCAGGACATCTACTCGTGCCAGGGCCTCGCAGGCGGGAGCCGAACGGCCGACAACGCCGAGGGTCTAGCGCGCACGCTCGAATGGCTGCAAAAAAAGACGAGCGGTTTTTGCTTCACGAACCTCAACGATTTCGATTCGAAGTACGGACATCGCCGCGACCCGCTCGGCTACGCCAAAGCGCTCGAAGCGATGGACGCAAAAATGGCGGACCTACTCGATGAGCTGCACGAAGGGGACCGTTTGATCGTCACGGCGGATCATGGCTGCGACCCGACCGCGCCCGGCACCGATCACACGCGCGAGTTCGCGCCCCTGCTCGACTATAGGCCTGGAGTCGCGGGCGCGTTCATGGGAGAGCTCGATTCGTTCGCGCAGGTAGGAGAGCGCGTGCTTCAGACTTTCGCCGTCCCCGCGCCGCGCGAGATGCTTTCCGTATGATCGCCGTTTCAAAGCCGCGCTCGGTCCCCCGACCGTCTCCGCAACTCCAGAACTACCTCCGATCGCGGCGCTGGCACCGTGCCAAACGAACGTCGCCGCGGTCGTGGCATCTTTTGAAGCGCACGATCGACCTCGTTCTCGGCACCATCGCGCTCGTTGCCGCCACGCCGCTATGTCTTGCCGTCGCCGCCGCGATCAAGCTCGTATCGCCGGGACCCGCGCTCTTCGTGCAGGAGCGCGTGGGCGTTGACGGCCAGCGCTTCAAGCTCTTCAAGTTCCGCACGATGGTGGATGGCGCGCACCTGCTTCACGCCCGCGTCGCGCATCTCAACGCGTGCGACGGCCCCGCGCTGAAGATCCGCAACGATCCCCGGCTGCATGCCCTTGGCGCATTCTTGCGTCGCAGCAGCCTCGACGAACTGCCGCAGCTGTGGAACGTGCTGCGCGGCGACATGAGTCTCGTCGGACCGCGGCCCGCCCTTCCCGCTGAGGTCGAAGCCTACGCGCCGCACTACCATCAACGGCTGACCGTGCTTCCCGGCATGACCGGCCTGTGGCAGGTGAGCGGCAGGACGAACGTGCAGTTCCGCCGCTGGATGGCGATGGACGTCTGGTACGTGCGGCACTGGTCGCCGCTTGTCGATCTCTGGATCTTGGCGAAGACGATCCCCGCCGTGCTGCGCCGAGAAGGAGCGTGGTGACGCAGGCGTTCGCAACGCTTCCGCCCGTCATCGACCAAACAATCCAGCGCGTCCCCCTTACCCCGTGGTCTGCCGCCGCATTTTTGTGCGTCGCTGCGGCGTCCGTGTACCTCGCGTACCGCCGCTCGCCCTGGATCGTGTTCGTCTTGGCGCTCGCCATCCCGTTCGCAGCATATCGCGACATCGCGCAGACCACGTTGACCGCGCCGAAGGTCGTGACGCTGGGTACCGCGCTCGGCCTGCTGCTCTCGGGAATCAACCCGTGGCCTCGTTCCCCCGGCGCACGCCGCGTCATGATCGCGGGCGCCGTGCTGCTCGCAGCGATCGCCCTCTCTTCGCTCTCGGCGTCCGACCGCTGGGAGGTCGCGCGCGAGTTTTTCAAGCAGGCCGAATATCTCGTGCTGCTGTGGTGCGCGGTCGCGAGCATCGAGTCTATCCCGAATGCGCCGCGGGCGCTTGTCTCGGGCGTCGCAGTGGCGACCGCGATCGTCGCCTTATCCGCATTGTCCCAGGCGTTCTTCGGCGGAGCCCCTTCGGCGGTGCTCGTGCATGGCTACGCGATGCCGCGCGTGGCCGGCACGCTCGAGGGACCGAATCAGCTGGCCGGTTATCTTGAAGCCGCGCTGCCAATACTTTGGGTCGCGCCGCTCCTCGGTGTCGGATTCGCGAGTTTGCGAGCAGCCGACATCGGCGCTGCGGCGACCGCGCTCATCTTGTCGCAATCGCGCGCGGGCATTTTCATGGTGGGCATCGTGTATGCGATGCTCGCACGCGCAACCCGCGCCGCGGCGCGTTCGTCGCTCATCGCCATGGCCTGCGGCGCCACGCTCGGCATCGCCGTTTTGGTTTTTTGGTTCGTTCGCGTGCACGCGGGCTGGGCGGACGTGGAGCGGTTCTTCCTCTTGGATGTGAGCGAGCAGCCCGGCGGCGTGGGGACGCGCGCGCAGCTCTGGCCCGCTGCCATCGCGCTGTTCCAACGGCATCCCGTCACCGGCGTCGGCGCCGGCAATTTCTCGGCGCTCTTGCCATCGGTCGGCGTGCAGGGAGTTGCGACGCAGGCCAGCAGTTTGTGGTTGCAGACGCTGGCGGAGCAGGGGCTCGTCGGTTTTGCTGCGCTGCTCTTGTTTTGTTTCGTCGCGTTGCGCGAGACGTGGCGCCTGCGGACGCTTTCTCCGTTGGCCCTTGCGGCGTCGTTGGCGACGGTGAGCTTGCTGTGCCACCAACTCGTCGACGACCTGTTCTTCTTCCCCAAAGTCGCGGGCTTGTTCTGGCTGCTGCTCGGTGCGGGGGTTGCCGCCTCGTATGAAGGCGCCGGCACAGGAGCCGCGAGCGCGGAGTCGTAAGCACCCGCATCCCCATGAAGCGCAGCGTGACCTCCTCGACGTTCGCCGTGATGCTTGCGACGCTCTTGAGCATGGTGCTCGGATTCGCGCGCGAGGTGGTCAATGCGAAATATTTCGGCGAGCGCTGGGAGCTGGACGCGTTCTTGGTCGCCGCGATCTTGCCCACGCTCGTGTTCGGCGTGTTCAACGGTGCGCTCGTGAGCGCGCTCGTCCCCATCTTCAGCGGCTACTTCGCCGAAGGGAAGTCCGAGGAAGCCTGGCGCTTTTCCAGCACGGTCATCAACGGGCTGATCATCTTGCTGTCGGTGCTCGCCGCGCTGGCCTGGATCGCCGCACCCTGGCTCGTGCATCTGGTCGCCCGCGGCTTCCCCGCGCCCGAAGCCGGCGTGACGACGACCATGACGCGCATCCTCATGCCGACGATCGTCGCCACCTCGATCGCCGGTGTGGTGCAGGCGTTGCTCAACGCCCAGCGCAGCTACCGTGCCGCGTCGCTGCAAGGCGCGGCGCTCAACCTCGTGACGATCGTCTTCGTGCTGCTGCTTTTTCGATTGTATGGGATCTACGCGCTCGTCTTCGGCACGGCGGTGGGATTGTTCGCGCAACTGGCCGTGCAGTTGCCGAACTACTTGCGCCGCTGCAAGTATCGTTTTGTGCTCGACCTGCACCACCCCGGATTGCGCACGCTTGGACTTATCCTGGGTCCGATCATCGTCGGCTCTGCCGTCGGTCAGGTGAATCTGCTTTTCGACAAGTACTTCGCGTCGAAGCTCTTGCCCGGCAACATCGCAGCCATGCAGTACGCGACCAAGGTCGTGGGGTTCCCGCAGCAGCTCTTCGCGGTCGCGATCGCGACCGTGATCTTTCCTATCCTGTCGGCGCAGTTCGCGAAGAGCGAACTCGAAGGTCTGCGCTCGACCGCCTTCGCGGGCCTGCGCATCACGGCGCTCATCACGATCCCTTCGGCGTTTGCGCTCATCGCGCTGGCACGGCCAATCATCAGCGTGCTCTTCGAACGCGGCGCCTTCACGCCGGGTGACGTCGTGCGCACGGCCGGGGCCATGCAGTTCTACGCCATCGGGCTCTTGGGGCTTGCGGCGAGCATCGTCCTGACTCGCTGCTTCTTCGCGATGCACGATTCGAAGACGCCGGTCATCGTCGCGTGCGCGGTTGTCGCGCTCAACGTGCTGTGTTCGGCCATGACCGTGCGCGCATTCGGGATCAACGGGCTTGCGGCATCGAATTCGCTCGCGTCGCTGGTTGAAGCGGCGGTACTCGGCTGGCTACTGGCGCGGCGGATCGGGATCGCAGAAGGGTCGTTTGCGACGACGTCGATTTGGGCGACCGGCGCGGCGTCAGTTGCGATGGCGGTCGTGGCGTCGTCAATCGCCACCGCGCTGTGGCACGTGTCGGCGCCATTCTGGCAGCACTGCGCCGTTCTCGCGCTTGCGATGCTCGCAGGCGCGGCCGTCTTACTTCTCGTCGGCGCGGCGCTGCGCGTCAAAGAGCTCGCCGAGCTATGGGCCATCGTCACGTCGCGCTCGCGGCCGGACGCTCGGTCGCCGGCGTAAGGCCTCGATGTCCACGCTCGGTCTCGCGCTCACGAAGAACTTTCTGGTCAAGCACACAAAGTTGCGCCCGGCGTATGCGATCGTGCTTGGTTCCGGTCTTGGCGCCGCAGTCGACTGGCTCGACGTCGAGTCGGCCATCGCGTATGCGAGCATTCCAAATTTTCCGAAAGGCACGGTGCCCGGTCACGAACACAAGCTCGTCGTCGGGCGAACGCCCGGTGGGGTGGTGGTCGCCGCATTTCTCGGACGGGTCCATTTCTATGAAGGCGCGAGCATGCGCGAGGTCGCGTATCCGGTTTCCGTGGCGCACGCCTTGGGCGCTCGGACGCTCATCGTGACGAACGCAGCCGGCGGCCTGAATCCCGATTTTCGCGAAGGCGAACTGATGCTGGTGCGCGATCACCTCAACCTCATCGGCGACAATCCGCTGCGCGGGCCCGACTTCCCGAAGGGACGCTCGCGTTTTGTCGCGATGCGCGATGCGTACGACATCACGCTGCTCGGGGAAGCGCTCGCATCTGCGAACCGGCAGCACATAACGCTCCAGATGGGCGTCTATGCGGCGTTGAGCGGACCTGCCTACGAGACCGAAGCAGAGCTGCGCATGCTCTACGCGCTTGGCGCGGATGCGGTCGGCATGTCTACCGTCCCCGAAGTCATGGCCGCGCGTCAGCTGGGCATGCGCGTGTTGGGGCTGTCCGTGATCTCGAACGACGCGTTTCCACGACGCCGTAAGCAACCGTCCGAGCACAGTCACGCGGAGATCCTCAGCGTCGTGGAACAAGCTTGTCCGAACGCGAGCAACCTGATCTTGGATCTGATCGAGCGCCGGGCTTGAAGATGGGCGCGGCAGCAGCGGCGCAGCTTGCCGCTTCCAAGCGCGCGGGCACGTCGCACGAGCGCGGCGAGATCGAAGCGCTCGTCAAGGGTTACAGCGACGGCACGCTCGGCGACGACGATCTGCTGCCGTGGCTGCGCGCGGTCATGCAAAGCGGGCTCACGCTTGAGGAGACGACGAGCTTGACCGACGCGATGGCGCGGTCGGGAACGATGCTCGATTGGCGCGGCGTGGTCGGCACGATCGTCGACAAACATTCCACGGGCGGCGTCGGCGATGCCGTCAGCCTCATCGCGGTGCCGCTCGCGGCGGCGTGCGGCGTGAAGGTGGCGAAGCTGTCCGGACGTGGGCTCGGCCACACGGGCGGCACTCTCGACAAGCTCGAGCGCATTCCAGGGTTGCGAACCGATCTGTCTGTGCGTGACTTCAAGGCGCAGGTGGGCGAGGTTGGGTGCGCAATCGCCGGCGCGAGCGATCGGCTGGCGCCTGCCGACAAGAAGATGTATGCGCTGCGCCACCGGACCGGCACGGTCGCGAGCATCCCGCTCATCGCAGCGAGCGTGCTCTCGAAGAAGATCGCCGGCGGTGCGCCGACACTCGTCATCGACGTGAAGGCAGGCCGCTCCGCGTTCATGGAGGACGTCGACTCGGCGACGCGACTCGCAGAAACGATCGCGGACGTCGGAGCGGCGCTCGGACGCTCGATGCACGTGCTGGTCACGGATATGGACGTTCCATTGGGAGCCTCGGTCGGCGATGTGCTCGAGCTCGACGAGGCGCTTGACGTGCTACACGGGCGCGAAGGCGGACGGCTCTATGATGTCTCAACGGCGGTGGCCCAAGCGATGCTGGCCGGGCCGCATGCAGGACGACCGGAGATCGAGTCGCGCGCGCAGGCAACGGTGCGCCATGCGCTGCGCGATGGGACCGCACGGTTGCGCCTCGACGCGATGGTTCGCGCGCAGGGCGGTGACCTCGAAGCGTTCCAGCGCCCCGGGCAGCCCGAAATGCTGCTTTTTGCGGACCGAAGCGGGGTGGTGGCGTGGATCGACGGCAAGACGATTGCGGAGGCCGTCATCGCCGCGGAGAACGCAGAATCGGGAATTGCCGGCGTGCGATTGCTCAGGCAGATCGGCGAAACCGTGCGTGAAGGCGAACCGCTACTGGGCATCTACGGCGCCGGGACCGCAGCCGTCACCGCAGATCGCGTCCGAGAAGCGGTGAGGATTACGGAAAGCGCGCCTCAACCGGGGCCGCTCATCCTTGCGCGAATCCACCGGGAGCCGCGCGCGTGATCGATCTCTCGCCCAAATGTAGCGGGCGCGAATTTATTCGCGCTAACGGTCAATGTAGCGAGCGCGAATTTATTCGCGCTAACAGTCAATGTAGCGAGCGCGAATTTATTCGCGCCCTGAACGAGTGACCCTTATGCGCATGGTGGTGATCGGTGGCAAGGGCCAAGTCGGAAGCGAAGTGGTGCTCGCCGCGAGATCGAGCGGCTTGGACGTCGTCTCGCTCGATCACGACTCGATCGAGGTGACGAGTCAAGCGAGCGTCGAGCGAGCATTGAGTGACATCGGTCCAGGCGATGTGGTGGTCAACACCGCGGCGTTTCATCAGACCGATCGCTGCGAAGACGAGCCGGATCGCGCGCTTTCGATCAACGCCGTCGGAGCATATCGCGTGGCCCTCGAGGCGCAGCGACGCGGCGCAGCGGTCATGTATGTGAGCTCGGATTTTGTCTTCGATGGCGGTAAACGCGAACCGTACGTGGAGAGCGACGCGCCGCACCCAATCAACGTCTATGGGATGACGAAGCTCGCCGGCGAATTCCTCGTCTCGTCGGCCAACGCCCGGGCCTATATCATCAGGCTCTCAGCGGTCTTCGGTCCCGCGGGCAGCAGCGGCAAAGGCGGCAACTTCGTCGAGTCCATGGTCGCAGAAGCGCGCGCCGGTGACGCGCCAAAAGTCGTGGATGACATCGTCATGGCGCCGACCTCCGCGCGCGACGCCGCCGCACTCATGATCGGGCTCACGCGGGCTCAGGCGCCATATGGGATCTACCACTTGGCAAATGCCGGTCAATGCAGCTGGTTCGAATTCGCGGATACTATCTTCACGCTTTGCGGCGCACGCACGCGCCCGGAACGAGTACCCGCCGCAACGATGGCCGGAAAAGCCCCGCGTCCGCCGTACTCCGTGCTCGCGAGCGAAAGGCTCGGCGCTCTCGGGCTCATGGCGCACCCGTGGCAGGACGCGTTGCGCGGATATCTCTCGGCGAAGGGTTATCTCAAAAACCGAGCTTGACGATGCTGTCACCGATCGCGACCCACGCCGTTTGCCGCACAGAAGCGGTCCCGGCCGGCGAAGGCGACGCGAGCGCCGCGGGGTCGTACAACGCCAGCTCACCATCTGGAGTTACGTGTCCGATCGTCGCCCTGTCGATGACGAACCAAGCCCCGCCGGCGTCGCACGCGAAAAACTCGAAGTTCGGCGGCGGGGGAGGACCGACGATGGAGCTATGGACGACGAATCGGGAGGCGGTTCTCGCCGGCGGTGGCGAGGGTGCCACCCACTCGCTCGAACGTTCGCGGCCGCGAGCATCGATGATGCCGATGCGCTCGGTCCACGGCGCTCCCTCGCCCTCGACTGATTCGAATGCCGCCGTGCCGTCCGGGCAGGCGAAGAGCCTGCCGAGCTGGCCTTGAACAGCGAAGAGTTGGAACGAGAACAGTCCGGCGCGCCTCCCAATGGTGCCGGAACCCGGCGGTCCGCCGACCCACAGCGTGCCGTCGCCGCCGCGCGCCATCGGTCCGCCGAGCCAGCTCGGCATTGGGATCGGCACCGAACTCGTGGTTCCGTCTTCGGCCATGGCGCCGATCGATTGGCTCGTCTGCTCGACGAACCAGAACCTGCCGTCGCCCCAGGCGAGTCCGTAAGGATGGATCCCGGATCCGACCGGATAGGCTCTCATGGCGCCGGACTCATCGTAGCGGAGCAATTGCCCGTCGCTGTAGTCAGCGACCCACAGGGCGCCATCTTCGAACACCGCGCCGTGCGCCTCGGCGTTTTGCGACAGCGGAAAATTCGTCATGACGCCCGATGCGATATCGACGCGGTGAATCGCATAATCCGGCGCGTCGACGATCCAAACGTGACCAGACCCGTCGTCCACGAGCGAGGCGCCGGTCGTGTCGACGCCGGCGACGGGAATTTTCGCCAGAACGACCGGTGGCGTCACCGGTGCTGGTCCCTCGCCTCCCGTGCATTGGGTAATGAACGCAGCGGCGATGATGAGGGAGATGAGGGCGAAAGCACTCAGCTTCATTTCTTGATAGCTTCTGCCGTCACGGTGAGGGCGATGAACGAAATCGCAGCAGCTTTGCGCACCGCAGCGAGGTCGTTCGGAGCCGGCGGCATAACCTCATCGCAAGCGTCGTGAAACTCAACGGTCACATTCACTGGCCTCGCGTGCTCGTCGCGAGTATGGTGCTCATCGCAGCCATCCTGATCGTTTTCCGGTACCAGTATACGCTGAACGGTTCGACCGCATACCGGATCGACGCGCTCACCGGGTCGTTCTGCGCGTACCCGTGCACGCCCGCACCCACCAACCCGCCGCTCCCTGCGACGCCCGCCGCGTCGCCGACCCCTTTCAACGAACAGGGGTACGCCGCACAGCTGCCGTCCGACGAGCGGCTCGCGTATGCCGCCAATGCGCGCGTCGGCGCATTGCAGTCCACCGTATCCATGGCGTACGCGAACCTAGGGCAGCGCCTGACCAATGCATATTTCCGCAGCGACCATCTCATCAAGGACGGCCAAGGCTTCGAGATGCCTGACGGCACCTTCTGGGTCGTCTACTCGACCTGCGCCAGCGAAGGAGCGGGATGCGAGCGCTACGATCTCGCGATCCTCGATGGGGAAACGCTTCATCCCATCTGGCTGCCGCACAGCGGCGGAGATTGGTATTTCATGGAGATGCTCGCGTCGAGCAGCGGAGGCAGAATCGTGGTGAGCGCCAGTCCTCCGGAAACCACCTTCGTCGTGACCGAGAGGGAGATCGCCCAAGTGCCGACGATGCGGGAGCGCGACCTCGAAGCGGTCCCTCCACGGGTCCTAGGCGACGGCTCGACCTGCTCGATGGATCGGTCGCCCGCATCGCCTGTCTTCGTGTGGGCGACCTCAACGGGCAAAGCGAAGCGCCCGCTGCTCTCGAAAACGGCGTTCCTCGTCGCCGCCCACGACGCTATCAGGCTCACCGATATCGACGATCTATATTGCACCAGCTTCCAAGGCGTCGACCTTTTGGTCGCAGGCAACGGCGAAACGAAGCTCACCTTCGTCCTGGCTCCGCCTTCCGCACGCTACGCCGCGCCCGGAGAGCCCATCATCATGACGAACCATCACTTGTTGTTCCGGGTGATCGATGAGGACGCGCAAGGGAGCGTGCAAGGCTGGGGGTACGCGCACATAACGCTCAAGCGATTCTAGCCGCAGCGGCCGAAGCTAGGCGCGGACTTGTCGCGCGGTGCTCGCAATTGACCACCGGAGCGCCGCGCGTGATCGCACTCGCCCGCCCAATGTAGCGGGCGCGAATCTATTCGCGCCGACGGTCCATGTAGCGGGCGCGAATTTATTCGTGCCCTGAACGACTGACCGTTATGCGCATCGTGGTGAGCGGTTTGGACGTCGTTTCGCTCGATCACGACTCGATCGAGGGACGAGTCAAGCGAGCGTCGAGCGACATCGGTCCAGACGACCCCTGGCCGAGTAAGAACGCTAGCTAGCGGTGCAGCGAGACTCAGGGTAGTCCGTCCAGGATAAACCAAAAAAATACAGGCCGCGCGTGGTCATGCTAAAACTGATGTCGCCAGAGTAGTTACTCTTCTCAAAAACCACGCCTTGAGTCGATTCGTCAGTCTTCTGGTCCTTAGGCACGCAAACTCGCCATCCGCGGCTCACGAAGAAATGCCTATAAAATGAGTTAACCTCAGAAGAACTTATTGTCGACCAATAGGTGACAATCAAATCGGCGCTGTGCGTCTTGTGAAAAGTTCTAAGTGAGTTGGGGATTTGCTCAGAGCCGTTGGGCATAGGCACCGTCTTGTATATGGCGACGATCTCAGCCAAACCGCGCCTGGACGCTGGATTGAAATAGTCAAGTAACGAGGCTATGGTTACGAGAAGGCCCATCGCCACGAACAGAATTACACCGAGTTTCGAACTCCTCATACGTCTTGCGTGCCTTTACGAGCGAAGGTCGCGCGAATAAATTCGCGCGCGCTACACGGGTAGGTCGGCGGCCGTGCCGCTCGACCAGATCGAGTCGAAGCCGGCCTGCGAGCGCTGCACTTCTTCCAGCAGCGTCATCCATGCGATATTGTAGTAACGCGGGTGCGCGAGCTCGGTGGGATTCTCCACCGGGATATGCCGCAGTATGCCTTCGATCGACTCGAGGACCGTGACGCGAGGGACGAAGCCCGTCCGGTCTTGGAGCTTGCGGTTGGTGCAGCGATAGTTGCGGTTGAGCGCAGGCAGAGGTGCATCCTCGAGCGTCACCGGTCGTCCGCGCAACGAGAGCGATCCCGCCACGAGCATGGCGAGTTGACGGATCTGGAAGTTCTCGTGCACGACGTTGAAGATCTCACCGCCCAAGCTGCCGGCGGGTGCTTCAATGCAGCGCAAATGCGCGAGCGCCACGTCTCCCACGTCCACCAGCGGTCGCCACATCCACCCGCCGCCGTGGAGGAAGAGTTTGCCGCGCAGCAGCGCGTCCTTTATGAAGGTGTTGACGACGAGATCGAGCCGCAACCTCGGGCTGTGTCCGTACACGGTGCCTTGACGCAAGATGGTCGGTGCGAACGAGCCATCGGCTGCTTCGAGCAACGCTTGCTCCGCGGCGAACTTCGACTCCGAATAGGCGCCGCGCGGCGCGACTTTCGTGGTCTCGTCGAAGAGGCCGTCGCCGAGTCCGTCATAGATCGAGGCGCTCGAACCGAACGTGAAGCGCCGAATCCCGCGCTTGCGGCACGCCGCCGCGAGCGCAGCCGTCGCCGTCGTGTTCATCTCCCAGTTCGCTTCAGGATTGTATTCCGCCGTCGGGTCGTTAGAAAGTCCCGCCAGGTGCACGACCCCTTCGATCCCATCGAGCAGATCGGGATCGACCGCGCGGACGTCCGCCTGAACTATTTCGAGACGAGCGGCAAGCGCTTCGAGCGGCTTGCGCCCCCAGTAGAGCCGGTCGAGCACGCGGACTTCGTGCCCCGCTTCCAGGAAACGGTCGCACAACACGGCGCCGATGTAACCCGCTCCGCCTGTGACGAGAATCTTCATGGCAGCAGCTGCAGTCCGAGCACCCCGAAACGCTGCCCGTCGAAGCCGAAGAAATACGTGCGGCTCAGGTCAAGCGAGAGCGAGCGCGTCACGCGAAAGCGCAAATCGCCCGACAAGGTCCACGGGTAGGCAAAGGGCGGCGACGGGTTGTTGCCTGCCTCGGTACCGCGCGTGACGTTGAGCGCGATCCGAAACGGATCGCCGTTGTCGTAGGTGAAGTTGAGGCTTTGCTGGTTCAAGACGGCGTGAAAGATCGTGTTCTGAGAGGGGTAATCATCAAACACCGAGGGCGCAAGACTGTCGGAATAATTCGTCGAGATCTGCCGAGTCCAGCGCGTGTACAACGTTAGCGTATAGGTCTGCGAAACCTGTCGGTGCGGCAGCGAATCGGTCTCGTCGCGAAGATCGGCGCTGCCGAACAAGCTGACGTTTGGTCCGAAGCTCCACGTCGGCGTTCCGAGATAACCTTCAAAGGCGTTGTGCCACACGGTCCGCGGCAACACTGCGTCCACGGGAAACGGCGGAAACGAGAATTGCTGGGGCACGTGCGAGTATCCATATTCGCTGCGCAACCAGAAGAAGGGCCGGCTGCCCGGCCAGTTGCCGAAAGACTGGTTGAAGCTTTGCCATGCGAACGTAGCCGCGTGCGATCCGAGCCCCTGCCCTGCGATGAGCTCGAAGTACGAGCGATGCACGCTGTCGCGCAGATCGTAGTTGTTGCTCGTGCCGAAACCGCTTTGCGTCGTCGACGAGAACGTCTGCGACGTGTGGTCGTTGATGTGGTCGAGCCAGGTGAAATTGAAGGCCTTGTTCGGGCCGAATATGGGCGCAGCGCCGAGCAGCACGTACGCGCGGCTTCCGAACACGAAATTGCTGTTGAGTCCGATCGCGACCTTCGTCACCGAGTTGTACGAGAAGTGAATGCCTTGGATGGAGTTGGGCGTGCTGCCGAAATAGATGGGGATGTCCTCGCCGCTCGTCGGCACATTGCTCGTGGAATAGCCGGAATCGGTCGAAAAGGTGTAGACATACGAGGGCAGCCCAACGCTTTCGCCGCCGGGCACGATGATGTGCGCATTGGCCATGCGCACGTCCGCGCCGAGATGCGCGACCGCTTTCGTGCCGCGCAAGTATGGCTGCTCGAAGCCGATGTCGGGAAGGGCGAGCGGTTCCTCGCCCTGGCCGATGAGGGCTGGACCACCGATCATTGCACCATCGACAAGCTCGGTCTGCGGCTCGCCAGCGGAGTCCACCAGCACGCCGCGGTGGGTCGTCAAGTCCACTCCGAGCGCATCGCCGTGAGCGATGGTGCTACCCTGCACCGTCACCGCTCCCGCGGCG
The DNA here is from genome assembly GCA_021325335.1 of Pseudomonadota bacterium. GTDB lineage: Bacteria > Vulcanimicrobiota > Vulcanimicrobiia > Eremiobacterales > Eremiobacteraceae > JAJPHJ01. The sequence continues at coordinate 18,942 of JAJPHJ010000055.1, read as the reverse complement.
ATGTAGCGATCGGCTCGCAAGTCCACGATGATGCGGTTAGCCTCCACGTGGAGCACGCCGTCATCAAACGATGCATTGCCGTCGCCGTCGAGGACGAGATGACCGGCATAAAACCCTACATATTGCGCTCGCAGCGTGACCGTGGGATGTTGCACCGCGGCTGAAGCCGGCGCGTGAACGGCGAGGATGGCGGAGAGGATGCCCGAGGCGGCCGCGGTGAGGCGCGCCCTAGGATGGGGCAATGCTAGCGTGCCCCGGCGAGGTACGCCTTCACCGCTTCGCCGAGGCGCTTGACGCCCTCGACGATCATCTCGTCCGACGCATTGCTGAAGTTCAGACGCATCGTGTTGCGCACGACGCGGTTGACCCAAAACGGCGCGCCCGGCACGAAGGCGACCTTGCTGCGCGAGGCAAGTGCGAGCAGTGCTTCGGTGTCGACTTCCTCTGGGACCCGCGCCCACAAGAACAAACCGCCGTCGGGCCGAGTCCAGGAGCAGCCATCGGGCATGAAACGCTCGAGCGACTCGACCATGAGATCGCGACGCCGGGCGTAGACCGGGAGCATCTCGGCGATGTGATGCTCGAAGACCTCGGTGTTGCTCGCGTACGCATAGACGGCGCGCTGCGTGAAGCTCGACGTATGGAGATCGGCCGCCTGTTTTGCAGGCACCACGCGCTCGAAGACCTCGCGTTCCGGAATGACGAGCCACGCCACGCGCATCCCCGGCGCGATGGTCTTGCTCACCGTGCTCATGTAGATGCAGTTGCGCGATTTTGCGATCGCCATGAGCGAAGGGATCTGCTCGCCCGAATAGCGCAGCCGCCCGTACGGATCGTCTTCGTAAATGGGTATGCCGTACTCGGCGGCGATGGCCACGACGTCTCTGCGGCGGCGCAAGGAGAGCGTCAAGCCGCTGGGGTTTTGGAAGTTGGGCACGAGATAGAGCAGCTTCGGCCGGCGTTTGGTCTCGCGCAAGACGCGCAGCAGATCGTTCGTATCGATGCCCTCGTCGTCGGTCGCAACCGTCACGTACTGCGCTTCGTATGCGTCGAAGGCTTGGATCGCGCCGAGATACGCGGGATTTTCGATGATCACGAAGTCGCCGGGATCGAGCAGCGTCTTGCCGATGAGGTCCAAGCCTTGCTGCGATCCGCTGATGATGAGGACCTGATCGGGCGTGCACCGGATCTGATTCACCCGTGCGAGGTACTCGGACACCCAGCGACGCAGCGGTTCGTACCCCTCGGTCACGCTGTACTGCAAGGCGGCCGGACCGTCCGTCGCGAGCACGTCTTGACAGGCTTGCGCGAATTGCGCGACGGGGAACAGCTCCGGGGCCGGCAACCCGCCGGCGAAGGAGATGACGTCGGGCATTCCCGTGACTTTGAGGATCTCGCGGATCGCGCTGGCCTTGAGCCGGCCCATCCGCGTCGCGAAGCGGAAAACCTGGGTATCAAATGAAGGGTCGGATGCAGCCAGTGACATGTGGCCTTTCAACGGCGGCGAATTTTGGCGGCACGTCCGTTCTCCACGGCGCCGCGCTATCCCCGTATTGAGCTTTCGGCGGGTTGCTCTCTTCGCCGTAGAGAACGTGAGCCAAGCCACGACGCGGCGTCTATGAAGATCGCATATTTCGACTGTTTCGCGGGCGCGAGCGGTAATATGATCCTGGGAAGTCTCGTCGACGCCGGCCTGCCGCTCGATCGTCTGCGCACCGAACTCGCGCGTCTGCCCGTCTCAGGTTGGCAGTTCGAAGAACGGCGCGTCACCAAGCGCGGACTCGCGGCGCTCTATCTCGATGTCGACGTCGCAGGCGAAGACGGACGCTCCGGCAGCTCGCCCCAGGCGCACGACCACCACCACGAGGGGACTGCGCACCGCAAGCTTGCAGACGTGCTCGCGATCCTGCGCGCAGCGCGATTCTCAAAGCCGGTCGAGGAGATGGCGGAGGGGATCTACCGGCGCCTCGCCGTCGCTGAAGCCGCCGTGCACGACACGACGCCTGACGACGTCACCTTTCACGAAGTCGGTCAGGTGGATGCTATCATCGACATCGCGGGGGCAGCACTGGCGATCGATCTGCTCGGCATCGAGCGCATCTATTGCTCTGCGCTTCCCTGCGGTAGGGGCCGGATCCGCAGCGCGCATGGCGAGATGCCGTCGCCCGCGCCTGCGACGATGGAGCTGCTGCGCGGCTATCCGACCTTCACGATCGATGTGGCCGAAGAGTTCGTCACGCCGACGGGCGCCGCAATCCTCACGCACATCGCGTCGTTCGCTCCGCGCCCGCCGATGATCGTCCAGCAGATCGGCTATGGAAGCGGATCGTCGAACTTCCCGTTCCCGAACGTGCTCCGCGTCATCGTCGGAGAGGTGCGGGCGAGCGAAGGTTCCGCCGCGAGCGAGAGCGACGTCGTGCAGATCGAGACGAACATCGACGACATGGATCCACGCCTCTACGAGCACGCGGTCGAGCGGATCTTCCTCGCCGGCGCGCTCGATGTCTGGACGCAAGCCGCGGGCATGAAAAAAGGCCGGCCCGGCGTCATCCTGTGCGCGCTCGCGCCGGCCGAGCGGGTCTCGGCGGTCGAGCTCGCCATGCTCGCAGAGACGACCACTATCGGCGTGCGTTCGTGGCCGGTGCGCCGCATGGTGCTCGAGCGGAGCAGCGTCACTGTAGAGACATCCCTCGGTCCGGTGCGCGTCAAGATCGTCGAAGCTCCATCGGGCAAGCGAGCGCGAGCCGAGTACGAGGACTGCCGCGGCATCGCGGCGAGGACGGGCATGCCGCTGACGGATGTCATGCGACGAGTCGAGCGAGACATCGCCGAGCGTCTGGAGCGCAGCTAAGCGCGGCTCATTCGATCTGCTTCGCTTTGGCGGCGAAGCTGCGCTCGTCGTCGAAATGTTCTGTTCCGCAGCCTTCGCATCGACGCCCGCGACTTTTGTCTATCGCCATCGCGACGAACGCGATCCTCGTGCCGATCGCGTGGTGGCTCACCGTCGGCTCACAGCGCGGCGTTGCGCAGGCGACCGTCCCCCACGGCGACGAAATGAATCCGTCGCCCTCGTCTTGAGCGCGCGACCATGAACGACAGCACTTCGGTCTTCTATCGTAAGTTGAACAAGCAACTCCCGCTCATCGTTCGCGGGCAGGGCGTATTTCTTCACGACGACACGGGCAAACGCTATCTCGACGCGTGCGGCGGCGCCATGGTCGCAAGCGTCGGCCACGGCGTCAAGGAGATCGCTGATGCGATCGGCGCGCAAGCAGCGACGCTTGCGTACGTGAACGGCACGATGTTCGCGAACCGGCCGATCGAAGAGCTCGCGGACGAGCTCGTGGATCTTTCGCCGCCCGGCATCGACCGCGCGTATTTCCTCTCGAGCGGCTCTGAGGCGGTCGAAGCGGCTTTGAAGCTCGCGCGGCAATACCACATCGAACGGGGCGAACCGCAGCGGCACATCGTCATCGCGCGGACGCCGGGCTATCACGGCAACACGCTGCTCGCGCTGTCGGCTTCGGCCAGACAACATTACCGCGATCTCTACGAGCCGTGGCTCGTCGACGTGCACATGATCCCGGCACCTTATCCCTATCGCGCCGGCGAGCACGGGGAGCGCTCGAGCGCGATGACGGGCGATGCGCTTCAAGAGGCGATCGATGAACTCGGGCCGGAAAACGTCGCGGCCTTCATCGCCGAACCGATCGGCGGCAGTTCGACCGGCGCTTCCGTGCCGCCCGCGCCATACTACGGCAGGATCCGCGAGATCTGCGACCGCTCGGGCATCTTGTTCATCGCGGACGAAGTGCTGTGCGGCGTCGGGCGGACCGGAAAATTTTTCGCGCTCGAGCACTACAAGGATGCCGATGGTCACGCGATCGCGCCCGACATCATCACCTTGGGCAAAGGGCTCAACGGCGGTTACGTGCCGCTGTCGGCGATGCTCGCAAGCTCGCGCGTCTTCGAGGTGATGCAGCGCAGCCCGCATGGCGGCCTCGTCCACGCGCAGACCTACTCCCATCATCCGGTGGCGGCCGCGGGCGGTCTTGCGACGTTGCGCTTCATCCGCGAACACGATCTCGTGCGCCGCGCAGCCACGGTGGGCGCGCAGCTGCAATCGCAGCTGCGCTCGCTGGCGAACGACGGCGAGGGTGCCACGCTCGTCGGCGACGTCCGCGGCATCGGCATGCTCGCCGGCATCGAACTCGTCGCCGACCGCGCGACCAAGCGGCCTTTCCCCCGAGAGCTCAAAGTCGCCGAGCAGCTGGTCGCCGCAGGATTGCGCCACGGCGTCGTGCTGTGGCCGAACACCGGTCACGCAGACGGACGCAACGGCGATCTCATCCTCATCGCTCCGCCGCTCACCATTAGCGAGAGCGAGATCGCAGAACTCGTCAAACTCGTACGCGAGAGCCTCGCGGACGTCGCGCGCGAGCTTGCCGCGACCGCGCGATGATCGAAACGGAAGGAACCCCATGAGCACGACCGCTCCGCACAAACAACCGAAGATCACCTACTCCGCCGTGGGCGGCAACATGGATGAGATCCATGCCGCATTCGACGACGCGCTGGCAAGCGTGCGAGCGCGCTTGGGCGAGCGCCACCATCCGTTCATCGAAGGTGAGGCCGCGCCGGGAGAGGGTCCCCCGTTCACGACCCGCAGTCCGATAGACCAGCGCGTGACGATCGGTGAGTTCTCGACGGCAAGCCTCGGCCAGATCGAAGCCGCCGTCTTCGCCGCGCGGCGGGCACAGCGAGCGTGGGGCGCGATGCCCTGGGCCGAACGCCTGGCGGTCATGCGACGAGCTGCGGAAACCATTCGCCGCCGCCGCTACGAGTTGGCGGCCGTGATGAGCGTCGAGGTCGGCAAGAATCGCATGGAGTCGTTGGGCGACGCGGAAGAGTCGGCCGACCTCATCGACTACTACGCGGACCAGATGGAGGCAAACCACGGCTACGCTCGTCCGCTTGGGCAGCTCTCCCCCAACGAGCGCACGCAAGACATCTTGCGTCCCTACGGCGTCTTCGTCGTCATCGCGCCCTTCAATTTCCCGCTCGCGCTGTCGACGGGGATGTCGAGCGCAGCGCTCATGGCGGGCAACTGCGTCGTCTACAAGCCTTCGGTCCAAGCCCCGCTCACCGGCGTGAAGCTCGCATCCGTGTATGCAGAAGCCGGCATACCACCGGGCGTTTTCAACTTGCTGCTCGGATCGGGCGAGCGCGTCGGCGAGCCGCTCATCCAGCACCCGGGTGTCGACGGCGTCGCATTCACGGGTTCGAAAGACGTGGGGATGCGATTGATGCGCGAATTCGGTGCGGGCGGCCGCTACCCGCGACCGATCCTCGGCGAGCTCGGCGGGAAGAACGCCGCGATCGTGACGCACAGCGCGGATCTTGACATGGCCGCCGAGGGGATCATGCGCTCCGCCTTCGGGTTGCAAGGTCAAAAGTGCAGTGCCTGCTCGCGCGCCTACGTCGACGAGCGCGTTGCGCCGGCGTTCTTGGAATTGCTGCTGGCGAAGACGAAGGCTCTGCGGATCGGCGATCCCACGGAACGCGACGTCTACTTGGGTCCAGTCATCAGCGAGCACGCGGTCCACAAGTACGAAGAGGCGGCAGCGGCGGCGACACAATCCGGCTCGCTGCTCGCCGGCGGGGAACGCTTGGCGCAGCCGCCGCTCGACCAAGGCTTTTATGTCGCGCCGGCCATCGCGCGGCTCCCGATGGACCACGAGCTTTTCGCTCGCGAACTTTTCTTGCCGTTTCTCTCGCTTGGCGTCACGAAGTCGTTCGACGAATCCCTCGCAGCGGCTAACCGCTCCGACCTCGGCCTTACGGGCGGCCTGTTCTCAAACGACGAGCATGAGATCGAAGCGTTTTTCGATCGAGTGGAGGCGGGAGCGCTCTACGTGAACCGAAGAACCGGCGCCACGACCGGAGCGTGGCCGGGCGTCAACTCGTTCTGCGGCTGGAAAGGTTCTGGCATCACGGGCAAGGGCGGCTGCGGTCCGTACTACGTCGCGCAGTTCATGCGGGAGCAATCGCGCACGCGGATGATGTGACCTCGCGCGCCGCGCGAACGAACCCTCCGGCCGCCGAACAAAGGCGTGGCCGGCCCGCGTTTGGGCACGCCCGCATCGCGGGTTCGTTCGGCGGGCAGACGAGGCCCGCGCTCGGCGCGACGAGAAACAAGAAAGCAGGCCGCCTGCGCGTTCCTGCGCGGCGAAGAGCACACGCCCTGCGGGCCGCACGCACGAGGTGATCCATGGCTAAGAACTATCCGCACGTCGTCACGCCTCCGCCCGGTCCCAACGCGCGGCGCATCATCGAACTGGATGAGCGCTACGCGTCGCCTTCATATATCAAAGAGTATCCGCTCGTGGTCGAACGCGGCGAGGGCGCCATGATCGAGGACGTGGACGGCAACCGCTATCTCGACTTCATGGCGGGCATCGCCGTCGCATCCACCGGGCACAGCCATCCGAAAGTCGTCGCGGCGATCCGCGAAGCGGCCGGCAAGTTCTTGCACATCTGCTCCACGGACTTCTACTACGAGGGCTTTGCGCGGGTCTGCGAACGGCTTGCGAAGCTCGCCCCTGGACCGGGACGGCACAAGGTGTTCTTGACCAACTCCGGCACGGAAGCGACCGAAGGCGCCATCAAGCTCGTGCGCGCCCACACCAAGCGCCAGAACATCATCGCCTTTCGGGGCGCCTTCCACGGACGCAGCATGGGGGCCATCTCGCTCGACGCGAGCAAAGTGCGCTACCGCCGGCTCTTCGGTCCGCTGCTCCCGGGCGTGTATCACCTCTCCTACGTCGATCCGTATCAGTGCCGCATCTGCGGAAACCCGGACTGCGCGGATCCCATGGCGTGCGCGGTGAGAGAGGCGGAAGCGCTCTTCCACGAACGCGTCGCGCCGGACGAAGTGGCTGCTGTTTTTATCGAGCCCGTCCTCGGCGAAGGCGGATATATCGTGCCGCCGCGAGAGTTCTTGCAGTACTGGCGCCGGTTCTGCGACGAGCACGGCGCGGTGCTCGTGTTCGACGAGGTTCAGTCAGGCGTCGGGCGCACGGGCAAGATGTTCGCTTCCGAACACTTCGAAGTGTATCCGGACGTCATGCTCTTGGCCAAGGGGCTTGCTTCGGGCATGCCGCTCGGTGCGATTGTCGCGAAAGAATCGGTGATGACGTGGGGTCACGGCACGCACGGCAGCACCTTCGGCGGCAATCCCGTCTGCTGCGCGGCCGCGCTCGCGACGCTCGATCTCATCGAAGGCTCGCTGTCCGGCAATGCCGAGCGCATCGGCGCGGTCCTCATGCGTGGGGCGAAAGAGCTCGCGCGCAAGCACGAGATCATCGGCGACGTCCGCGGCATCGGGCTCATGATCGGGCTCAAGTTCGTGCGCGACCGCGCAACGAAGGAGCCTTATGTCGGGCTCGTGCCCGAGTTGGAACGGGCCGCGCTCGCCAAAGGTCTCCTATTGCTCGGCTGCGGCCGCAGCACGATCCGGCTCGCGCCTCCGCTCGTAATCGACGAAGAAGACGCCGCGACGGCGTTGCGCATTCTCGACGAGGTCATCTCCGAGGTGCGCGTTCCGGCGTGACGAGCGCCGCGAGCAAAGTCACGACCATGCGCGAGGCCATCGCGGACCTCGTGCATGACGGCGATTCTCTCGTCATCGAAGGCTTCACGCACCTCATCTGCTTCGCCGCGGCACACGAGATCATCCGGCAACGCCGGCGCGATCTCACGCTGTGCCGCCTCACGCCCGACCTCATCTACGACCAGATGATCGCGGCCGGCTGCGCGAGCAAGTTGGTCTTCTCATGGGCCGGGAATCCCGGCGTCGGCTCGCTGCACGCCTTGCGCCGGGCAGTCGAGAAGGGCCAGCCTGCGCCGCTCGCGCTCGAGGAGTACTCGCATTTCGGCCTCGTCGCGCGGCTCTCGGCCGGCGCCGCGCGCCTTCCGTTTTGGCTGCTGCGCGATTATGACGGCAGCGACCTACCCGCGGCCAACCCGCTCATCCGCTCGGTCGACTGCCCGTACACCGGCACGAAGCTCGCCACCGTGCCCGCCCTCAATCCCGACGTCACGATCGTGCACGCACAGCGCGCAGACGCGAGCGGCAACACGCAGATCTGGGGACTGTACGGCGTGCAAAAAGAGGCGGCGTTCGCCGCCAAGCGCGTGATCGTGGTCGTCGAGGAGATCGTCGGCGAAGGCGTCATCCGCGGCGATCCGAACCGCACGGTCATCCCAAGCATCGTCGTCGACGCGGTCGTTTGCGAGCCATGGGGCGCGCACCCATCCTACGCGCAGGGCTACTACGACCGCGACAACCGTTTCTACGTCGAGTGGGAAGACATCTCGCGCGACGAGGCGTCGCTCGAGCGCTGGCTCAAGGACTTCGTCTACGGCGTGGACGGTCGAGCGGGCTACATGCAGCTGCTCGGAGCGCAGCGCCAAGATCGCCTGCGCGCAAAGCCGCTTATCTCCAGCGGGGTGAACTACGGTTTCTAGCGAGCCTGCCTACAGCAATAGCGAGCTCATGGCCGTCCGTGCGGCAAGAGAATTGCGCGACGGGGAAGTCGTTTTTGTGGGGATCGGACTTCCCAACCTCGCCTGCAACCTCGCGCGCGCCACGCATGCGCCCAACCTCGTGCTCATCTACGAATCGGGTGCTGTAGGCGCCGTGCCCGACCGCCTGCCGGTTTCGATCGGCGACCCGGCGCTCGTCACGGGATCGCTCGGCGTCGCGACGATGGCCGACGTTTTTCAGTTTTACCTGCAAGGCGGCCGGATCGAGGTCGGCTTCCTCGGCCGAGCGCAGATCGACCGCTACGGCAACATCAACTCAACGGTCATCGGTTCGTACGAACACCCGAAAGTGCGGCTGCCGGGAAGCGGCGGGGCCTGCGAGATTGCGATCCATGCGAAACGCGTCATCATCGTGGCACCTTTAAGTCCGCGCACGTTTCCTGAGAACGTGGACTTCATCACCTCTCCGGGTCAAAACGGCAAGTATGGGAGTCGAGAACAACTGCATCTTCCCGGCGCAGGCCCTGTGCGGGTCGTCACGGACATGGGAATCCTGGCGCCGGCGCGTAGCGACGGAGAACTCGAACTCGTTGCGATTTATCCGGGCGTCGATGAAAAAGAAGCGCGCTCCCGAGCAGGATGGCCACTGCGCTGCGCGCCAAATCTGGAGGTTCTGCCGCCGCCGACCTCGGAGGAACTGCGCCTCCTGCGCGACGTCTTAGATACGGATCACCTCTACATCGGAAAGAGAGAAGCATGAGCATCACTTGGGTAGCACGAGCCACCGTCATCCTCACCGTCGTCGGTGCGATCGCGTCGAGCGCAGCTCGCGCGGCCACACCGACCCTTCCGGCCGACACCGGCTTGAATTTCACGCCGACGCCCGCGCAGCTCTCGCAGACCTGCGATGCGGCGATCGCCTCCGCCAAGGCGGCCGTCGAGAAGATTCTCGCGGCCCCCGCATCGAGCGCCACGTTTGCGACGCTTGCTGCGATCGAAAACGCCGAGGCGAACTTCAACGATGCCACGGTCGTGCAGGCGGGAGCCTATCAGCTCTCGCCGGACAAAGCGGTGCGCGACGCATCGCTTGCGTGCAACCAGAAAGTGTCCAACTACGACGTCGAGCTCAGCTCGGATCCGCGCATCTACGCGGTGGCGACGCGCGTCGCCACGCTCGGCGATGCCAAGTCCCAAGCCGATCAAAAACTTGACGAGTACTACGTCGAGGGCGGCAAGCGGTCCGGTGCCGGCCTGAGCGATGCCGGGCGCAAGCAGGTGACCCAGCTCTTTGACAAGCTCAACGACCTAGAGCGCGACTTCAGTTCGGCCCTCAACGAGGACAAGACGACGATCAACATCACAACGGCCGAGGCCAAAAGCCTGCCGCACGATTTCCTCGCCACGCTTGCAAAGTCGAGCGGTGGTTACACGGTGCCGGTCAACGAGAGCACGTACGACCAGTTCTTGACGACGGAGACGAGTGGCGCGGCGCGCAAGCGCTTCGTGACCGCGTACGGCAATCGTGGCGGCGTGGCGAACGTGCAGCGGTTGCAACAGGCGGTGAAGCTCCGCGATCAGCTCGCGCATCTGCTCGGATTCTCATCCTGGGCCGCCTATCAGCTCGACGCGAAGATGGCCAAGACGCCGGAACGCGTGGAGAGCCTGCTCAACACCGTGAGCTCAAAGCTCTTACCCAAGGCGGATCAGGAGGTCGCGTCGCTTGCGACTCTCAAGCGCAGCGAGGGAGATCGCTCGCCCTTTATGACGTGGGACTACTTCTATTACGAGAACCAGCTCATCAAATCGCACTACCAGGTCGACGCGCAACAGGTGCGGCAATATTTCCCGGTCGACCACGTGATTTCAAGCGTGCTTGGGATCTATCAGCAGTTGCTCGGCGTGACCTTCGCCGAGATCACCCCAGCCCAGGCGTGGGCACCGGGGGTTCGCGAATTCTCCATCACCGACACCGCGAGCGGCAAGCCGATCGGTTGGTTCTTCCTCGATCTGTTCCCGCGGCCCGGCAAGTTCAGCCATTTCGCCAACTTCCCCATTCGTCCGGGGCGCGTGCTTCCCGATGGCTCCTATCAGAAGCCGATATCCTCGATCGTCGGCAACTGGCCGGTCGCGGCGCCCGGTCAGCCGGCGCTGCTGGACCACGAAGATGTCATCGTGTTCTTCCATGAATTCGGACATCTCATGCACAGCACGCTCTCGACGGCGCCCTATGAGACTCTGTACGGCACGAGCGTGCGGCCGGACTTCGTCGAAGCCCCGTCGCAGATGCTCGAGAACTTCATGTGGCAGCCCTCGATCCTCAAACAGGTTTCGAGCAACTATCAGACCGGACAGCCGCTGCCCGACGACCTCATCGCGAAGATGATCGCGCTGAAACATGTCGGCGACGGCGTCACCTGGTCGACGCAGGCGTTTTACGCGCAGTACGACATGACGATCCACTCGTCAGGTCCGAACGTGAACGTCGATTCCACGTGGTTCGATCTCAAGAAGAAGATGACGCCCTTCCCCTCGATCCCGGGTACGCATCCGGAAGCGGGCTTCGGCCACCTCATGGGTGGGTACGACGCCGGCTACTACGGATATTTGTGGTCGAAGGTATACGCTCAAGACATCTTCACGCGCTTCCAAAAGGAAGGGTTGGAAAATCCGGCGGTCGGGATGGCATATCGCAAGGATATCCTAGAACCCGGAGCCACCGTCGAACCCGACGTCCTCGTGCAGAACTTCTTGGGCCGTCCGGTGAATCCGGACGCGTTCTACGAAGACCTCGGCATCCGCCCCTGACCGCATAATGTAGCGGCCGCGAATTTATTCGCGCCCACGGACTGACCGCATAATGTAGCGGCGCGAATTTATTCGCGCCCACGGACTATTGCGTCGAGGGCGGGGTCATGTGCGCGGGGTCTGCGGGCGGTGAGAAGGTCGGTGGCGCGGGCGGCACGATCGGTGGTTGCGGCCGGCGCGGCGCGATGGCGCGCAACATTGGCAGCGCCGAGCCGACAGCGAGCGCGACGAGGCAGAAGTACAAGACGATGCCTACCCAGCCGGTGATCGAGCAGACGAGGAACAAGATGCCGATGCCGACCAGCACGGCGCTGAGCGGATTCGATTGCGACGACGTGGCTCGGAAGATCCGTTCGCCGAGAAATTCTGCGATGGCGGCCTTGCCCACGAGGTAGCCGAGGATGGCGACCAAGATGGCCAGCGGCATGAGCGGGATGCCGATGATCGTGATCGCGAGCGCGATGATGATGAGCACGAGGATGATGGGCGAGAAGAAACCGAGCACGCCCGACATGACCGGGTTTTCGTGCATGTTGGTCGCGGCTTGGCGGACCAGCACCGGGAAGAGCAAGAAGGCGACGATGGTCAGCAGCGCGTCGACGAGATAGAACCAGGCCCAGCCCCAATCAAAGGAAGGCTGTGGCGGCTCCGGGGCCGTGATGGGCGCGGGCGACGGGAACGACTCGACGGGCGGCGGCACCGCCTTGACGCGCGGGTTTGGATTGTTCGATTCGTTATCGATGACGCCGCCGACGTTCACCAAGCTCCCCGAAACGTGACCCTGCGGATAGATATGGATGCGGCCGCCGATGGCAGCGGCATCGCCGTCGACCTTGCCGTAGACATCGGCGCTGCCGCCGATGACGACCAAGTCGCCCGTGACTTCTTGATCCGGCCGCACGACCTCGTGCTGGCCGCCGAGGACGACCACATCGCCGCTGTTGTCGGTGTCGGCGAGGGCGGGAGCCCCCGCGATGAGCATCCCGCACAGCACGGCCAAAGCCCAAAGGGGCGCGGCCGCTGCGCAGGTCTGCGTAAAGCGTTTCATGTCGTTTGTGCTCCAAATATGGCCGATTGCACTCGTGCCAGATAATGCCGCCCCGCATACAAGAAGAGCAAGAGGACAGCGCCCTCGACGAGACCGCCCGCGAGGGCAAACGTCGTCAGATGGAAGTGATCCGCAACGCGATAGAGCCCATCCGCCGAAACGGCGAACTTGCCGAGCAAGAGACCGCCGTCGGCGGCCAGCGTCTTCCAGCGCAGCACGCCGGTGGCGGTGAGCATGATGGCCACCGCCCAGGCCAGCAGATCGTATACGCCAAGCCACATCATCCGCGAGCGACGCGGCGCGGGAGCGGGCATGCGCGCGACCGCCGCCATCACCAGGTGGGTGAAATCGGCTCGTGGCTCGAGCTCAGACATCCGCGCCAGGCGGTGTTCCACCACCATCATCTCTTCTGCGAACGTCCGGCAGCCGATGCAGCCGTCGAGGTGCGCCTGCACGTGCGCCGCAGCGCCGTGCGACAGCGTTCCTTCCGCATACGCGGACAGCAGGTCTCTACACGCAGAGCACTTCACGATTGTGTACCTCCGCCAAAGATCTCTCGGCGCCCGACGCGGACGGGTCGCTCGTGCCGAGCTCGCGCGCGAGCGCGGCCTTCCCGCGATGGATCAACGTCTTGACGTTTCCGAGCGTCACGCTCATCGTATTGGCGATCTCCTGATAGTCCATGTGCTGGTAGTAACGAAGGACCAATGCGGCGCGCATCTTTTCCGGAATGCGCTGCAGGGCGACGCGCAGCGTCCGCTCGTCGTCGCTGCGCAGAATCTGAGCATCCGGTGCGGCCGACGGGCGCTGATCGGGAAGCTTTTGGTCCAGCGTCTCATCCTCATACAGGTCTTCCGTCGGCGGGCGGCGGCGGTCTTTCATGAGCTGCGTCCTCGCCGCATTGCGCGCGATCTGATAGAGCCAGGTGGAGAACTTGGCGAGCGCCGGGTTGAAGGTGCGCAGATGGGCGTACGCCCGCAGGAAGGTCTCCTGGCTGATGTCGTCGGCTTCTTCGGGCGAGCGGACCAAGGCATAGACGAAGTTGAGAATACCCCGTTTGTGCCGCTCGACGAGCGGTGCGAAAGCGTTTTGGTCTCCTCTCAGGACGAGCGCGACGAGCTCCTCATCCGTCTGCTGCCCAATAATGGCGGGTCCTCCGTCGTGTGTTAAGTACCCGAAAATCGCCGCAAAAGTTTCGCTCGCAGGTGTGACCGGGACGTGTAAAAGTCGCGCCGGATCAAGGTTTTCGGCAGGCACCGGGTTTCGCCGGAGGGCTCGCGAAGGCCCGCCCCATGGACAACGCGCGGCCTCAAGCGCCGGCCGGTAAACCGGTTTCCGCCTCTGCGGTGGAGCTTGCGACGCTGGTCGAAGTGGCGGACACCAACCCCATGGGCAACATCCATGGGGGCGTCATCATGAAGCTCGCCGATCAAGCCGCAGCGGCGGCTGCGATCCGCCATTCGGGCCGCATCTGCGTGACCGCGAGCATCGACCAGCTCGATTTTCGCAGCGCCGTGCATGTCGGCGACATGGTCGTGCTCAAGGCTTCGCTTCATTACGCGCATCGCAGCTCGATGGAGGTAGGCGTGCGCATCGAAGCCGAGCGCCTGCAAACGGGCGTGCGCACTCACGTGGCATCGGCCACGCTCATCTTCGTCGCGCTCGACGACCAGTGCCGGCCGGTCCCCGTTCCCGCCATTCTCCCGCAGACGCCCGAAGAACAGCGGCGCTTCGCGCGGGGCGAGGAACGCTACCGCGCCCGGGCGGCGCGCAGACAGCAGGAGAAAGCGGCAGGCACCGCCGCCCGGAGTTGACTCTGCGGCGCTACGCGCTGCTCGCGATCGGCATCATCGGACTTTCGACAGCCGGCGTCTTCTACAAGCTAGCATATGCGCCGGTGCTCGCGATCGTCGCCTATCGCATGCTGTTCGCGGTTGCGATCATCGTGCCGTTCGCTTTGGTTCGCGGTCAGGTCCGAAAACCAGCGGACCACGTTCCGCTGTCGCGAAGCGACGCCGTCGCGTCTGCGATCGCGGGCGTGCTTTTCGCGCTCGACGTCACGCTGTGGGCCGTCTCGTTGCAGTTCACGAGCGTCTCGTCTGCCGCGCTCCTCGTGAGCATGGATCCGGTCTTCGTGGCGCTGCTGGCAGCCGTGCTGTTCGGCGAGCGGCCCACGCTTGCGATGGCCGCGGGAATGGCGATCGCCGTCGCGGGCGCCACGATCATTACCATCGGAGATTTTCACATCTCCGGCCGAGCGCTGTGGGGCGATGCCCTCGCACTCGCCGCTGCTCTCGCGGAGACGGGATATCTGCTGCTCGGCCGTCACGTCCGGCGACGCGTGGACACGCTGCGTTACGTGAGCGTGGTGTATTCCGCGTGCGCGATCTGCGTGTGGATCGCGCTCGTCGCTTCCGGCGTGTCGATGCACATCACGGCTCACGATGCCGCCGTCGCGCTCGCGCTCGCGATCTGCGCCACGGTCATCGGGCATACCCTCGTTTCGAAATCGCTCGGTCACATGCCGGCCGCAGTCGTCGCGATCGCGTTTCTCTCGCAACCGATCATCACGGCGACGCTCGCTTTTATCGTGTTGCACCAGCTCGTCGCGCCTCTGACCGCCCTCGGCGGATCGATCGCGCTCGCCGGAATCGGCGTGGTCGTCGTCGCCAACGAGCGCTCCGTGGCCGAGGTCCCATCGCAGACCGTCTAAAGGGCGCGGTGCAGCGAAAAACCAACACAAGGCGCATGGCCAAGCGTGCGCTCATCACCGGCATCACCGGTCAAGATGGGTCGTATCTTGCTGAGTTTCTGCTCGAGCAAGGATACGAGGTCTTCGGGATGACGAGGAGATCGTCGACGAACTCGTTCGACCGTATCGCGCACATCATCGACCGCGTCACGCTCCTATCCGGGGACCTCTTGGACGAGCATTCGCTGGCGACGACCATCCGCGAGTCGCAACCGGATGAGATCTACAATCTCGCGGCGCAGAGCTTTGTCCCCACCTCGTGGTCGCAGCCGGTGCTGACGGCGGAATTCACGGCGGTCGGCGTGGGCCGGTTGCTGGAAGCGTTGCGCGCGGTCAAGCCCGACGCCCGATTCTACCAGGCGTCGAGCAGCGAGATGTTCGGCAAAGTCCTCGAGACACCGCAAACGGAGACGACGCCGTTCTATCCACGCAGTCCGTACGGCGTGGCGAAAGTGTTCGGCCATTGGATCACCGTGAACTATCGCGAGTCGTATGGGCTATTCGCGTGCTCCGGCATCCTGTTCAACCACGAAAGCGTGCCGGGCCACACGCCCGTCATCATCCGGGAACGCGGGCTTATCGACATACTCCCGATCGAAGAGGTGTTGCACGCCAGGCCAAAGGGCGCGGCCCTGCAGCGCTTCGCAACGGACGGCCTTGAAGTGTGGGATGGTGAGGCTTTCGTCCGAGTGGAGCACGGGACGGCGTATCACCACGCACCGCTCAAGCGCAACAAAGGGGTGACGCGCGTCGAAGCCCGCTGCGGCACGATCACCACGACTGCTGAACACGTCATCTTCATGGCTCAGGACGAACGTCAGGCTTCGCAGGTCGCGGCTGGCGACAGGCTGCGTCTGGCAGATCTGCCGGCGGCGCCGGCCATCACGAAGATCACTCCGGAACTGGCATGGTTGCTCGGCGCGTTTGTGGGCGATGGTTCGGCCTATCTTTCGGTTCGTGGCGTCCACGCCAAATTCGTCAACAACGACATCGGGTTGCGCCGCACGTTCGAGCGAGTCTGGCAGCAAGTGGCTTGCGGATGGGCAAGCGAGACCTATGGCAGTTCGGGCTTTATCCAGGGCCGGACCGTCGGGGCGCTCGCCCTCAACGGGAGCGCCGCGTTTGTGCGCTGGTTGCACCACGCCTGCTACACGGATGGCGGCGACAAACGCGTACCCGCGATCGTGCTCAACGGCGACGAGCAGACATGGGTCTCTTTCCTTGAAGGATACAACGCGACGGACGGACTGAAATCCGGAAACGCCCGCTACCCGTTCAAGAACTTCAAGACGAACTCGCCGACCCTTGCGATGGGTTTGTGGTGGCTTGCAAGCAAAGCGCTCGGACAACAACCCGTTCTCAACATCGACGTGGGGCCACCCGAACGGCCCGGACCTTACTACTCAATAAATTTGCGGACGCCGTTGATCCCGGGAAAGGGCGCGCATCTCAGGCGCGACCGCAGCGAAGTGAAGCGGACCGTGCCACTGCCGCAGTACGATGGTTGGCTCTACGATCTCACGACGACGACCGGCAAGTTCCATGCGGGCGTCGGGGAGTGCATCGTCCACAACTCACCACGTCGCGGATTGGAATTCGTGACGCGCAAGGTGACCGATGCAGTCGCGCGCATCAAGCTCAACAAAGCGCGCGAAGTCCACATGGGCAATCTCGACGCGCGGCGCGACTGGGGCTACGCGCCCGACTACGTCCGGGCGATGTGGCTCATGCTCCAGCAAGACAAGCCGGATGATTACGTGGTGGCCACCGGTGTCACCCGATCGGTCAGAGAGCTCGTCGAGGCGGCGTTCCGTTACGCCGGCCTGGATTGGGAGCGCCACGTCGTCATCGATCCAAAATTCATCCGGCCGGCTGAGGTCGACATGCTCGTGGGCGATCCGTCCAAAGCGAAGCGCGTGCTCGGTTGGAAACCGGCCACGAGCTTCGAGCAGATGATCGCAAAGATGGTGGACGCCGATCTCGAGCGACACGCGAAACATGAGGCCTGATGCGCGCGCTTGTCACCGGCGCTGATGGATTCGTGGGCCAATGGCTTTTGGCGGCGTTGCTCGAGCGAGGCTGGACCGCGTGTGGCCAGATGCGCGCCGAGACGCCGAGCCTCACGACGCTCGACGCCCAACGCGCCCGCGAAGTGGACTGGCAATGCGCCTCGATCACGGACGGCCCGCGGCTGAAAGACATCGTGCGCGCCGCAGAACCCGACGCGGTGTTCCATCTCGCCGCGCAGTCATTCGTGCCGGCGAGCCGCGAAGATCCGCTCACGACTTTTGAGACGAATGTCTCCGGCCTGGTCTGCTTGCTGGAAGCGGTGCGCGCGCACGCCCCGCAGGCGGCGGTCGTCGCAGTCGGCTCGGCCGACGCCTACGGCGCCGTGACGGCAGACCAGCTGCCGTTGCGAGAGACGCAGGCGCTCGCGCCTCTCAACCCCTATGCGGCGTCGAAAGCGGCCGCAGAAGTCATCGCGCTTCAGTACGCGCGCGCGAAGATGTGCCGCGTCATCGCGACGCGCTCGTTCAATCACACGGGCCCGGGCCAACGCGCTTCCTTTGCGGTGGCGTCGTTCGCGCGTCAAGTCGCGGATATCAAATCCGGCCGTCAAGAGCATGTGCTGTCGGTCGGAGACCTAAGCCCCCGGCGTGACTATTGCGACGTGCGCGACGTCGTGGAAGCATATCTCTGCCTCGCGGCAAACGGCGAATCCGGATATGTCTACAACGTCTGCAGCGGCATCGACCGCAGCATGGCAGAGATCGTCGACGCGCTTCTTTCCATTGCGGGCATCCGCGTGGAGATCCGCCCGACGCCAAGCCTCATGCGCGCGCCCGAAGCGCAGGTGGTGCGCGGCGATCCCTCAGCCATACGCGCGCGCACCGGCTGGCACCCGGCAATTCCGTTGGAGCGCACGCTCGCAGACATGTTGGAGTTTCACGCGCATGCCACAGCCTGACGCGGAGCGCGAGCCGGACTGGCGCACGTTCGTCTTCAAGAACCGCGGCTTGCTGCTCGTGCCGGTCGCGCTCGTGCTCGTGCTCTTCGGAGCGCCCTCGCTGCGCAGCGCGGTCGTCGGCGTCGCCGTGGCCGCACTCGGTGAGTGCATCCGAATTTGGGCCGTGGGGTACTCAGGCGTCACCACGCGGTCGGATGAGGTCACCGCGCCGCAGCTCGTCACCGCGGGGCCGTACGCCTACATCCGCAACCCGCTTTATGTCGGCAATGCGATCATCGCGCTTGGCTTTTGGCTCGCGTTCTCAGGCAACGTTCCGATGCTGACGTCGTTCGCGTTGTTCGCCGCGGTCGCGGTGCTTGTGGTCGGCGTGTACGCAACGATCATCCCCCTGGAGGAGGCGTATCTCGCGCGTACCTTCGGGGACGCATACGAAAGCTATCGCCGCGTCGTGCCGAGGATCGTGCCCTTCTCCGCACCGCTGCCGCCCGAGGAGCGCGAGGGGCGTTGGAACGGCGAGGTGATCGCGAAAGCGGAGATCATAACCCTCGTCTATTTCGCGGTCATGATCGGGGCCGTGCTTTTCAGGCTTCGGGCCGCCAGGTAGGACAGATTAGGGGCGCCGGGTCCGGGGCTTCAGCCCGGCGGAAAAATCCCACGGCTAGGGACGAGAGCATCAGGGTCCACGAACACTCGTTGCCTTGAAGGGTCGAGCGAACGGATGCTATCCTCTTGAGGCGGTTTGTCGTTGACGCATGGGCGGCCGGTTCTGCGGAGATCCGGCGAGCGCCGCCGCCGGGATGACCGGCTCGCAATCATTGATAT
>JAJPHJ010000125.1 GCA_021325335.1 Pseudomonadota bacterium | reverse complement strand
GGTCGCGGCAGGTCGGGCATCGAGCGCCGTAAGATGAAGATGGAACCAGCCGCGAAGAAGTCGATCGTGATGTCGACGAAGATGATGAGCGTCGTGAGCTGATCGAACGTGCCGGTCAGCGTGAGCGCGCTGGCCCAAAAAGCGAGAAAAGCGATTGCCGCGACAGGCGTATGCGCACGGGGATGCACGCGCGCGAGCGCTTTCGGGAACTGCCCGTCGCGGGCCATGGCGAACGGGATGCGCGCGCCGGTGAGAATACCACCGTTGAGCGTACCCAGAGCCGAGACGACGAAGAGCAACGACAAGAAAGCGGCACCGCCCGCTCCCAAGAAACCGGCTGCTACGCGTCCGGCGACGGGAGAAGCGTCCGGAAAAGCGGTGGAGTTCGACGTCGCGATATCGGCGATCGGCAAGGCGTACGTGTAGGCGAGATTCGTGACGACGTAGACGACGATCACCAAGAGGATGCCGAGGATGAGTCCGCGCGGCAGGTTGCGTCCTGGCTGGCGCACCTCGCCCGCTGCGATGGCGAGGTCTCCCCAGCCGGAGTAGGCCCACAGCGCAGCGATCATCGCCGCGCCGAATGCGGACACGGCTGGGACATGATGCAAGCCTGCGCCCCCGCTGAAAACGTGGTTCCACGATCCGTTGCGCGCGAGCAAAAATGCGCCGAGGACGAGGAAGGCGATGCCCACGAGCTTGCAGATCATAAGCGCGGTCTGCGCCCAGCCGCCGGCCGCGACGCCGATACAATTGATCGCAGACAGCACGACGATGAACCCGATCGCTTCCACTTGTTGCAAGCCGAACTGCCACAGCACGGTCTCACCGAAAAGGTGGAACGTGTGACGCGCCCAGACGGCGTGAGCGGGGACGAGGGCCGTGAGGAAGATGACGATGCCGACGCTGATCGCGGCGTTGCTCGCGCCCTTTGTGGAGAGCAGTTCTTTCCAACCAAAAAGAAATGCCGGCAGCCGCCCGTAGGCCTCGCGCAGATAGACGTAAGGGCCGCCGGAATGGGGGAACATGGCGGCAAGTTCTGCGTAGGTGAAGGTGCCGGCGAGCGAGAGCAATCCGGCTGCGACCCATGCTAAGAGCAGCCATCCAGCCGAACCGAGCAATTGCGCCATGACCGCCGATTTGAGAAAGATGCCCGTGCCGATGACCGTGCCGACGACGATCGCGATACCGGCCAGTGGGCCGAGCTCGCGCCGCAGCCCGTGGTCATGATTGGCGGTCACGGCGATTGCGTTCGTGCGTTCGCCGGGCAAGTCATGCGGCACGCGTTTCCGCGAGCATGCAGCGGGGAAACATTCTGTGAATGGATGTCACGTCCGAACGCTATGAGGCCGTGATCGTTGGTGGCGGTCCCGCGGGATTGAGCGCTGCGCTCGCGCTCGGCCGCGCCTGTCGCCGCGTCGCGCTCTTCGACGACGGCAAACCACGCAACGGCCCCGCCCGGAGCATGCACGGTTACCTTTCTCGCGACGGCATCGCGCCGAGTACGTTCTTGGCGATCGCTCGACGCCAGCTTCGGCGCTATCCGAACGTGCAGGTGCGCGAAGGACGGATCGAGCGAGCCGAGCGCGGCGTTGGGGGATTCACCTTGACCGCCCAGGACGGCGAACGGATCGTAACCGGCCGCGTGCTCCTTGCAAACGGCATCAAAGACGTGCTACCCGCCATCGAGAACATCATGGATTTTTGGGGCAAGAGCGCGTTCGTCTGCCCTTTCTGCGACGGGTGGGAAATCAGGCGCAAGAAGACGATCGTCTACGGCGACGCGGTACGAGCACTGGATCTGGCCCAAGAGCTCATGGCATGGACCAAAAACATCATGATTTGCGCCACCGGGGCGGGCGAGCTTGGTGAGCGGCAACGTCGCTGGCTCGCGGCCGCAAAGGTGCGCCTGGAAGAAGCGCGCATCGAAAAACTGCTCGGTGGCGCGGGCCGTTTGCACGAAGTGGTCTTGTCAAGCGGACGGCGGATGCGTTGCCGGGCACTGTTCCTCACAACGCCCGAGCGCCAAGCCTGCGACCTTTCGCGCCAACTTGGGTGCAAGAGACGCGACAGCGGCGCTCTTGAAGTAGACGAGCTCGGCCGCACCTCCGTTCCGGGATGTTATGGGGCCGGAGACGCGATCACGACTTTGCACCAAGTGGGGGAGGCGGCGGCAAGCGGCGTGCGCAGCGCCGTCGCTATCGTGCGAGACCTCACGGATGAAGCTGCGTGCACGCTGTGCGACTGATCGCCTCGGCTGCGCAAGTCCGCTCGAACCGATGGTCCTTGCGTCCGGGCATGTCTTCGCTTGGGCCGGTCCATACCGGCTCGAATCCGAGCCGCTGCAAGAGCCGGATAGAGGCAAGGTTCTCGCTATCGACCATGGCGACTACCCGGCGTACCGGTGCCTCCGTGCACAGCGCGCGCACGAGTCGCCCGCAGGCCTCGCTCCCGTAGCCTTGGCGCCAGAAATCCGGGAACACATCGTAACCGATCGTCGCGACGTCTCCCGCTATCGTCGCTTGGATCCAGCCTACGTACACGCCGTCGTCTTTGCGCAACGCGTAGTTGAGCCAGATCTGCGAGCCATCGGGCGAAATCCGCTTCGCCCAACCTGCATACCGGCGTTCGAGCTCTCCGATGGTCGGCGGAGGCTGGCCCGCATAGAAGCGGTAGAGGCGAAGGTCTTGCAAGGCGTGGAAAAGCTTGCGAGCGTGCGATTCCACCAGTGGCTCGATACGCAGTCGCTGGGTGCGCATGGAGCGCTCAGGATCGAGCACGCGCTTTGACCGAGGCGAAGTGACGATGGACATTCCGCATCATATCCGTAAGAATCTGGATTACTGGGACCGGACGAGCGATGACTACCAGCGCACGCACGGCGACCAGCTCAATAAGAAAGAACTTGCCTGGGGAGTGTGGGCCATCCCCGAGGCGCGGTTGCGCGTGCTGGGCGACGTCGCGGGAAAAGACGTGCTTGAGTTCGGCTGCGGCGGCGCGCAATGGTCGATCTTCCTCGCGAAGACCGGTGCGCGGCCGGTGGGCCTGGACTTTTCGCAAGCGCAGTTGAAGCATGCCCGCAGGCTCATGGCCGAGCAGGGCGTGACTTTTCCGCTCGTCCATGCCAACGCGGAGTCCGTGCCGTTACCAGACGCTTCATTTGATGTGGTGTTCTGTGACCATGGGGCGATGTCGTTCTCGCAGCCGGAGCGGACGGTCGCCGAAGCGGCTCGGCTTCTTCGCCCGGGTGGCCTGCTCGCGTTCAACATGGCAAGCCCCATCCTCGAAATGTGCTGGAGCGACGTCGAAGATCGCGTCCAAACCTCGCTCGCCCGCGATTACTTCGGCATGCATGGTGGTGAGGATGAGAACACGGTCGTCTTCGCGCTGTCGTACGGTGAGTGGATCCGCCTCTTGCGCAAGAATGGGTTGACCATCGAGGATCTTATCGAATTGCAGCCGGATCCCGACGCGACGACGACCTACTCGGCGTACGTGCCGCTGCAGTGGGCTCGCCGCTGGCCGGCCGAGAATATCTGGAAAGCCCGCAAACTGTAATGTAGGTCGCGCAAGTCTATTTGCGCGCGGCTATTGAGGCGTCGCGAGCTGGTGGAAGCCGGGGCCTGGCGAAATATCGGAGTTGATCGTCACGCCCTGACCGTTCGCATAATAGTTGCTCCTGGGGCCCGCCCAGACTTGCGAGCTCGTTCCCGTCAGCGGATCGGTCACGTCCTGCAAGCCGGTGAGCAGCTCACCGAAGCTGGACACTTGCGCCTGTTGGGCGCTCATGCGCGACTCGAAGCCGGCGACCTGGGCGTCCATCGCGCTACGACGCGCCTGGTCGTAGGCAGCCATCTGCTGCAAAAAGTTCTGATAGTTGGACATGATCTCGCTCAGCCCGACCTGGGTCAAATGGTTCTGATAGGCGACCCACTGCGGGTTTTTCTGCCAGCTATCGAGCATGTGTTGGGTCACCGCATACGCGGTCGGAAGCTCGCGCGGCTCGGCGAGTATGCTGACGACGGGGGAGACGAGCCAAAAACCCGCACCGGACTGCGTCGGATACTGCACCGTGCGTGCATAGACGACCGCCATGCGCAGCCCGGCAGCGCTCTGACACGAATAGGTGACGCTTCCTTGCGTGACTCGGGTCGCGCCTTGCAGGTCTGCCATGGCATTGCGCATCTGGGGTTGCCACGAATCGCCGGGCTGGAGGGCGAGGATCCTGCAGGTGCTCTTGAAGCGGTGTGCTGCGTACAGCCGCGCGTAGTCGACGCCAGGGCGATAGTCGGAGACGATCATCTGGAACTGGCGAGGCTTCACGTACGCCTGGCCTTGGCTCCCGGTCGTGGCGCTGGGAAGCACGTATGCCGGCACGCTAGCATCGCTCACCCGGACGATCATCGCACCGTCAAGGGAACGAACGCTCATCATCCAGCGCACGTCGAAATAGCCAAAACGCCACATGCCACCTTGCACTTGCCACCCGGCGGGCACGTCCATCGAGAATGCGCCCTCGGCCGTATCGGTGTACTGCACCCATTTCAGCTCGGGCTGGGCCGCTGAGCTCTGCTGTGAGGGCAAGCCGGATTTCGCAGTGCCTGCGTGGCCCGTGCAGCCGACGAGCACCGCAGCGACGATCGGGATTACGCGCTTGAGGTCGAGCATTGCCTGGTGTCCTCGGTCAGATCTTGCCGTAGGCGGCGCACGCCGCTCGGGAGCGCCCGAAGATCACGGCAATGCCGCAGGGCGATGCGAACATCTTCAGGTTGTCATGGCCGACGCCGCCCACGAAGGCGTAGTCCTGGGCCGTGCCGCGAGGATTGCGCGCACCCATGTACGCGATGTACGCTTTCCCTCGCGCGAACCAGAAAGCGCCCTGCTCTTCTGCTGCGCACGACGTGTCCAAGTCCCATTCGTTCGGAATGATATCGGCCGTGCCGAGCAGGTAGGTGACGTCGCGGCCTGCGTAGCGACTCTCAAGCTCGGCCGGGTTGCCTGTGACATAGGGCGGCGCACCCGAAAATCCGTATCGCCAGTCGTTGAAATCCGGACAGGCACGCCCCTTGATCGGACGCCACGTATCGAAATACAGATACGACGAAGGGTTGGCGACGACGAAGTGCACGGAGGGGCCTGAACGCGGAACGCCGCTGGGTGCGACACCCACTGCTGCATAGCGTTGGACGATCTGACCGCCCGCCGAGTGGCCGATGACGACGATCTGCCGCAGCGACGGGAATCTCGACCGATCGGCGAGCCGTTCGATCATCGCGTCGAAAACCGCGTACGTGCTGATGGGGGCGGGCGCCACCGCTTCCGCGCCGCCCGGCCACTCTCCGGTCCAGCGGAGCACTCCTGCGGTGTTCGCATGTCCGCGCAAATCACTCTCCTCGACGAATTGAGGCGCGATGAGCAACGTATGCGCCGCTCGCGCTTTCGCGAGCACGATTCGGCCGGTCGCGAAGTACGTGTCCGCATTGCGCAAGACGCCGTGCACCACGATGATCGCGCGCGTCGCCTGCCCGTCGCCCTCCAGCGAGCCGTTTCCGAAGTACAGCGCCGCACCGCTGCCTCGAGCCGTGCGTACTTCGAACCTGCGATCGGCCAGCCGACCTGAGCCAAGGCCCGGGGGTTCGGTGCCCTTGGGTGCGGGCGTTGCGGCCACGGTCACGCTTTGGACGATCAGCGTCGCGCCGACGGCGATCAACAGACCCCCAAGCAAGGTCCCATGATGCTCTGCGTTTCTCATTCGCACGTTGTCGCATTCACTGACGCGCGCGAGATTTTCCTGCGAATGATTTGCGACCGCAAAACCGAACAGGGCACTCGATGAAGTGGCGGACAAGAACTCTCTCGATCGCGACGATCGTGCTGCTTTTGCTTGCGGCGGTGGGTGCATTGCAGCACGGTCGTCGTGCCGTCGCTTTCGCAGACGCGTCGCCGACGCCGGTCCCTCCGCTCTTGATCTATCCTCGGGTGGGAAATCCGCGTGCGAGCGTCGTGCAGCCGCGAGGCCCCGCGTTGCTGCTCATGGGCGGTGGCCCGACGGTGGACTCCGCCTTTGTCTGGATGCACGACACGATCGTTGGAAAACACGGCACGCGCGGCGGCGACGTCGTGGTGCTGACCGCATCAGAAGGGGATATCTACACCGACTACCTGATGAAGGTCGCGCCTTTCAACTCGGTGCGCTCGATATCGATCGGTCCAGGGGCCACCCCTGACGACCTCGTGCGCGCCGCGGCCTACGTAGACCGCGCCCAAGGCTTGTTCTTTTCTGGCGGCGACCAGGCGCACTACGTCAAGTGGAAGGGATCGCCGCTCATCGCCGCGGTGCAGCGCTTGTACGACCGCGGGGGCGTCGTCGGTGGTACCAGTGCCGGTCTTGCGATCCTAGGAGAGTACGTCTACGATTCGGTCGCGGCGGATGCCGTGGGCGATGACGTCGAAGTGCGCACGCCAAACGCGATGGCGCACCCGGACGAACCCATCATCAGCTTCACGCATGGACTTTTCCACTTCCCGCCATTGCGCAACGTCATCACCGACACGCACCTCGTAACGCGCAACCGGGTCGGACGCGCTTTGGTGTTCCTGGCGCGACTGCAAGCCCAAACGCCGCATCCCGTCCTCGGCGTAGGTATCAATGAAGGTTCAGCGATCGTCATCGATCGCAAAGGCATCGGCACGCTCATGCTCGAGCATCACACTGGCGAAGCTCTGCTCTTGCGCTTGACGAGGAAGACGCCGATCGCTCGCGGTAAGCCGTTCGCGGCGCGAGACATCAGGGTGACCTTGCTGGACCGGGAGGGAGAGCGGGTGAACTTCAACACTTGGTGCGCGAGCGCGCCGACCTATTTCGTCGACGTCGACGGCGCTAAGCCGCCGTACTATTCACCGGCGAATCCCTACGTCGCTCCGCCCGGCGCGACGACCCCGAGCTGCCCTTAGCCGCCGTCGTTGTCTTGGTCATGGTGGGGGTTGCCGTGTCCTTGATACCAGCCGCGGTGCAGACCCTCGCCGTGCCACTCGGACTCGCCTATATGGCGCCAGACAAAGCCTCTGGCGTGTAGCCCACAGCGGTCCTCATCCCCGTAATAGTCGCACAGACGCCGACCGTCGTTGCTCAAGAAAACCACGATGCCGCCGGGGAACACGACCCGGCCGTCGATGTAGACGACGCCGCCGTCTTGCGTGCGCCCGACGATCGTACCCGGCGCATGGTAGTAATCCTCAGACAGGACTACCGCGGCCGTGACTACGGCTGCGCCGAGGATGATGTTGCGAGTGGAGATCTGCCCGGCCGTTTCAGATGAGGCGCGGCTCACGGCGAAGATCGTCAACGCGGCAGCGAGCGCCGTAGCCGCCAAAGCCCTATGCGCACACGCCCGCTCTCTGGTTGTCTCCATGGCTATGTACCCCCGTTGCTCTTAGTAACGGAGGCTTTTCGAAGACGTCGCGCCTTTTGCCGTGAGTGTGAGCCGAATTACAGCGGGGCGAGTCCTTGGTCGACTCTAGTAGTCCCACTGCGACAGGGGCACGACGTAGAGGTTGGGTACCGGCGGCGCTGTTTGGGTGCTATTGTAGTAGAACGCCGAGGTGCCGCCGCCGTTCATCGTCACGTTGTTCGGGGTGATCACGGAACCCGTGAAGTTCCCGTTGCCTCCGCCATTGATGGTGACGTCCGAGTTAGCGACATAGAAGAATCCCACGGTCGTGGGCGTGCCTTGAAGCGTCGTTCCACCCGTGCCAAACACGTACACGACGTGCCCTGCGCTAGCGGGCAGCGCTTGATAGGTCGCGTTGCCGCCGATGGTCACGTCGCCCATCACAACGGTCGTTGTGCAATAGTTCGTGATGTTGCCGTTGCCGTGCAGCACGATGCTGCCGCCGATGTAGGCCACGCAATTCGATCCGCTCGTGCCGATCGTGCCGCCGTTGAAGTCTCCGGACGTATAATAGTTCGAGCCGCCGCTTTTGGATCCGGCGAGCGTGGTGCTTTGAATGGCCGCGAGTTGCGCGGCGGTGAGGAATACGGGCGGCGTAGCGTTGATGTGCGCCTTGCCGTCCACTCCAAAGATTTGATTGATGGTGCCAGTCGCATAGGTCTTGCCCTGTGGGTGCTGACCTCCACCGTTCGCCACAATGGTCCCGCAATGGATGTCTGCGCCGTTGTTGCCCGACGTATCGGTGATCTGCTGGTGATCGATCTGCCCCGTCTTGCCGCAGATGATGGCACCCGGAGTGAGATTTGTCGGCGCGGCCGTTGCTACGACTTCTTCGACGTACACGGTGCGGCCGCCGGTGGGAGATGAAGCCCATCCTGCAAGGACTGCCATCCCTCCGGGAACGGTGATGTTGCCGATGCGCGGATTTGCATCCGTGTAGCTCTTCGACTGCGTCGTGCTCAGCTGATTGCCGACGACCGACCAATTGTAGTTGTACCCGTTGCTGTTCACGGTACCGGTGCCGCCGCTTTGGAGCGCGAGGTTTTGGTCGATGCTCCACTGAGCATACTCAACCCCCGCCTCGGCGGCGTTGAAGGTCTGATTCTTCGTCTGCACGCCCCACGTGTCGTTCGCCGACGATGAGGCGATCGAAAGAACCACGACCGCTACGAGGATCAAAATCACGACCAAAAACAGCACCATGATCAGAGCGATGCCTCGGTCGTGACGTGCACTGCATGGTCTCAAGCGTTGCATATCAGTCATTCCTCGGTTCAACATCGGTTTGGAAGGTCGTCTCGTTAGGGGCTCCGCTCACCGTGCTTTGGGCTTGCATTTGAAAATTGGCCACGTTTTGCGTCAACGGGATCCCCAGGGAAATCTGCTGGACGAAGCGGGCGATCGTCAAGCCCTTTGCGAGCTCATCGGTGACGGCCTGACCTGCTTGTGTCGCGTTCACTGGGGTGCCGGGCGTCCCGACGGTTGCATCGAAAGCGACTTTGAGATTGCCGGACGAGTCGACCCAGTAGACGGTCGCGCCCTGCCAGTCGGGCTTGCCGTCCGTGGCATTGAATTGGAACGCCCCAGTGCCTTGCTGGTAGGCGGAAGCCACGACAATGGCCGACGTCGCTGTGAGCGCCGTCGGCTGCGTGCAGGTCGGCGTGCCGGTCGTCGTGCACGCGTAGATGGAGGTCAATTCGGTGTTGCGCAGATCGCGCTCGACCCTATAGAGCGCCATAGCCGCAGCCTGCACGGTGTCGACTTTGGCTTGGGTCTGGTGTTGCGAGCGCAACAGCGGCCCGATGATCGCCGCGACCAGCGTGAGTACCAAGCCCAAGACGACGACGATCGAAAGCAGCTCTACCAAGCTGTAGCCGCGCCGCCGCGAGCTACTTCGCCGCGACATAGCTCTGTACCGTGACGGAATGCGTCGCGTTGCTTTGCGTCCACGAAATGGTGACGGCGCATGAATACACGCTCACGAATAGGCCCGCGTTTTTTGTGGTGACGCATCGGTCCGGGGTCACCGTGAACACGCCTGGGGCGGCCGCCGGAACTCCGTTCGACATGAATGACTGTCCTGCGTCGATGGGCGCGGTGGTCGCGCTCGGCATGACCAACGCGTTACCGCTTGCCTTGGAGAACCTTTCTTGCTCGAGGTATTGCTGACCAACCGACACCGCCTGGATCTGGATCGAGTTGGTCTGGGCGCCCGAGAACCCGAAGGGTATAACAGATAACATCCCGAGCACCGCGATGAGAAGAACCGTCATAGCGATAAGCGCTTCTATGATAGTGAATGCACGCATTGACGATTGCTTTGGCCATGCGTCGCAAAACTCATTGGCGCTCGACCGCGGTGAAAGGCGTTATCCACAGGTACTTTCAGCACGGTACCTGTCATATGAAATAGGCCGGCGGCCGCAGAGTTCTACATCTTGAACTGGAGCTGGAAGAAGAGTTGCAGCGGAAGCGGCACGTTGAACGAGTTGACGTCGCCGTATGCCGGCGCGAACGGCACCGTGAAGTACTTGTTCAGCGGCACGCCGTTCGAGGCGACGTTGCCCGGGCTCGGGCCGTTGAAGAAATTGCTGATGAAGAACTTGTTGTAGGTGTAGCCGCAGACTTGTGAGTTCGGCGGATAGGCCTTCGTCCATGGTTCGCTTGAGCCGCCGAAGCAGCTGTTCACGAGATTGACCGCGGTGAGGTTGGCCGTGGTCCGCGGGCTGATATCGTACTGGATCTGCGCGCCCATGTTGAACTGCCACGGCTGGCGGAACTGGCCGAAGGTGTCGAACGTGCCGGTGTACGGGTTCGGGACCCACAGATAGCCCGGCGTCGAACCGCTCGCTCCGACGACCGCATGGCCGCACGAAGTATAGTCCGGCGCAAAGGGGTCCGTCGCGCCTGGGATGTTGCTTCCAGAGGAGCCCTGATTGGCCGAGCACGTCCGCGGGTCGAGGCCGTGGAAATCCGCGGGCGTGCCGTACGTGGCCCCCTCGTTGAGCAAGAACGCCGGCGTGATGGAGAATTTGTTCACGCGGAAGTTGAGCACGGTGGCGAACGTGTTTGGGGATATGTACGGGAAGTCGAGACCCGGCGTGTACCACCCGTTCTTGTCCAAGAGCGGCTGCGGCGACATGTTGTAGTAGGGATTGCGGATCGCCGAAGGATCTGTGATGGGGTCGCAGACGGCGGGTGTTGCGTCACCGCTGCTCTCGTAGCACGGCGCTCCGCCGCCAGCCTTGGTCAGCGCGTTGAAGTTTTGGATGTCTTCATTATATGGGTCGACTGCGTTGATCGGCACGCCCGCATAGTTGTTCCATTTCTCTGCCGCGTTGGTGTACGTGTACGAGAAGTAACCTGACAGCCCGTTCTTGCTGAAATCTCCCTTCGTGATCTCGAGCTCGACGCCGTCCACGCGTTCCGTGCCGGAATTGAACGACGGCGAGACGCCGAACAGTGTGGGGATGCTTACGGTCTCGTACAGTTGGTTCGTAGCCCAGCGGAAGTACGGCGTGAGTTTGAAAGCGAGATCGGTCCCCGGGAATTGGTGCTCGATAGAGGCGTCGTAGTTGTTGGAGAATTGCGCCTGCGCCGGGTGGAACGGCGTGAAGTAGCCGAACTGCACGAAGCCGATCAGCTCTGCCGCCAAGTTGGGCTCCAAGCTGTTGTATTCGACCTCGTAGTTCTGCGGTTCTTGGGCGAAGCGACCTGCAGAAACGCGAAGCACCGTGTTCGGGTCCAGGGTGAACGTGGCACCGAGACGCGGTTGGAAGTAGGTCTGGGTATAGCTCGAGGGAACTACATCGCTGAGCAGGATGTGCCCGTTCTTGCCATCCGGGTGCACGGTCTGCCTAGGCAAGAAGAAAGGCGCGCCCGTTCCTGGGCAGTCAAAGCCGACGAACGGATCCACGCGGCGTAGATCCTGTGGCGGTTCCGGAACGAGGGCGGGCTGGAACGTGACCGGGTCGTAACAGAACTCCTTTTGCGCCGCGGTATACCAGAAGTTCTTGTCCGGCGTGTTCACCGGCGTGATTACGTACTCGTCTCGATCAAAGCGAAGGCTCGCGGTCACGTCGAGCTTTTCGTTCGGTTTCCATTCATCGCTGACCGAGGCGTTGCCGAGCTCCGGCTTGATCGAGTTGACCTCGCCTTGATTCCCCGTGAAGGTAAGTCGCCACGCTGCACCGGCCGCACATGCGGCTGCCGGAATAGGCGTGTCGGGGCCGCCCGCGCACGTCACGTTTTCGCCGCTGGTCGGAAGCTCAAAGTCGCCTTGTGATATCGGATCGTTGCAAGGCTGAACGGAACCGTCATCCGCAGAAAAGCATTGCTGGCCGTTCGTCAAATTGCTGACCTGCTGCGTGCCGGTGTTAAAGTTGTTGAAGTTATAGTAGCGCAGGGTTCTCGATTCGACGTAGTTCAGCGTCGCCACGAGCTCGTGCTTCGACGAGATCTGGTTCGCGTATTGGAGCTGGCCCCCACGTGTGTGGGCTCCGATCTCGTAATCGTAGTTCGTGCCGCCCAAATTCACAGAACCGTTGAGGCCGGTGATGCCGTCTTCGATCGCGCCGCTTCTGTTCGTATTCGAGTAGAAGATATATCCGAACGCTCGCAGGTACGAAGAGTCGGAGATGTTGTCTTGGTACTGTGCTTTGACCACGCTCGCCGCATCCCACCGGCCATCCCGGTAACTCGCGGGAATCTGCGCGGTTCCCACGTTAAATGGAGGGCTTTGAAGTATGGGGCAGCTGTTTGGGATAGGCAGCACAAAATCGACCCACCCCGTTTGATTGATACAGCGGTTGGTAGGCGATCCGGGAAACGCATAGCCGATCACCGGCGCGTTCGCGAGCCCGAGGAATGGGGTTCCCGCCGCGTAGGTGTAGAAATCGGGCCACACCACGGGGTTATACGCCAGCGGTCCCGCGTTCGTGTTGGGATTCTGAAGCGCGGGCAGCAGCGGGCCGGCATCTTGAATGCTGCTGTAATATTGCAAGAACTGGCTAGAGTTGGCGTAGAGCAATTGGATGTCGTCGCGCCGATTATCGCGCTTGTGGGGCAACCCGAAATGAAAATTGCCGATGCTTTCGCGGCCCACGATGGTCGATGGGAAGTCGATGTTCGGCCCGACATAGCTGAAGCAGCCGGGGTCGCTGTTCACAAAAGAGGTGGCCGGATTTGTATAGAGGAGGGGATTGCTCGGGTCGCACGTGGGATAGACCGCGGGCCAGAAGGGTAGGAACGTCGTGACGTTGCTCGGGTAGGTCGATGGAAATTCGTTGACGACCGAGGCGCCGTTGCCGTTGTCCAAGTAGCGGTAGTTCTGGTTGTAGCCGCTCACTCCCACGTAGTAAGAGAACAACCGATTGTCCGTGGCCCCGCCGAGTTCCACTGACAGATCGTTGTAAAAAGTCGGGGAGCCCACGCGAGCGGAGGCGGTGACGAAGCCTGGATACGTCCCTGACTTGACGACCTGATTGATGAAGCCGCTCAAGCCGGTCGCATTCGAGCTGGCGCTGCCGCCACCGGTGTAGATCTGCAGCTCTTCTTGGCCGAGCGTCGAGGCCGAGTGCGACGGGTAGTTGTCGAACGAGCGATTCATGGGCACGCCGTCGTATTCATAGCCGATCTGATCGTAATAGCCGCCCCTGATGTACACCGTCTGATTCACACCGAGCTGGTTGGGAGGGACGAAAGCGCCCGGCATGGAGGCGATTGCTGAATACGCGTTGTTCAGGCCGCCGCCGCCGCCGAGCGTCGAAGCCGCTCGCGTCATCGCGGCATTGACCGAATAGACGTCGGTCGTCGTGCCGGGCTTCACCGGGCTCAAGTTCGATCGCGAGGTGACGCGCACGGTGCCCAAGCTCTTCGCGGCCGGCTGCATGCTGACGACCACGTTTTGGTTCTGGTCGGCAAACACGCTGATGCCCGAAATGCGTGCGGTCTCGTATCCGTCCTTCGCTGCGGAAACCGTGTACGTGTCTGGGATCAGCGACAGGAAGACAAAACGGCCGGTCCTATCCGTCGAGGTGCCTGAGGTTTGGGAGGG
>JAJPHJ010000001.1 GCA_021325335.1 Pseudomonadota bacterium | reverse complement strand
GGATGGCGCTCCATGAGGTCGGTCGAATTCGGATCGCGCCCGAGCGCCGCTGAGACTTGCTTTCCCGCACCGGCGAACTTACCCGACGGCGACGACCACGTAAGTTCCTCAAGCTCGTTCGTATTGATCTTTTTCATCGGCGCCGCCTTTGCTCGAACGAAGGGGCTAACCTTCTCGAGTAAAGCCGCGGCCAACTCGGCCGATTCTCAACATCATGAGACGCAAGATATTGACCACCGTGCTTCCCCTGTGGTTCGCCTTCTCGATCGGCGCAACGATCGGGGCGATCATCACCAGTCATCTGCTGGGGAAATGCCAGGTGCGGATCGTCGACCTGGACACCGACAAGTTTGAAAATGCGGTGCAAGCGGCGCTGCCCGCGGCAATGACGGGATCGGGTGCCGTCTCCTTGAGCGTGGGCGTGACGGGCGTGACAGTGCACGCCGATTCGATCTTCCAAGATCAGAGCTACAATGCTGAGATTCCAGCGATCGTTCGCGGCTCGCCGGTCACGATTGAGATCAGCACGCAGCTCTTGCGGCGAATTCTGTCTCGCTGACCAATGACGGTGAGAAGAATTATGGGTGGGCTGTCTTTGCCGCCCGGGCTTCAGCTGCTTCCACGCGGTCGCGCAAGTGACGCAATTGCGCGGTTTCCATGAAATGGTGGATAAGCGGCATCGCGCGCATCAGCGCTCGACTGCTAAAACCCTCCCGGGAAGATGCCGTGCGATTACGCACGTGCAACCGCGTAGCGCCGTTGATCGGCTCCAGCACGAAAGCCCAGGTATCTTGAAAATAGTGCGCCGGCCGCTGCGCCCCGAACCGGACCTGATGTCCGGTCTCTACGTCCACGAACGCCCCTAAGACTATTGACGTTGGCGGATTCAACTGCAGAACCTCAAAGCCATCGGAGCTCTTAGGAGCCCAGGGCACAACGTCGCCGACTTGCAGCGATTGAAGCTCCGGAATTATTTCACGAGCGCTTGGCACGCCGGCGTTGTCGAGGATGTCCCAACTGTACCAGCCTGCTCGGCCGCAACCCATTTGCACGAGCCAAGGCCAAATAGACTCGGGTCGAGCTGCGATCGTCACGCCATAGGTTACTTGGTCGCTTGCATCCGGGAGTAACTCATCACCCGGAAGGCGCTGTTTTTGCTCCGCCTCGCTGGGTCCGCCGAGCTCCCGCACGAGCAATGCAAGCAGATGACGACGAATAAAATGCGAGAACGGGCCGACGAGCAAGAAGTACTTCCTGAAACGTCGCCACGAATCGGGGTCTGTTGCCGTCACCCGTAGATCGACGCTGACGCGGGTCACCGCCTCGCCACGCGGTTCGCAGCGTAACTCCCAGGCGACCTTGATCCAACCTGGCTGGTCGAATGCAGCAAACCGATCGGTTGGAATTGGGGCGAACTCGATCTCCGGCTTCCAGACCTTGCCGATGGCTCCAACGGTGATCGACGTTTCGGTCAGCTCGTCCAGGATTTGGAAACCACTCTTGTTTGCCGTGATATCATCGATTCCCCAACTTGAGTCCACCACCTGACGATCGTGAAGGCGGTCGGGCACCGTTCGCAGAGCGAAAAGCGCTCGCACCACGGGTGAGCGACCAAAGTCGAGATGGCGCATTGCTTCCCAGGTCCGCGATCTTGGCGCGCCAACGTCGACGTAGTCAACGTCGTGAAGTTGCGGGCATGGTAGGAACCGGTCAATTGCCGCCATGATGGTCATGCTACGGTCCGGCTATGACAATCTTGTGAAGGCCTATCTCCGGTTTTGAGAACCGAGTTGCGACATGTGCGGTCGCCGCGGGACATCATAAGAACAAGTGCGACACCTATCGAATTGAGACAAAGGTGACGCTACAGCGCGGCGACGCATGTCATAACGGCCCATGATACCGCAGCGGTCATTTGATACCTACATTGCCATGTTGGCACTCGCGGGCATCATCGTGCATTTGATCCTGCGCTTTGCAGCAGGTCTGCCACCCGCACTCTCCCTGCTGCCCTTATACGCGGTTCTCATCCTTGGCGGCATACCTGTGATCATCGGACTCGTGCGCAGGTTGGTCGCTTTAGAATTTGGTTCAGACTTGCTCGCCGGCATCTCGATTGCTACCGCCGTCCTCCTCGGTGAATACCTCGTCGCGTGCATTGTCGTCCTCATGTTGTCCGGGGGCACGGCGTTAGAACAATACGCAACGCGGCGGGCGTCGTCGATTCTGGGAGCGCTTTCGCGCCGGATGCCAAGCGTCGCGCACAGAAGAGAAGCGTCCAGTATCGTCGACATCACCCTAAACGAGATCAGGGTGGGTGACGTGCTCGTGGTCTTCCCTCACGAGCTTTGTCCGGTCGACGGCGTGGTCAGTGAAGGCCATGGTTGGATGGATGAATCGTATCTGTCCGGCGAGCCGTATCAAATGCCGAAAGTGAGCGGCGCGCAGGTTCTCTCAGGATCGATTAACGGCGATGCGGCGTTGACTATCCGTGCTACGAAGTTGCCGGTCGATTCGCGCTACTCAAGAATCATGCGCGTCATGCAAGAGGCCGAAGCCAATCGCCCGCGCCTGCAGCGGCTCGGCGACCGCTTGGGCGCTTGGTATACTCCCCTCGCCCTCATCATAGCCGCCGTAGGCTGGATCCTGAGCGGAAGTGCGGACCGGTTTCTTGCGGTGGTCGTCATCGCGACGCCGTGTCCGTTGCTCATCGGCATTCCCGTCGCGATTTTGGGCGCGATATCGCTTGCGGCTCGGCGCGGCATCATCGTGAAGAACCCAGCGATGTTGGAACGCATCGCGACATGCCGAACCGTTATCCTCGACAAGACTGGTACCTTAACGTATGGCAAGCCTTCGTTGAGCGAGATGAGCTGTGCAGGTAGCTTTAAACGGGACGATGTTCTGCGACTGGCTGCTTGCCTCGAACAGTATTCTAAGCATCCGCTTGCCGTAGCCGTTCTCAACGCTGCTAAGGAGGCGCGGTTGCGGCTTGAAACGGTCACCTCTATCAGCGAAGTTCCGGGCGAGGGCCTGCGTGGCACGGTGGGCGATGCGGCAGTGGAGATCACAAGCCGGCAGACAATCACCCGCCACGGCCGGGAAATACCTACGGAGCTCACGCCGACGCAGGCCGGGCTTGAATCTCTTGTCTTCATTAATGGAGCCTTCGCTGCGTTGCTGCGTTTTCGTGATGAGCCGCGCCATGAAAGCCGCTCGTTCATAAGCCATCTTTCTCCGCGACACGGCGTGACGAAGATCGTGCTGCTCTCCGGCGATCGTGAGGCGGAAGTCTCTTATCTCGCAGGGCGCGTCGGAATCTCGGAGACGTACTTTGGGAAATCACCGGAAGATAAGGTTGCAATTGTGGCGGGATATACTCGACGCGCACCCACCCTCTTCATTGGTGATGGTGTGAACGACGCGCCTGCGATGCAAGCCGCGACCGTGGGTCTCGCATTTGGGCAAGCCAACGAGATTACATCAGAGGCTGCAGATGCCGCTATCTTAGAACCTTCGCTTGGAAAGATTGACGAAGTGCTGCATGTCGGCGCTCGCATGCGCACCATCGCGCTGCAAAGCGCCATCGGAGGCATAGCACTGAGTGTGGTCGGCATGCTCGCCGCCGTGGCGGGATTTCTGCCGCCGATCGCCGGAGCGATTGCCCAAGAATTGATCGATGTCGTCGCAGTGCTCAATGCGCTGCGGGTGAGCTTTCCGTTGCGCAGCTTGACCGACTTCTGAGGCACCCGCGAGGTTAGTTCAAGCCGAAAGCTCGCGCGGAGAACTCAGCAGCCGTACCCCTTGCACATGCCGCTTGGAGCGGGCGCGGGCGTTGCTTGCGGCCCCGGCGTTGCTCCTACTTGGACGATCATGCCGTCGCGCATGCCGTTCGAAATGTAGTGAATGCCGCAGATGATGAACAGATCGCCGGTCGTGTTGGTCACGGTCAACACACCTGTGCTGTTGCCTGGTTGAATCGGGCCGCTTTGGTAGCCCACCCCGAGAACACCGCCATTGGGCACGGTCGCGGTGCTCTGCGGCCCCGGGGTCGGAAACGCTGAGAACACGTTGAACGTGTGCGCCACCGAGTCGTTATTCGTGATGATCACCTGCGTGCCGGGGGGGAGGCCAAGAACCTGGGCATGCCTCTGTTGTGTGAAGCCCGTGACATCGCCGAAGGTCCCGTCTTTGAAGACGCCATTGGCTGTTCCGAAGAGATTGAGGTGTATTGTAGGCATCGCGGGAGTCGGCGAGGCTGGTGGTGGCGCAATCGTTCCGCCGCCTCCATAACCACCTCCGCCGCCACCGCAGCCCACTGCGATCGAGAGAAAAGCCGAGGCAAGTGCCCCGCCCACGACAGTCTTAATGGTCAACGCCTTTTTCATGCAAACGCTCGTCTCTTGATGCCTGAGGAGAGGGCACGCCCACAATCGGTCTCCCCTGATGGCAGTCTACGCACGAGCGCTTAAAACACCATGAAAACGGGAATCATCTCCTTATGAAGCAACGCGCACTGACAACCCCCGAGATCATGCTCATTGCCGGCACTCGCGGAGCGCTTGGGTTTGGACTAGGCCTTCTGGTTGCCGACAAACTTGAACGCCACGCCCGCACAGGTGTCGGTTGGGCATTAGTAGCGGTCGGAGCCCTGAGTACGATCCCGTTGTTGCTCGACATATTCGGGAAACCCGAGATCGGGTGAATGCGGGCTTAGCTGTAATGGGGAGACAAGCAGCTATCACGCTTTACGTGGTGGCGATGGTAATCGTAATAGTCGCTGTAGATTTCGCATTCTTCAGAGACCGCTTCTGGGAACGGCTGATGGCGAACGTTGGGATCGTTTTAGTCTTCGCAGCATTTTACATGAGATTTCTCGGGCGGCCATGAACGAGCGCGTCGCCCACTACTGGCCGTTGAGGTTGGGTGTCGTCGGCGCCTGTTATTTTCCAGCTCTTCTGTTGAGTACAAATTTCTGCGAAGGGCTTAATGCCTTATCCTTGCGGTGAACGCAGCCGTACCAACAACAAGGTCGGCGCATCCCGTCCTTAAGTTCCGAGACGACCCTGTGGACGTGCTCCTCCCTCTTCTCCTTGGTCTTAACGGAGATAGTCCAGCAAATCCATTCGTTGCGCGAAAGTGGCGTAATATCTTCCCAAGCTGCCAATGCTTTGGCATCAGAAGATAGAGCTTTCCGCAAGTCTGTCGGCAACTTGTGCGCCGTGCCGTCTGAAATCGTTTTGGACATGGTTTAGGCTCCGCAGCGAAAGTGCTTGGCGAACCGACTCTTGGCAGGGTGAAGCGCGCATAGAATCATTACGGCGCCTCCGGCCCAACGCGCACCGTTAGCATCGAAATGGATCCGCCATCGACGCCTTCGACGGGGAATGTGATCGCATCGCCACCTTGCCTCGTTCCGATCACATAAAGCAGCGGCAAATAGTGGTCCGGCGTCGGAACTGAAAGCAGTGCCTCCTTCCCGAGCGTCTCGTAGTTTATGAGAGGCCTGTGGTCTCCGGCCAGCAGCAGCCCCTTTGCTTCGGTCTCGAAGCGGATCGCCCAATCGAACGCTTCTTGAACGTGACGTCCCCACGCATATGCATGGAGATTGTGCACCAAATTACCGCTGCCAATGATTAACACACCTTCCTCCCGCAGCGGCGCAAGCTTGCGGCCGATCTCGAAATGGAACGAAGGTGGTTGGGCCTCATCGATGCTAAGTTGCACGATAGGCGTGTCCGCGTCTGGGTACACGTGACGCAACACGGACCACGTTCCATGATCGAGCCCCCACGAGGTGTCGAGCCTCACCTCCAAGGGTGCGAGCATCTTTTGAACCCGGCGGGCGAGTTCTGGATCGCCCGGCGCAGGGTACTGGATCCCGTAGAGTTCTCGCGGGAAGCCCCCAAAATCATGGATAGTTCGCGGCGCCGTGCTCACCGTGACCCCGGTTTCCGGTACGAACCAATGAGCCGAGATGGCAAGAATGGCCCGAGGCTTTGCGGTTTGAGCACCGATACGTCGCCATCCCTCCGTATAGTGATTATTGAGGACCGCGTTCATTGGATTGCCATGTCCAAAGAAAATCGCTGGAAGTATCTCTGCCATTGACGATCCTTTCGTCTGGCGGCGCCGTAACCTTAGGCAACGCCGATTTGCTTGAGCAATCCAACCAGATCATAAAATAACTTCTCTTCGACGATCTCACCATTGACCCAGTGGGCGACCGTACAAAACTCGATATGAAAGCCTTTGTTGGTAGCCGCGATCATCTTACCGTCGGCTCCTTTCATCGGACCTTTCATCGTACCAGTGAAATCGGCAACGGTGCAGGTCCAGTCGCCTTGGGCGATTTCCACTTTGTACGGATGGTTAATGAGGTGATTGTCTGGAAACGTCTTGAAGAACTCGATCGATTCCGCTTTATGATTCGCACGGCCCAGAGTCGGTTCAGGCTGACCGGGCCAAGAGACGACGGTGTCGGTCGAATGGCGCTTTTCAAACGTATCCCAGTCTTGCCCATTCCACGCGTCGTCGAGCGTTCGCATCAGTTCAAGGTTACCTTGTGCCATATTGTTACTCCGATCGTTCTGCAAGTAACTCAAATATTAGAATGTAGAGCTTTACCTGACCCGTATCGAGTTTGCGGGGAGCCCGGAGAAAGCATCTCCAGAATCGTACTAAGAGCGCCCGGCGGCCCCGATCTGCTTCCGACAAGTGAGCAAAATACTGAAACCCGTGAAGTGTTGTTTCACGGGCTTCTAACTGGCGACGCTGATCGGGCTCGAACCGACGACCTCCTGCGTGACAGGCATGTTCAGATTCGCTTCACCTTTGTCCGTGGACGTCTGCAAGCGTCCGTCCTATCGTGTTCTGAGGAGGGGTGCATATTCTGCCGACGTCCGTAAAAGTCTGCCGATATCCGCTCCTTATGCTACACTTATGCTATACTTTGAGCGCCTCTTCGACCGCCCGATCTTCTGACCACGCCGCGCCCTCCGTCGAGAGTTTCTCTACCTCGGCGTCGCTGAGACGTTTGCGCAGCGCAGCCATTGTCTTATCGTAGCACCACTTCTCAGTAGGTTCGCGCGTAGCACCAAGCTCTTTGTACTGCATATCGACGTACCCCAAAAGCTGTGCGGCGCTTTGAATCTTTCCCTGGAGAGCCCCGAAGGAGGCAAAATGTTGCAGCGAGATCGCGGTCGTATACGCGTTTTGAACTTCGCGTGCGAGGCGAAGAGACTCTCGCGCCGATGCGAGCGCTCCCGTTAAGTCATTCAGCGCGATCTGATAAGCGGCTCTGTTGGCACTGGAAGTAGCTGAGGCGTTCTTGTCTAATGCGCGATGCAACGCAAGCGCATCGGCCGCTGCCTTTAGTGCTTCCTGCGCGTGCCCTTCTGCAAACTCTACCTCTGCAACGTTGGAGTGAACAAGGCTCAACCCGATTTCGTCCCCGATCTCCCTCAGGATAGCAAGCGACTTATCATAGAAAGCTCGCGCCTCGGCCCTTGCACCTCTGCTACCTGTAATAGCTCCTTTGTATCGCAAACACTTGGCGATGCCGTGCTTATCATTATATTCTTGCATCACGGCGAGCGCCTGCGTTATCGCTTCGTCCGCCTCGTTTAACCGTCCAGCCTGGTTCAGCCTGAATGCTATTGTCGCTCGCGCATGCGCAGCGCCTCGGCGGTCACCTGCAGATTCATAGAGGTTGACAGCTCGTTCAGCAGCCTTAAGAGCTCGCTTGGCAGGTAAAAGCCATGACTGTGCGTACAGGAGTCTTGCCACGATAAGCGGCTGTCCAGCGCTCTCCGTACGCTCGAGCGCCCGCTCGATCCAATACCCGCCCTCGACGGCAAGACCGTTCCGATACCAGAATTGTTCCAGCCCGCCGGCGATAGCAGCGACAAGCACCGCATCGTGTCCCTGAGTCAGCCCCCACTCCAGCGCAGCCCTGAAATTGTCAAGCTCTCGTTCCACATCCGCCAACCAGCCGAACGTTGAGCCCGTGCCGTAGCGTTCGTCCGCTTCGTGCGCCAGCGCGCTGAAATACTCGGCGTGCGCGCGAGCCAAGCGTTCGCGCTCGGCCGTGTCGAGTTTCTCCAGGGCATATGCACGCGTGGACTCCAGCAGGTGATAGCGCTCCTGCTTCCCCGAGGTGTCGGCGACCACTAGCGACTTGTCGCTCAGCGAGGCGAGCAAGTCCAAGATCTCGATCTCGTCAAGGCCGCCACCGCCGCACACTCGGGTTGCCGCCTCCAACGCAAACCCGCCCGCAAAAAT
>JAJPHJ010000003.1 GCA_021325335.1 Pseudomonadota bacterium | reverse complement strand
TACAGCAGTTTGAAGTCTTGAAAGACGACGCCGAGCTTGCGCCGCAGATACGGCACCTCGCCGTCGCGCAGCGTGTTGAGGTTCTGACCGTCCACCTCGACCGCGCCTTCGGTCGGCCGGACCTCGCGGTTGATGCATTTGAGCAGGCTCGACTTGCCTTGCCCCGTGCTGCCGACCAGGAAGAGGAACTCGCCGCGCGCGACCGAGAGCGAGATCTCGGTGAGTGCGTGGACCCCATTGGGGTAGACGAGACTGACGTCTCGGAAAAGGATCACGCCGCGCCTGGTATGGTCGCGGCCCAAGACATGGCCATCGAGATTTTCGGTTCGCCGCCGCGGCGGGGCGCCCCCGCAGGAGGTGGGGAACCTTCACGCGGCTTGCCTAAGGGACGCGCATGGACTTCGAC
Source organism: Pseudomonadota bacterium (assembly GCA_021325335.1). Taxonomy (GTDB): domain Bacteria; phylum Vulcanimicrobiota; class Vulcanimicrobiia; order Eremiobacterales; family Eremiobacteraceae; genus JAJPHJ01. The sequence continues at coordinate 5,741 of JAJPHJ010000003.1, read as the reverse complement.
TTGACGACAGAACAACAAGACGTCGCAAATCTGTGCCGCGAGTTCGCGGAAGGTGAGATCGCTCCGCACGCACAGGAATGGGATGCCAAAGCGGAGTTCCCGCTCGCGACGGTGCGCAAGATGGGCGAGCTCGGACTATTAGGTTTACCGTTTCCTGAGAAATACGGCGGCGCAGGCGCGGACACGGTGTCGTACGCGCTGGCGGTGATGGAGATCGGCCGCGCAGACGCGTCGGTCGGCATCACGATGGCGGCGCACGTGTCGTTGGGCTCGCAACCGTTCTTCTCGTTCGGGAGCGAGGAGCAGAAACAGAAATTTCTCGTGCCGCTGGCGCGAGGCGAGCGTCTGTGGGCGTTTGGTTTGACGGAGCCGCAAGCCGGATCGGACGCGGGCGCGACGAAGACGACGGCGCAACTGCGCGATGGTCGCTGGGTCGTCAACGGCACCAAGTGCTTCATCACCAACGCGGGCACGCAGATGACCGGCGGCGTGACCATCACGGCGGTCACCGGCGCGGGAAATGGCCGGGCGGAGATCAGCAACGTGATCGTGAGCCAAGACACTCCAGGCTACACGCAGGCGCCCCCGTATAAGAAGATGGGTTGGCGCGCCTCCGATACGCGCGAGCTGCATTTCGATAACGCCGAAGTCCCGGCGGAGAACCTGCTCGGCGAGCGGGGCCGCGGTTTCAAGCAGTTTCTCGACATCCTCGATGGGGGGCGCATCAGCGTGGGAGCGCTCTCGGTCGGCCTCGCGCAAGCGTGCTACGATGCGGCCTCGAAATATGCGCGCGAGCGCTTCCAGTTCGGCCAGGCGATCGCGAAGTTCCAGGCGGTGCAGTTCCAACTCGTCGACATGGCGGTCGAAGTGGAACTCGCACGGAACGCGGTGCTCAAAGCCGCGTGGCTGAAGGACCAGGGTCGCGATTTTGCCACCGCTGCGGCCATGGCGAAGCTCTTCTCGGGTGAGGTGTCGCGCCGTTGCGCGAACGCCGCCGTGCAGATCCACGGCGGATACGGCTTCATGGATGAATACGCGGTGTCGCGCTACTGGCGCGACTGCAAGATCAACGAGATCGGGGAAGGGACGAACGAAGTCCAACGCATGGTCATCGCGCGCCAGCTCGGGTTGTAGCGCGAATAAATTTGCGCGAACTACATGGGCGAATGTAGCGGGCGCGAATGTATTCGCGCCAAACCGCTAGTGCGTCGTGTCGACCGTGATCCCGAAGCCTGCCAGACTGACGCTTGCGTCACCGATCTCGCGGTGGTTGTTGATACTGGCGACGTTGCCGCTCGCGTTTTCGGGGTTGGGTATGACCCAGATGACGGATCCGTCGTAGACGAATAGCAGGTCGCGCACACCGTCGTACGTCATGCCAGTCGGTCCGCTCGTAAACCCGTTGATAATCTGATTGTGCGCCACGGGCCCGCTCATAGTACTTGCATTGTGGATCACGTCTACGCGACCGATCGTCTGGCCGTTAACCAGATGATGCTCACTGACGTAGAGATTGTCGTTGGTCGCATCATAGGCCAGACCCAACGGCGCGAATAGCGCGGAAAGCTCGCGGCTGGCGGGAATAGTCGGGTTCGTGTGACTTGTCACCGCGGTTTGGGCCTGCGATCCGAAATTGTCGAACTGTGCCACCACCGCGCCATAGTCACTTGCGAACAAACGGTCGTGGATGGAATCGTAGAGTAATTCGAACGCGCGCGGCGTGCCCACGACGTTGGGGTCATTGATCGTCAACGTGATGTTCGCAGCCGGAACTGAAGAATTGGTCATCGAGTGCGCTGTGGCATAGACTTGGATTGTCGGACCATTGTAATTGCCGATGTACAGGAAGTCGTGCGTGACGTCATAGCTCGCGGTTCCTTGACCGTTGGTGTAATGCACGAGCGCATTTGGGTTTTGGCCGCTCTCGCCCAGCGGGTTGTTCCACACGCGGACAGGCGTGGAGACGGTCGGGCCAGGCGACTGCAGCGGGTACGCGCTCGGATACCAGAGCGTGTTGTAGAGCGGGGAGTACACAACATCCGGGTTCGAGATGTCGCTCGTCGGTAACACTGCAGCTGCAAGGACGAAACCGTTGTCCGTCGACGCGTGCTGGTAGATCCTGATCTGGCCGCCCGTAGTACCTTGGGCTGTCTGGACGTAAAGCGTGTCGGGTCCAGTGCCGGTCGCCGTCGGGGTCGGCGTCGGCGTCGCGCTTGTCGAGCTGTGGCACCCGTAGGAGCCTCCGGCCGCGATGATGCACGCAAGAGCAAAGCAGATTCCCAGTTTGGGATTCATTCGGGTTTGGGTTCTCCTCGATCGGGGGGCGCGGCCCGCTCGTTTGGTCCCGAGCGGCAATCCGGCAAGACGACCAGGTCGGCCACTTTCGCTCGTCCGGGCGGGTGCCCTGCCCTGCGGCCGCGCGGAAAGCGGCGGGGCTGCCGGTTTCCCGGCAGCCCCGTCTGTCGTTGTCGAGTACGGCGTTAGATCTTCGCCGAGAGACTGAAGACCACCGATTGATACGGTTGGATTCCAGTCGGCGCGTAACCGAAGTAGTTCACGCCGTTGTAGGGTGTCGCATTCCCCGTGTCAAGCCCGAGCGGCTCGACCTGGTAGAAGATGTTGTCCGCGTAGCTGACGACTTGGTCTTTCGTCGGATACTCCCAAGCATAACCTTGGTTGTGCACCGCCGTGAAGACGTTCGTCCACAGCACGGATCCGACCACGTTCTTGCCAAGATCGTGTGAAACGCCGAGATTCATCGTCCACGACGACGGGCCTTTCAGCGATCCGATCTGGTCGAACTGGCCTGTGTAGGGATCTGGTCCGAACGCCGCCTTGCCCGAAGGATCCGGGTACAGCAGCGGTTCGCCGTACGGACTACCCGATTGATAGTTGAACGTCGGCGAGACGTCGAACCCGTTCACGCGCCAATCGAGATTGATACCCATGACCCAGCGCACGTCGTACGATGCGCTGAAGTCCGTGGGTGCCATGCTATACGATGGCGAGTAGTACCCATTCACATCCTCCATGGGGAAGTGGGTGAAGTGGGCTGCGTTGTACGCCGCGATCTGCTGATTGACCACGTCGATGAACGACACGCCGCCAGCGTTGCGGTTGAACTTCAGCTTCGTGTCCGTGTAGGTTGCCGAGATCGTGCCGCCGAGTCCGTTCTGGCTTTCAACGGGCTTGCTCAGCAAGAACTCCACGCCCTGGATGCGAGCCTGTCCAACGTTGGAGCCCGTGACGAACGTCGGGTTCGACGGATCCACCGGGATCGTCACGACTTGGTTGCGCGTGTCTCTGTAGTAAGGAGTGATCTTCGTGGACAATCCGCCGCCGAACCCGTGCTCCCACGAGAAGTCGTAGTTCGTGCTGTCCTCAGGCAGGATGTTGTGGACTGCCAAGAAGTGCAGCGTTGACGGCGCATAGAACCGGTTCAGGACAGAAACGGTATCGCCCGCGCCGAAGATCGGATTGGCGATGTATTCCTCGAACGCGCCGTTCGGAGGCTGCACGAAGCGCCCAGCCGATATCCGGAAGACGTTGTTCGGATCCGAGGTGTAGGTGATGCCTCCGCGCGGGCTCCACTCGTGGAAGAGCAGACTGCCCGACACGTCTTGCCACGGCGCCGCACCGGGACGGAACCCTGGGTTGCCGTCCGAGGTGGCGAGTGCGTTCAGGTATCCGAAGCACGGTTCCGCAGCCGTGTATGCGTAGCCGGCGAGGCAAACGCCGAACTGGTTCTGCGCCTTTTCCGCTACGCCGTTCGCCCCTGTGATCTGCAGCGGCATCAATTGGAAGCCCATGATGTCGTAGCGCGCTCCCAGGTCGATCAGCCATTTCTCGCTCGGCTTCAACTGATCCGAGATCACGCCGTCGTAGTTCTGTGGATTGACGTCGTTCCAGTAGGCATACGGGCCTTTGATCTGCGCGACGTTGTCGCCCGGGTTGCAGGGGGCAAGTCCGGATGGGCCGGTCACAATGGTGCCGCACAACACTTCGCCTCTCTTTTCACCGGCGAGTCGCTGCTGACTGAGGTAGTTGCCGTAGTTGTAACGCAGCGTGACGTCGCGCGTCCAGTCGCCCGTGATCTTGAGCAGGTTCTTATCATTGAGCTGGTTTTGATAGTTCAACGTGGCGCCTGCCGCGTTGTCGTGCAACTGGTAGTACACGCCGTTGTTGTTCGAGTTCGTGGCGGAGTCGATGAGCCAATCCGAATACAACGCATACCCGTAGATGTTCAGAAACGAGTTCTGATTTAACGCACGGGTATAGCCGAGCTTCTCGATGCTGTACTTCGTGGTGAAGCCATCGACGTAGTTCTGGGGCACGATGCCTTGATCGCTGCCGCCCGAGGACGGCCACGTGAGCAACGCTGCCTTGGCCGGGTTGTATGCGGTGCCGACGGGCGCCATGTAGAGATGGCCCACCGGCCAGTTGATCGTGTTCGGACCGCCGTTGACGCCGAAGTTCGGCGCGCCCGACGAATCGGGAGCGATGCCCTGGCCCGCGTAGTAGTTCGGCTGCGAGGTCGTGCCGGTTAGGAAGAGCCCTTGCAAGTCATCGCTCAGCCCGTTGTGCGCGAAGCCCCAGTGCAGGTTCGCGACGGTGTCGCGAATCGCAGAAAAGGGATTCGAGAAATACGAGCCGATCGAGACCGGCAGTCTCGTTACCTGCGTACTAGCAAGCGCGCCCGAAGGGGTGCACGCAAACGGCGTTGAGATATTGTCATCTAAGGGGCCGTAAATAAACTTCACGGCTCCGCAGCCGGGATCTCCAGCCGGAATTGTCAGCGTGGTGCCGTCGAGGTTGCCGCGCTGGCCGAACTCGTATTGGGTGTTGAGCGCCAGCGTCGAGATGTAGTACGTGAACCGGTTGTCAGGCGTGCCACCGTAGACGTCGCCTTGCACGGTGTGGTTGAACGAGGGTGAGCCCACAAGACCCGTTACATCGCCGCCGCCCGGATAGCGGCCGCGTTGTGGGATGGCGTTGATGTATCCCGACATCGCGCGGCCGGCAGACGCCGGAGCGCCCCCCGTGTAGACCTCGAGACTTCCCAAGCCGTTCGTCACGAACGACGTGGCGTTGTAAAAGTCGAAGCCGCGGTTGAGCTCGATGCCGTCGAACTCATAACCGATCTGGTCTTGCTGCCCGCCTCGCATGGAGAGCGAGCCCTGACCGAAGTATCCGCCGCCCGTGCCGACTCCTCGGACGACACCCGGGAGCGATCCGACGACGCTATTTTGGCTGTAGAGCGTTTCCGAACCGCCCGCCGCGCCTTGGTACTTCGCGATCGATCGTGAGTTGACCGCGTACAGGTCGCCTGTGACGTTCTTGCTCACGATGCTCGCGGTCGCGGTCGTCGTGATGTGCCCGATCGTCTTGATGGATGGCCGCATCTGCAGGTTCGCAGAGGCAGACTGATCGGCAGTGACGGTGATCCCGTAGACCGTGGTGGTGTCGTAACCATCCCTGGTCCCTGTGATGCTGTAGGTGTCCGGAGACAGGTTGAGGATCGAGTAGAATCCTGTCGCTCCGGTCGTCGAACTTTGTGATTGACTAGGTGATGCTGCCGTCACCTTGACGGCGCTGAGCGGGTTACCGCTTTGGTCCGTCACCTTGCCCTGGATGTTGCCGGTCGTACCTGCCAGTGCCCATGTTCCCTGGAAGGACAAGACCAACAGCGCCAAGAGCGCGGTGCGGAGTAAGCCCCGAGTTTGCATCGCGGGTTCCTCCTT
>JAJPHJ010000094.1 GCA_021325335.1 Pseudomonadota bacterium | reverse complement strand
GACTACGCGCATACGCCCGACGGGATGGAGCAGCTCTTGCGCACGGTCCGCGCGTTGACGAGCGGCCGCATGTACTGCGTTTTCGGTTGCGGCGGGGACCGCGATGCGAAGAAAAGGCCCGCGATGGGCCGCATCGCGCAAAAGCTCGCGGATCACGTGATCGTGACGACGGACAATCCGCGTCACGAAGATCCCGAAGCGATCGTCCGTGACATCCTGGCAGGCATGGAGGAGGCCGAGGCGCGCCATGAAGTGATTCTCGATCGTGCCCAGGCGATTGAGAATGCGATCGGTCGCGCCGCTGCCGGAGACTCCGTCGTCATCGCAGGCAAAGGCCACGAAGACTACCAGCTGGTGCAAGACGAACGGCGTCCGTTCTCCGACGAGCAGGTAGCTCGATCGGCGCTCGGCCGCAGGACGGCGGTACGATGAGCCTGCCGTTCGCGCGCTTCATCGAGGCCAGCGGTGCGCGAGTGCCCGCGGGCTTGCCCGCGCGGTTCGTGCCGAGCACCGATTCGCGCACGCTCGAGGCCGGGGAGACCTTCATTTGCTTGCGCGGCCAGAATTTCGACGGCCACGATCACATAGCGCAAGCGGTTGCGCGCGGCGCCATCGCTGTCGTCGCGAACGATCCAGCCAAGGCGGCGGTCGCGACGGTGCCGGTCGTCATGGTCGAAGATGCGAAAGCCGCGTACCTCGCTGGTGCCGCGGCGGCGCGCAAAGCGTACGGGGGCCAGGTCATCGCGGTCACCGGCAGCACGGGCAAGACGACGACGAAAGAGTTCGTCGCGCAGATCCTCGGCACTCGGCGGCGCGTGCTCGCGACCCCGCTCAACGAGAACAACGAGCTCGGCGTCGCCAAAGTCTGCTATCAAATGGACGAGCGGAGCGAGATCGCGGTGCTCGAGTTCGGCGCGCGCCACCCGGGGGACATCGCGCAGCTCGTCGAGATCGCACGGCCCGACATCGGCATCCTCACAAACGTCGGCGAGGCGCATCTGGAGTTCTTCCGCGACCAAGAGCAGCTCGCACGCACGAAGTTCGCCCTGGTCGGCGGGGGAGCGCGTGCGGTGCTCTCCGCGGCCGATCAATGGTCGCGCATGCTCGCAGCCGAAGCCGGCATCGACGCACGCGCCATGTGGGTGCGGCTCGTGGGCGATCCCATGATGAACGGGATCATGCTCGAAGCCGGCGTGCCGTCCGGCGGAAAAGTCGCGGTCACGATGGCCGCCTCGCATGCTTTCGCCGGTTGGCGGCTTTTTGGAGAGCACCACCTGCGAGACGCGCTTGCGGCAGCCGCGGCTGCGATTCTCGCGGGCCTGACATTCGAAGACGCGCTGGCACCGCTGGGCGAGTTGCGCTTGCCCGCCGGACGTTTCCAGTCGCACCGAGCGCTATGCGGAGCGACGGTCGTGTACGACGCGTACAACGCGAGCCCGAGCTCCATGCAGCACGCACTGCGCTCGTTTGGCGACATGCCCGCAAAGCGGCACATCGCCGTGCTCGGGAGCATGGCGGAGCTGGGCGCGCAGGCGCCGCGCTATCACGAGGAGGTCGGAGCGGCGGCCGCGCGCAGCGGTGCGGACGTGCTCTATGCGGGCGGTGAGTTCGCGCAGGCGATCGCACGAGGCGCGCGCGATGCGGGGATGGCAGCCGAGCGGGTGACCGTCTTTTCGGATAATGCCTCGGCACTCGAAAGTCTTCGTCGCATCGTCGCCGCGGGCGACTGCGTGTTGCTCAAAGGTTCGCGCATCCAGCGCCTCGAGGAGATCCTCGAGGGCCTCGTGGGCGCGGGATCTCTCGCATCGTGAGTGCGACTTCGTTCGTGCTCGAGATCCCATCGCTCCCTCGTGATATCATCGCGCTGCCCGTGCGGACGCCGCTCGTGCAGGCGGGCGACGACTTGCCGGCGCTCGTTCACCAATGTCTTGCCGGCATGCTGGGTCCTGACGACGTCGTGTGCGTTTCCGAGACGGCCGTCGCTATCGCACAAGGGCGATCGATCCGCGCCGAGACGATCCGCCCTTCTCCGTTGGCGCGGCTTTTGGCGCAACGCGCGGGCTCGTATGCGACGATGAATCAACCCGAGTCCATGCAACTCGTGCTCGAAAGCGCCGGCACCCTGCGCGTGCTGGCGGCCGCGGCCGTCGGCGCCGCGGGCCGCGTCGTCGGCCGGCGCGGAGACTTCTATCGCATCTTGGGATCTACGGTCGCAGAGATCGACGGCTACACCGGAACCATGCCGCCTTACGAGCGCCACATCGTCCTCGGGCCGAAAGATCCGCAAGCCGTGGCGACGGCGATCGCGCAGGCGTGCGGCACGCATGTCTGCGTGGTAGACGCGAACGACCTCGGCAAAGCCGAGGTGCTCGGCGCGAGCCCGGGGCTGGACCTGCAGGCGCTGCGTGTATGTCTTTCGACCAATCCGGCCGGTAATGCCGATCAGCAGACGCCGGTCGTCGTGCTCAAGTACCGCCCGCGTCCTGGATCCAGCGCGCGCTCGCCGTTCCTCGCGCAAACGTGACCGTGCTTGCGCCGGTCGCCCTTTCGATCTTCGCGCTCGCGCCGGTTCGCGTGCTTGCCGCGGTCGCCGGCCTGCTCGCGGCGGCCGTCATCATCCCATGGCTCATCGCGGCGCAGCGGCGCGAACGCGTCGGGCAGCAAGTATATGAAGATGCTCCACGCTCGCACGCCGTCAAACAAGGAACGCCCACGATGGGCGGTGTTGTGTTTCTCGTCGCAGCGGTTATCGGCGATGCGATGGTCGGGTTTCGGGCGTCGGCGCCGCTCTTAGCGCTCGTTCTCGCGACCGGCGCGATCGGACTGCTCGACGATCTCGTCATCGTGCGGGCGCGCCGCCCGCTCGGCTTGCGCGCGCGCGACAAATTCGCGCTCGTCGCGATCGTCGCCATCGTGTATGTGGCCTGGGTGTGGCAGTCTGGTCTGGCAGGCCCGACGCAGACCTGGTTCGGCCGCGCGCTGTTCTTGCCGCTGTGGTTATGGTTCGCGCTTGCGGTGCTCGCCATCGTCGGTGCCGCCAATGCGGTCAACCTCACCGATGGGTTGGACGGCTTGGCGGCGGGCGCAACCGTGCCCGCGCTCGTCGGACTGCAGCTGACGGCGCGCTACCTCGGCCTACCCGGCGGATCCACGATCGCCGACTCGGTGCTCGGGTCGCTCGTCGGTTTTTTTTGGTTCAACCGGCATCCCGCGCGCATCTTCATGGGCGACACCGGCTCGCTTGCGCTCGGCGCGCTGCTGGGCGGGGTCGCCATCGAATCGCACGCCTTGTTGCTCTTGCCGTTCTTCGGCCTGGTCTTCGTGCTCGAAGCGCTATCGGTCATCGCGCAAGTGGCGAGTTTCAAATCGACCGGCCGCCGCATCTTCAAGATGAGTCCGCTGCATCACCACTTCGAGCTCTCCGGCTGGAGCGAAACAGCGGTGACCTCGGCTTTCATCGCGCTGGCGACGGTGGCCGCCTCGGTGACCTGGGTCGCTTGGTGGACGACGGGCCGCCCCATCCAATGAGAACATCGCACGCCCACGGAAATGTAGCAGGCGCAAATTTATTTGCGCCGATTGAGGAACATGTACGATAAACACGACTCGGTGATCGTCATCGGTATCGGACGCAGCGGTCTCGCGACGGCGCAGGTCCTGCGCAAGCGCGGCGTCGCGGTCGTCGCGTACGACGACAAGCCGCAGGCGCTTTCCGGAGCACGCCAGGCGTTGAAGAAGATCGGAGTACCCCTCATCGGTGCCGCCGAGCTTGAGGCCGCGGCCAAGGCCGCCAAGAAGGCCATCATCTCACCCGGCGTGCCGCAGACCAATCGCGCCGTGCGTGTGCTGCAAGACGCAGGCGTGGTGGTGATCTCAGAGATCGAACTTGCATCCGAGCTCGCGGCGAGCCCGATCATCGCGGTCACCGGCAGCAAGGGTAAATCCACGACCACCGCGTTGATCGGCCACATCTTGACGACCGCCGGCATTTTGAACCGCGTCGGGGGCAACATCGGCAATCCGCTCGTCCTCGAGACGGTCGCCGCGCCCGCCGATGCGTGGGTCGTCGCAGAGGTGTCGAGCTTCCAGCTCGAGGGCATCGTCACGTTCGCGCCGCGCGTCAGCGTGCTGCTCAACATCTCGCCCGACCATCTCGACCGTTACCCTTCGATGGAGGAGTACGCGGAAGCCAAATATCGCATCTTCGCGAACCAGACCAAAAAAGATTTCTTCGTCGGCAATGCCGACGACCCGTTTTGCGCGGCGCTCCGCAGCGGCGCGGGCCGTAGCATTCCGCCGAAGGCGCTGTGGTTCGGCATGGAGCCGACCGACCGGGGTCTCGCGATGACCCTCCTGGGCGATGCGATCGTGCTGCGCGAGAAACGCCGTGAGGTGCCCATTGCGCACGTACAGGACTTGCGCATCCGCGGCAGGCACAACGTCGCGAATGCGATGGCCGCCGCGCTCGCGAGTTTGTGCGCCGGCGCCGACCTCGAGGCGGTGCGCAGCGGGCTTTTGACTTTCGATCCCTTGCCGCACAGGCTCACGATCGTTCACCGCGCGCGCGGGGTCACGTGGATCGACGACAGCAAGGCCACCAACCCGGCTTCGGCCGCCGCGGCGCTCGATGCGGTCGACGCGCCCGTGATCCTCATTGCGGGCGGAAAAGGCAAAAAGACCGACTTCTCCCACTTCGCGGACGTGGCCTCGAAAAAGGCCAAGCGGGTGATCCTCATCGGCGAGAGCGCGCAGGAGATCGGCGATCTGATCAGCGGTCCAGCCGTCTGTTACGCGCGCGATCTTGAGACCGCGGTCGCAGACGCGGTGGCGGCGGCGAGGCCGGGTGACGTCGTGCTCCTGTCGCCTGCCTGCGCTTCCTTCGACATGTTCGAGAGCGCCGAGCAACGTGGGGAGAGATTCACCGCGCTTGCGAGGACGTCAGGCGATCATGACATGGCGGCCCCATGATCGAACGCCGTGCGCCGGACGCGTTGCTGCTGATCGTCACGGGCCTGCTCACCGGCATCGGCATCGTGATGGTCTTCTCCGCATCGTCAGCTGTTGCGTACACGCAGTTCCACGACTCAGCCTACTATCTCAAGCGGGAACTTCTCTGGGCCGCGATCGGCATCGTCGCGCTCGTCGCGGCTATGCGGTTAGATTATACGCGGATCCGCCCGCTCACGATCGCGATCTTCATCGTCGCGGTCGTGCTGCTCGCCGCCGTCCTCGTGCCGGGTCTGGGATTCATGGAAGGCGGCGCGCGTCGCTGGTTCGCACTCGGGCCGATAACCTTCGAGCCGTCCGAGTTCGGCAAGCTCGCGCTCGTGCTGTTCTTGGCCGGGCTCTTCGCCTCGCGCCACGATGGGGCGGCGTCGTTCCCCCGTGCCGGATTTTGGGCGCTTGCCGCGGTCGGCGCGTGCTTCGTGCTCGTCATGCGCGAGCCCGATCTCGGCACGGCGACGATCTATCTCCTGACGACGTTCGTGATGCTCTTCGTGGCGGGCGCGCCGCTCTTGCAGCTAGCGCTTGAAGTGGCGATCGCCGTGCCGGCGCTCGTCGGCTACATCACCGCGAGCCACTACCGCCGCGTCCGATTTCTCGCTTTTCTCCACCCTTGGAACGACCCTAAGGGCACGGGCTATCACATCATCCAGTCGCTCTACGCGCTCGGTTCGGGGGGCCTCTTCGGGCTCGGGCTTGGGCAAAGCCGCCAGAAGTTCGGGTACCTGCCCGCGCAACACACGGACTTCATCTTCGCCATCATCGGCGAGGAGTTAGGCTTCGTCGGCGCCGCCGCGGTCGTGCTGCTCTTCTTGATCTTCGCCTACCGCGGCATCCGCATCGCCATGCGCTGTGAAGATCGTTTTGGATTTTACCTGGCGGCCGGGCTGACGGCCGCCATCGCGTTGCAGGCGCTCATGAATATCGGCGTCGTGACGGCATCGTGGCCGGTGACGGGCGTGCCCTTGCCGTTCATCAGCTACGGCGGCACGTCGCTCGTCATCACCCTCTTCTCCGTGGGCCTGCTCGCCAGCATCTCGCGAGGTCAGCGCCGCGCCGCGTCCGCACTGCCGGCCCGCCGGCGCAAGGTCTCGTAGACCGTGCGCGTGCTGTTCTCCGGCGGCGGAACAGGAGGGCATCTCTATCCCACGCTGTCGCTCGCCCTGGCCTTGCGTCGCGGTGACGCCGAGGCCGGGCTGTGCGAGCCCTCGCCGCCCCAGCCTGTGCCCGATCGTCCCCCCGCCCTCATCGCGCAACGCTCTCGGCGCGTCCATGCGGTGCTCTTCGTCGGAGCGCCGGGCAACATGGACGAAGCGCTGTTGACGCGCGACGACGTGCCGTACAAGACCGTGCGCAGCCAGCCTCTCACCGGTCTTTCCAAAGTGCGAGCAGCGCTTGGCCTTGCGGGCAACGCCGCGGCGGTCATGCAAGCTCTTCCGATCGTCTCGCATTTCCGCCCGGACGTCATCGTGGGCAGCGGCGGCTATGCGTGCGCTCCGGCGGTCATCGCCGGCGCGATGCTGCGCGCGAGCGGCACGCTCGGCGGTTTGCGCATCTCGCTCATGGAGCCCAACGTCATCCCGGGCATGGCGAACCGCCGCCTGGCGAGGCATGCGAACGAAGTGTGGGGCGCCTATCCGGATTCGGCGACGTCGGCATTTTTCGGCGAGAAATTCGTGCTGACCGGGATCCCGGTTCGCGCCGACCTTCACACGCCGATGCAAAAAGCCGAGGCCAGACGGAGCCTCGGTCTGCATCCAGACCGCTTCACCGTGCTCGTGTTCGGCGGCAGCCAGGGAGCGCGCAGCCTCAACGTGGCCACGAGCGGCATGGTGTCGCGCCGCCGCCTGCCGGCGGATTGGCAGGTGCTCCATCTCACCGGCGTGCGCGATCACGCCTGGATGGTGGCCGAGCGGAAGACGGAACCAAACGACAACCGCTACATCGTCATGCCATATCTCGACTCGATGGCGCTCGCGTACTGGGCCGCCGACATCGCGGTCTGCCGCGCCGGCGCTTCGACCCTGGCCGAGCTCAGCACCGTCGGCTTACCTGCGGTGCTCGTGCCCTACCCGCACTCGAGCGAGCATCATCAACGCGACAACGCCGCCTATTTCACCTCCCGCGGCGCCGCGTCCAGCATGCCCGACGCAGCGCTCAACCCCGATTCTCTCTATTGGATGCTCGTGGAGGCGAGCGAACCAGCGAAGCTCGCCGCGACATCGGACCACGCGCGGCGGCTCGCGCATCCGCATGCGGTGGAAGCGATGCTCTCACGGTTGCTCGGCGGCACCGTAGCGGTGGGCACGTGACTTTGCGCACCCACCGGGCCGCACCCACAGAGGGCCAACCCGGCCGCGAGCCAAAACTCGTGATCGGGATGACGCTTTTGCATCGTCACGTCCATTTCGTTGGCATCGGCGGCATCGGGATGAGCGCCATCGCGCGCGTTTTGCTCGCGCTCGGCGTGGGCGTCTCGGGCTCCGACCTCAAGATGAACGGCACGCTCGAGAAGCTTCGCAATCTCGGCGCCAGCGTCACCCTCGGACACGCTTCGGAGAACGTGAAGGGATGCGACGCGGTCGTCATCTCCTCGGCGATCCCGGCAGACAATCCCGAAGTGATCGCGGCGCGTGCCGCCGGCATCCCCGTCATGCAGCGCGCCGAGATGCTGGCCGAGATCATGGCCGACAAACAAGGCATCGCGGTCTCCGGCACGCACGGCAAGACGACGACGACCTCCATGATCGCCTCGGTGCTCGACGCGGGCGGCATGGCGCCGACCGTGCTCATCGGCGGCGAAGTGAACGACCTCGGGGCAAACGCGCGGCTCGGCTCGGGCAACATCGTGGTGGCCGAAGCCGACGAGAGCGACGCGTCGTTTCTGCGCTTGCGGCCGACCTGTGCTGTCGTCACGAACATCGAGAACGATCACCTCGGCTACTATCGCGATCTCGAACATCTCATCGAGACCTTCACCGCGTTCATCGCACGCGTTCCGGCCGACGGATGCATCGTCGCGTCCGCCGACTGCGCCGCCGTGGGCGAGCTGCTGCGCCGGCTTCGCCTGAGCCCGAGCCTGCTCGGCGATCCGGCAATCGTCACGGCAGGTTTCGACGCGGCCGCCGACATCCGCGGCATCGAGACCGAGCTGGCCGATTTCGGCTCGACCTTCTCCGTCTGCGCCGGCGGTCAGTTGCTCGGCGAGATATCGCTGCGCGTACCGGGGCTCATCAACATCTCGAACGCGCTCGTCGCGGCGGCGGTCGGACTGCGCTTCGGCGTGAGCTTCGACGTGATCGCACGCGCGCTCGCGCGCTTCCGCGGCGTGGCACGCCGTTTTCAAGTGCTCTACGAGAGCGAAACGCTCATGGTCGTCGACGACTACGCGCACCATCCGACCGCGGTGCAAGAGACGATCGCGGCAGCTCGCGCGTATTGGCCGGGACGGATCGTGGTCGCGTTCCAGCCCCACCGCTACAGCCGCACCGCTTATCTGGTCCGCGACTTCGCGCGCGCGCTCTTACGGGCGGATGAGATCGTGGTCGCCGACATCTACCCCGCGGGCGAGATGCCGCTGCCGGGCGTGCGCGCAGAGTCGATCGTGGATTTCATCGCGGAGCTCGATCCCGCGAAGAACGCGCTGCATCTGCCCAAGCCGGCGGACGTGCTCGCGTACCTGCAGCGCACCATAAAGTCGGGCGATCTTGTGCTCACCCTTGGCGCCGGCGACATCGGCGGCGTTGCGCACGAACTCGCCGCGGGTCTGTCCGCCGCAGATGCCGGCGTCGCCAACCTCTAATTTTCAGCGCATGAACGCTGCGGCATCGGTTCCGGGTCAAGCGCTACGCGAATCCGATCGCGCGGCGTTGCGCCTGCTCGTGGGCGAGGCCGTGCGCTTCGACGAACCGATGGCGCCGAAGACCTCCATGCGCGTGGGCGGCAGCGCGGCCGCCTATGTCACGCTCGGCGAGACGGACCGGCTCGTCGCGCTCTTGAAATATTGCACGCAAGAGCGTCTCGCGTGGACCGTGCTCGGCTTGGGCAGCAACGTGGTCGTCAAAGACGAAGGGTTCCCCGGCATCATCGTGCGCTTGCAGGGCGGCTTCACACGGGTCGAGGTGCGCGGCACGACCGTACGAGCAGGCGGCGCCGCACCGATCGCAGCCGTCTGCCGTGAAGCCGCGAAAGCCGGGCTCGAGGGAGCCGAGGCGCTCGTGGGCATCCCTGGGACCATCGGAGGCGCCGTCCGGATGAACGCCGGCACGAAGGTGGAGATCGGAGAGCTCGTGCGTTCCGTCGAACTGGTCGTCGCGGGAGAAGACGTGCGGACCATGACCCTGCCTGCATTTCAATATCGCAGCTCGAACCTCGACCGCAGCGCCGTCGTGTGCGCTGCAGAGCTGGCGCTGCATGCGGGAGACAGACAGGCGGTCCAGGCGCGCTTGCGCGAGCACATCGCGCGTCGCAATGCCACGCAGCCTCTCGAGTTGCCGAACTCGGGCAGCGTCTTTCGTAATCCGCCGGACGATTTCGCCGCCCGCCTGATCGAAGCGTCGGGATGCAAAGGCATGCGCGCCGGCGCGGCCGAGGTCTCGACCAAACACGCGAACTTCATCGTCAATCGCGGCGGCGCGACCTGTGCAGAGGTCGTGCAGCTCATGACGCGGGTGCAAAAGACCGTCAAAGCTGCGACCGGCGTCGAACTCGAACCCGAAATCCAGATTCTGTAATTCTCACGATGCACAAGCCGCTGATCGCCGTGCTCATGGGCGGCAAATCGGCCGAGCGTGAGATCAGCCTGCAGACAGGCGCCGGCGTGGTGCGCGCCCTCGCGGATCTGGGCTACGCGACCCAGACCTTTGACGATGAAGATGGCCTCATCGACGGGTTGCGCGCTGCGCGGCCGGCGGCGGTGTTCAACGCGCTGCATGGCGGCGCCGGCGAAGACGGCACGATCCAGGCGCTCTTGGATTGGCTCGGCATAGGCTACCAGGGCTCGGGCATTCGAGCGTGCGTCATCGCCATGGATAAATGGGCGACCAAGGCGCTCGCTCGCGCACAGGGTCTGCCGGTGCCGCGCGGCCGCCTCGTCGATGCCGCGCATGCAGAGGCCGATGCAAGAGCATTCGGCCTGCCCTGCGTCGTGAAACCCAACGGCGAAGGCTCGGCGATCGGCGTGAGCATCGTGCGCGAGGCGAGCGCGCTTCGCGAAGCCCTCGCCAAGACCGGCGCAGCGTTCGTGCTCGTGGAAGAATACATCGAGGGACGCGAGTTCACGGTCGCCGTCCTGGGCGATGAGACGTTGCCGCTCGTCGAAATCACACCGCATGACGCGTTCTACACCTACGCAGCGAAGTACACGGCAGGCGGCAGCACGCACACCGTGCCGGCGGTGCTCGATCCCCACATTGCCGCGCTGATGTGCCGCGACGCGTTGAGCTTGCACCGGGCGCTCGGCGCAAGGGACTACTCGCGCATAGACCTCATGCTCGACCGTTCCGGCTCGCACTTCATCCTCGAGTGCAACACGCTGCCGGGCCTCACGCCGCTCAGCCTCTTCCCGGACGCAGCCCGCGCCGCTGGCTTGAGCTACGAAGCGTTGATCGAGCGGCTCGTGGAGTGCGCCAGGTCACGGACCTCTAGGTCCTGGCTCTGACACCTTCCTCACCTATCCGAATATATCTAAGGGAGAGGGCGGCTGAAATGGTGGGAGATTTTTGGTCGGAGCTGTTCAAGAGCGTCGGTTCCCTGCTGCAGGGCAACCAGCGCGAATTCGTGTTCAGCGACCAAGAGGAGCTTGGCAGCAGCATCCTCACGGATCCATCGTTCGGTCAACCGAGCGCGCCGGCGGCGCCGTCGATGTTGACACAAGCCAAAGCCGCGCTCGACAGCTTGCAAAAGGCCGATCCGAATTTCAGCGAATCCGATTTTCTTATCCAAGCCGCCAAGGCGTTCTCCGCGGTGCTGACCGCTGAAGGCGCCATGGATGCTGGCAGCATCTTTGGGCTCGTCACGCCGAACTTCCGGGCCGCCTTCCAGCAGCGCATCGAAGGCTGGCGCAACGGTGGCTTTACGCGCACGATCACAGACCTGCATCTGGATCCGCCCGCGACGATGCGCGTCGCGATTGGCGGCGACCAGGAAGCGATCACCGTGCGCTTCACCGGCTCTGCGCGCCGGAACACGAAAGAGGATATGACCGGCTTGCTGACCGAGGGCAGCGCCGGCATCGATTCATTCACCGAGTTCGCGACCTTCGTGCGTCCAGCGGGCGCTACGACGCCCAAGCACGTGGCCGATGGCGGCGCATCGCATTGTCCGTCATGTGGCGCGCCGGTCGACGATGGCGCGGTCAAGTGCACGTTTTGCGGCGCACCTTTGACCGGCACGGGCGGGACCTGGCTGCTAGACCGCGTGAGCACCTCCGCCTACACGTAGCGTTTCACAGCCCCGCGCGAATCCAGGTATTTCGCAACACCGGCCCAAAAGACCGGCGCATCCCATGCGCATCGGCACGATCTTCGGCATCGACATCGTCGTCAGCCTCAGCTGGCTCTTCATCTTCGCCTTCGTGGCATGGGCGCTTGCAACCGTTGGTCCGTTCCAAGCGATGAATCTCACGCCGCTCGCGCGCATAGGCCTGGGCGTTCTCACCGCGCTCTGCTTCTTCGCAAGCGTGTTGATCCACGAGCTCGCGCACTCGCTCGTCGCGCGGCGGCGCGGGATCCCGATCAAGCGGATCACCCTGTTCATGTTCGGCGGCGTGTCGAATCTCGAGGGCGAGCCGAGCACGGCGCCCGTTGAGGCCTGGATCGCCTTCGTGGGGCCTCTCACGAGCATCGTCTTGGGATTTGTCTTCCTTCTTATCTCGATCGCCGTGCGGCCGACCAACGCACTCGGACTCGCCGCTCAGTATCTCGCCTGGGCCAACGTGCTGCTCGGCGTCTTCAATCTGCTGCCGGCATTTCCGCTCGACGGGGGTCGCGTGCTGCACGCGCTCGTGTGGCGCGTGACGAAGAGCCGCTATCGCGCGACGCAGATCGCGGCAACCATCGGCAAGGTCGTCGCTTGGCTGTTCGTGGCATACGGCGGGTTCGTCGCGTTATCGGACCCGAAATCGGCCTTCTCGGGACTGTGGCTTGTGTTCATCGGTTGGTTCTTGCTGCAGGCAGGCGGCGCCGAACGCATGCATGCCGAGCTCGAGCACGCCCTTGCGGGTCTCACGGCCAAAGATATCGCCGAGCCGCCGCCGCAGGCTCTCTCGGCCGACGCCACCGCGGATGCGGCACTCCAGCTCATGATGAAGACGGGTCACCGTGCGTTCCCGGTCATGCTGGGCGAACAGCTGCTCGGCATCTTGAGCATGAGCGATTTTGCCAAACTCGGCGATCGTGCGCCCGCGCAAGCGTACGTCACGTCGCTCATGACGCGAACGGACGACCTCAAACGCGTGTCGCCCTCAACCGACGCCAACGAAGTGTTGCGCCTGCTCTCCTCGACGGGGCTCGGGCAGATCCCCGTCATGGACGACGCGGGATCGCTCGTGGGATTTGTGACCCGCGAGAACGTGTTGCGGCGCCTGCCGCTTCGCCGCGAGCTCGAGCGCGTCGCGCCAAAGCACGCGGCATAAAGCGCTTAGTGCGTCGGTTTCATGCCGGCGCCCGCCGGGTGGACGCTGCCCTGGCCGAACATGCCCCATTGTGGAAGCGCGGGCCGAAAAATCGGCATCGGCAGCACCGTTCGCACGGGCTCGAGCGGCTGCCGGACCAGCACGGGCGTGCGCGGCATGACAGGCATGCGCATGCCGAACGGCTCGTGCATGCTTGCGGGCTCGTGCATCCCGAAATCGATCCGCGAGGGATGCAGCGCTCCGGCCCGTGGCTGTTCTTGGCCGCCGGTCACGATTTGCGTCGCACCCAGCCCGCCGCTCTTGCGCGGCTGCAGGCGATCGAATACCACGGCTTGCCCCAACGAGCGCGGCTGATTGGTCAGGTGCGGCATGACCGCATAGTGCAAGTCTGCCGGTAGCGAATGCCGCTGACCTTGGATCTGCAGCGGTGCCGTCGAGTCGATCGCCACGTGCCGGCCGTTCGGGAGCGTGAAATGCGCCTTGATGACGGCGTTGCTCACGACGACGCCGGCCGGCACTTGCACGGCCCCCCAGAACATCCCCGGATGGCCGAGCCAGGGCGTGAACGCGCATTGCCCCGGGATCCCGGAGATCGTGAAGAAGCCGCCGCCGAACGGGAAGAAACGGCTGATGAGCACGACTTCGATGAAATTCCCCGCGACGAAGAACAACGGTCCTGGGGTGAAGAGCGAAAACCCAGGTGGCGAGAAACCAAAACGGTTGAACCAGGGCCAGCCAAATCCGAAGGCTGGCGAACCAAATCCGGCTCCGCCGCCGTACGACCCCACCGTGTAGTCGCTGGCGGACCCCGCGTCGACTCGAAAGGTCCAATTCTCCTGGAAGGGCGTGCCGTCGGCCGATTGCCCCATGACTTCCACGTCGTGCGCCCCCGATGAGAGCGCTTGCATGGGCGTGTAGGATACGTATGCGGAGGAGACGGTCGATTGGTCGGTCACGTCCTGTCCGTCGACGAGCACTTGAACGGTGGCGGGATCAACCGCGGCCGATCCCCCTTCGAACCGCGCGTAGATGGATGGATATTGCGACCCGACGATCGTGCCCGATTCAGGCCGCACGCTTTGAACGGTCGGCGCCACGCGCGCGACGTTCGTGTACACCGGACCGCCCGCGTAGGCCGCGAAGTTTCCCGGACGCCGGCCAGAGACGATGACGACGGCGTTGCTCGCCGCATCGTAGTCGACCGCAACACCGAGGGCTTCAGCGACGAAACGCAGAGGGATCATCACGCGTCCTGCAAGCTCTCGCGCCGCCACTTCCATCGTGGCAGGCCGTCCGTTGACGCGCGCGCGATCCGACCCAACCGTGATGCGAACGGTCGTCGACCCTAGCGCCGCGGTCGCGACGCCTGATGCTTCATCAAATGTGACGAGAGCGCCGAACTGTTCGAACACGCCACGCAACGGGACCAACACATGGTCCCCGGAGACGAGCGCGGGTGCGTCGGAAGACAAACGGCTGCCGTCGACGACAATGGGCGGCGTTGCCTGAGGCGCTGCGACGGCCGCCTGGGCGCCTGCCAACAGGGCGACGGCGAGGATGGGTAAGACGGCTTGGGGACGCATGGCTGCCACCTTTTGCCCGTGAACCGGGCGGGTCCGAAACGGTGCGCCCAGGAGACGTTTTCCACAGTGGCGCGACTGCGCCCCGCCCGCTAGTCGCATCCGTCGCAGGAACGCCTTGTCAGGGCCGCGTAACCCGCCTATAATGCACTTAGCACTCAAGTG
>JAJPHJ010000006.1 GCA_021325335.1 Pseudomonadota bacterium | reverse complement strand
TTCGCAACGATGGTGCCTTTTACGCGATCGTCGCCATGAGCGCGCGCGATGCTCAGCGCCTCGGCGTACGCCGCTCGAGCTGCCGGAATGTCACCTTGAAAGTTGTAATTCCGAGCGATAGAGGCCTTGATGCTGCCGAGCAGCTGCCGCTTGTTCGCGCGTTCCGCCAGAGCTGCCGCCTCATCGAGGAGCGCCGCTGCTTTCTTGTGCTCCTGTTGGCGCAAGTGCGCTTCGGCGAGCTGTCGCAGCGCCTGAGCGGTGCTGATGTCGTCGCCGGCTGCGCGATTGAGCTCCACCGCTCGCTCGGCGACGGCTTCGAACGACTTCCATCCGATGATGAGACTGTCCAGCGTCGCTTTGGCCAGCCATAGCGAGGCGACCGTCTCTTCGGACTTGAGCTGGTCGCAGATCGCCATCGCCATCTCGATCCGCGCCCGTCCCTCCGCCCCGTATGAGGTCAGACGCCAATATTGCGCCAATTTCGACGCAAGGGCCGCACCAAGTTCGAGATCTTGCTTGTCGCCCAGCGCCCAGTCCACAACGGCGCGGAAGTTGTCGTTTTCCGGCACCATGAGCGCCAGCCAGGCCTTGGTGGGCATGTCGAAATATGAGGCGCTGATCTTTTGCCCGAGCGCGTAAAAATACTGGGCGTGGCGCGTCTGCATGGGCTCGAGCTCGCCGCTCTTTTCGAGCAGTTCGTGCGCATATTGGCGGGTCGATTCCAAAAGCCGGTAGCGCTGTTCGGACCCCGAGAGCTCGGCGACGACCATCGACTTGTCGACCAGCGACTGGAGGATATCGAGCACCTGCCAGTCTTCAATCTTCTCGTCGGAACACAGAGCGGTTGCGGCGTCGAGGGTCCAACCCCCGCTGAAGACCGCGACGCGCCGGAAAATGGTTTTCTCGTCATCCGTGAGCAGCTCGTAGCTCCAGTCCACGAGCGCGCGCATCGTTTGTTGCCGAGGGAGCGCGGTGCGGCTGCCCCCCGTGAGGATGCGAAAGCGCTCGTTGAGCTTGGTCTCAAGCTGCTCGACGCTCAGCGCCTTCAGGCGGGGCGTCGCCAGTTCGATCGCAAGCGCGATGCCATCCAAGCGCTGGCACAGCCGTGCCACGATCGCGGCGTTCTGATCGGTCAAACGGAATGAATCGGTGGCGGCGGCAGCGCGTTCGACGAAGAGCGCAATCGCTCCGTGGTTCATCGCCTCTTCTGCGGTAAGGCGCGTCTGCGGATCGGGTACTGCTAGCGAAGCGACGCGATGGACCGATTCACCGGCGATCCCTAAACCCTGACGGGACGTCGCGATGATGCGGATGTTCGGACAATTCCGCAACAGCGTGTCGATGAGGCGCGCCGCGGCTTCGACCACGTGCTCGCAGTTATCGAAGATGATCAGCGTCCGCCGGAGTTTGAGCGCGTTGACAAGCGCCTCGCTGATCGAACGGTCCTCGCCCTCTCTGACCTGGAAGATCGAGGCGAGCGCGCTCGGGATGAGCGCGCCGTCGCTGATCGGCGCGAGTTCGAGAAGCCAAACGCCATCTTCGTAGCGGTCGAGAAGATCCGCTCCCACCTGCAGCGCGAGGCGGGTCTTGCCGACGCCACCAGCGCCGACGAGCGTGACGAGGCGTTGTTTCGCGAGCGACTGGCTGATCGTGAGGATCTCGAGGTCGCGCCCGACGAAACTCGTGATCTGCAACGGCAAATTGTTGGGCAGCGCTTCGAGCGAGCGCAGCGGCGGGAAGTCAGGCTGCAACCCCGGTGCGACGAGTTGATAGACCTGTTCCGGATGGGTGAGATCTTTGAGCCGGTGCGCGCCGAGATCGCGCAACGCCGTCTGTTCGGGGAGATCGCCCTGCGAGAGGTCCGCGCTCGCGCCGGAGACGAGCACTTGGCCGCCGTGACCGATGGAAAGCAAGCGCGCCACGCGGTTCACGGTCGGTCCGTAGTAGTCACCGCCGCGTTCGTGCGCGAGCCCCGTGTGAACGGCACTCCTCACGGACAGACCGTCGACCGCCGAAAAGTTCGCCTTCAGTAGCGCGCGCTGGAGGTCGAGCGCGGCCGCGATCGCTGCAGGCGCGGTCTGGAAACTCGCGCAAAACGCGTCGCCGACCGTTTTGAAGACGCTTCCGCCATGGACCGCGATCGCCGCGTTCACGATTTCCTCGTGCCGCCGGACCGCGTCCTTCATCCCCTCGCGATACCGTTCCCAACGCTCGGTCGATCCCTCGATGTCCGTGAACAAGAAGGTGACGGTTCCGCTTGGAAGCGGTTTGGTCTCGATGGAGGCTTGGGACAAGGAAATCTCCCCGCGCAGTAAGTCTGGCTTTTGTGGTTCTGCGTGCGCCAGGCCCGCGCCTTGACCTCACATCAGACCCGCATGGCCTCTTCGATCGCCTGCTCCTCCGTCATACCCTCACCTCGGGTCAGCGCGGATTCGAGTTGGGCGTCGCTCATATTCTCGTGCAGCACCTTCATGAGGCGCTCGTGACCCTGCGCTTCCGTCGGCTCTCGCTTGTTGCCCGAACTGCGGTAGGTCGCATTGACGTACCCGAGCAGCCGCGCCGCGCTCTCGGTTTGCCCTCGGAGCGCCCCGATAACCGAGAGATGCTGGATCCCGATCGCGACCATTTGTGAGCTCTGCGCCTCACGAGCCGCGCGCACGCCTGCTCGAGCATCCTGACGCGCCTGATCGAGCTGACCGAGGGCAGTACGGTATGCCGCCAGGTTGTTATAACTGATTGCGAGGTTCGATTTGCGCCGCAGACGTTTGTCTATTTCCAAGGCTTCGGTCGCGTACTGCACCGCGCGCTCGGCGTTTCCGGACGAAAAATCGAGCTCGGCGAGATTCGCGAGGACGCGGTCGCATCCGGCGTCGTCACCGCGCGCTTGATAGAAGCTCAACGCCTCGGTGGCGGCCTTGCGCGCCGACTCGAAGTTGTTCGCATCGAGGTATGCCAACAGCTGGCGATCCAAACACCGGGCGATTCCCCACGCGTCCCCGAGCTCGCGGAATGTCTGGAGCGCCTTGCCCAGCGGCTCCATTATCTCGTCCCCGCGCCCCATCCTCACGAGCGCATTCGTGAGCGCAAGCCGCGCCTGGGCGAGCCCACGCTGATCCCGTAAGCTTTCGTAGAGTGCGATCGCTTTTTGCGCGGCCGGATGAGCCACGCCGCCCTCGTATCCTTGGATGTCGGACAGAGCCAGATAGAGCCGCGCCTTGCTCGAATCAGGGATGTCCTCTTCCACCGCGAGCGCCGCGCTGATCCACTTGTAGCCCTCAGCCTCCATTCCGCCTTCCAGCCACAAGCCTTCGAGCAGCCCGGCAAGCCGGCACCCCAGCGGGATGTCGTGCCGCTCGGCGACCGCCCAGGTCAGGGCTCCGCGGAAATTTTCGGTTTCGAGTTCCAACGGGGCAAGCCAGGTCTGCAGAGGCATGGTCGCCCAGACTTTGTCGGCGCGCTCGGCCACGCGAAGGAAGTAATCCGCATGCTTGCGCGCCATTGCTTGCCGTTCGCCGCTGCCCTCGAGCTTCTCGATCGCGTACTCGCGTGTCGATTCGAGCAGCCGATAGCGAGGCGAGGTGCCTTGCAGCTCGGCGATGACGAGCGACTTGTCGACAAGGGAGGTGAGCAGATCGATGACGTCCCATGCCTCGATGCGATCGTCTGCGCAGACCTCATTCGCGGCCTCCAGCGTCCAGCCGCCTCCGAAGATCGCGACGCGCCGTAACAACGTCTTTTCGGTATCCGACAGCAGGTCATAGCTCCAGTCGATGAGCGCCCGCATCGTCTGCTGCCGTTGCAGCGATGTGCGCTTACCGCCGGTGAGTAGTCTGAACCGTTCGTTGAGCTTGTCGGAGAGCTGCTCCACGCTCAGCGCTTTGAGCCGAGGCGCGGCGAGCTCCAACGCAAGCGCGATGCCGTCGAGCCTGCGGCAGATATGGGCTACGGTCCCCACGTTTGCATCGGTCAATTTGAAGTCTTCGACGGCGGCTGAGGCGCGCTCGACGAAGAGCGCGATCGCCTCGTACTGGAGCGCCTCCTGGGTCGACAGCCCGTCGACCGCCTCGGGTACGGCGAGCGATGCGACGCGGTGCACCCTCTCCCCGTCGATGCCGAGCGCCTGGCGGCTTGCGACGATGACCCGAACGGTCGGACAGCCGCGCAAGATGCTGTCGACCAGTTTCGCAGCGGCCTCCAGGACATGCTCGCAGTTGTCGAGGATGAGCAACGCCTTCTTCAGCTTGAGCCAGTACACGATGGAGTCGACGAGCGAACGGTTTGCGACTTCGGTGACGCCGAGCACCCCCGCGAGAACGCTGGGAGCCATATCCGGATCCGACAGCGGCGCGAACTCGACAAGCCACACGCCGTCTTCGTATTGCTCCAGGACGTCGGCTCCGACCTGTAACGCCAAGCGCGTCTTGCCGACGCCGCCGGAACCGACAAGCGTCAACAAACGCGCTTGTGCGAGACGGGCTTTGAGCGCGGCGATCTCGTTGTCACGCCCGACGAAGCTGGTGATCTGCAACGGGAGGTTGTTGGGAAGCGCGTCGAGCGAGCGCAGCGGCGGGAAATCCTGCGCGAGATCGGGCGACACGAGCTGATAGACCTGTTCGGGCTGCGAAAGGTCCTTGAGCCGCTGCGAACCGAGATCGCGGAAGGTCGTCTTAGGCGGCATCTCGCCTTGCGCGAGATCCGCGGTCGTGCCGGAGATGAGCACCTGTCCACCGTGGCCGATCGAAAGCAACCGCGACACGCGGTTGACCGTAGGGCCGAAATAGTCACCGCTGCGTTCGTACGAGAGTCCGGTGTGAATTGCCATCCGGACCTTGAGCCCGTCGACCGCCGTAAAATCTTCTGAGCCAAGCGCGCGTTGCGCATCGAGCGCTGCGGCGATCGCTTCAGGCGCGGTACGGAAGGTGGCGCAAAACGCATCGCCCACGGTCTTGAAGACGTAGCCGTCATGGGCCGCAATCCCGGTGCGGATGATGTCCTCGTGGCGGTGCACTGCGCTCTGCATCTCCGCCCGGTGGCGCTCCCAACGCTCGGTCGAACCTTCAATGTCGGAGAACAAGAAGGTGACGGTGCCGCTCGGCAGGGGCTTGCGCTCTGCCACAGCTTCAGACACGATTCGCCTCCGTCCGGCTGTCGGCTTCGAGCCACACGTCCGGCACGTCCATGTGTGGCACGTGTTTCGGGAAGATCCCGTGCGGATGTGCTTTGGTCCAATCTTGCGCGAGCACGGCGAGAAACTCGAAGTTTTGGTACTGCTGGGGGCCGCGGCGACGCCGCAAGATCGCGATGACCGGCGCAAGCAGCTTCCAATACTGATTGATGAGCCGGGCGAAATGGTCGAAAAAGACGTCGGGATCCACGATCTGGTTTTTCACGAGCGTGCCCATCTCGTTGAACCAGTTGCACACGGTCATCTCCGGATGCATGCGCGCGTCGATGAAACCAATGCGGGCGAGCTCTTCACGATAGTCCGGATCGTAGAGCTTCTGATCCAGATAGCTTTGGACGTAACGCAGCGCTTCTTGAAGCTCGGGAGTGCGAAAATCTTGCAGGATCGACAGAAGCGCCTGCAGTTGCGTCTTCGCAGCCATGTGGCGCAGCTCGTACGCAGCCGCGATCGCCGTCGCCAATATGACGAGAACCGTGGCGATACTAGCAGCGGTATTGAAGAGCGCCAACGACCAGTGCATGGGTGACTCTCCATTCGCGTGAGGGGGCGGAATCTCTTAGTAACCGACCCAAATGGTTGAAGAAAGAGGAGGCGATTTTCATCGCCTCCTCTGTGTTTGTGATGCTCCCGCGAGGGGATTACATCATGTCGTAGCCGCCCATGCCGCCGCCGGGAGGCATGCCCCCGCCGCCGTTCTTTTTCTCTTCCGGCTTGTCGGAGATGAGCGTCTCAGTCGTGAGCAAGAGCGCTGCGATGGAGGCCGCGTTCTCGAGCGCCGAGCGCGTCACTTTGAGCGGGTCGACGATGCCCTTCTTGAACATGTCGCCGTACTCGCCCGTGACGGCGTCGAAGCCGTGGTTGCGCTCCAAGGTCTTCACCTTTTGCACGACCACCGAACCCTCGGCTCCCGCGTTCTCCGCGATCTGCCGAAGCGGCTCTTC
>JAJPHJ010000120.1 GCA_021325335.1 Pseudomonadota bacterium | reverse complement strand
GACGGTCGTCCATCCGAGCGACACGAAGCTTTGAACCATGATGGTGAGCACGTTCTTGCGCTGCACCAATCCGCCGTAAAAAAAAGCGAGCCCAGGGGTCATGAGCATGACCAGGCTCGCGCAGATGAGCATAAAGGCGGTGTTGCCGATATTGAACGGAATCGGTTGCGTCATCATAGAAAAATCGCCCCGTATACTAAGCGTCGTGGCGGGGCGTTAGGCGTTGGACGATGCTTTCCCGTTAGCCTTAGGGCGGCGTTGCGCCGTTAGGGTTTTCCGTCGAGGGCGAGGTTGAGCTCGAGCACGTTCACGCGCGGCTCGCCCAACACGCCGAAGGCGCGGCCATGTTCGTGCCCAGCGATGAGCGCAAGCACCTGGGCCACCGGGATGTTTCGGGCTTTGGCGATGCGCGAAGCCTGGTAATCTGCGGCTTGCGGGCTTATGTCCGGATCGATCCCACTGGCGCTGCTCGTGACGAGATCCATGGGAATGGGCCCGCTGGCGTCCGGATTATCTTTCTTGAGCTGCGCGATCGCGGCTCGAGTCGCATCAATGAGCTTTTTCGATGTCGGACCGAGATTCGTTCCTCCGGTAGAGGTCGGGTCGTAGCCTTTCCCTGCCGCTGATGGGCGGCCGTGGAAATACTGCGGTTTCGTCCACAGCTGTCCGACGATCGCGGAGCCCACCGGGTTTCCGCTCTCATAGACGATCGAGCCGCTGGCCTGCCGTGGGAAGATCGTTTGGGCTATGAGCGTCATGAGCAGCGGGTAGATGATTCCAAAGCTGACGACCGACACCACCGTATACTTGGCGGCGGTCGCCACGTGGCGGACAGTGTTATCGCGGATGTGCTTTGCGTCCATGGCGATCCTTAGGCGAGGTGCAAGGCGGCTAGCAGCATGTCGATGAGCTTGATCCCGATGAACGGTATGAGGAGTCCCCCGATGCCGTACACGAGCACGTTGATACGGAGCACCGCGTTTGCGCCGAGGGGCCGGTACGCCACGCCGCGCAGGGCCAATGGGATAAGCGCGACGATGATGAGCGCGTTGAAGATGACCGCCGACAAGATGGCGCTCTGCGGCGTGGTCAGATGCATGATGTTGAGCGCCTGCATGGCCGGATACGCCGTGACGAACATCGCTGGCAAGATGGCGAAGTACTTCGCAACGTCATTGGCGATGGAAAACGTGGTCAAGGCCCCGCGCGTCATGAGCAGCTGTTTGCCGATCTCGACGATCTCGATGAGCTTGGTCGGGTCGGAGTCCAGATCGACCATGTTCGCCGCTTCTTTGGCCGCCTGCGTGCCAGAGTTCATCGCCACACCGACGTCCGCTTGCGCGAGCGCGGGCGCATCGTTCGTGCCGTCGCCCGTCATCGCCACCAGCCGTCCGGCTTGTTGCTCGCGCTTGATGAGCGCCATTTTCGTCTGCGGCGTCGCTTCGGCCAGGAAGTCGTCCACCCCTGACTCCCGCGCGATTGTGGAGGCCGTGAGGGGATTGTCGCCCGTGATCATGATGGTGTGGATACCCATCTTCCGCATGCGGTCGAAACGTTCGCGCATGGCGGGTTTCAGGATGTCTTTCAAATGGATGACCGCCAAGATCGTTGCGTCTTGGGCGAGGAGCAGCGGCGTGCCGCCGGCGCGAGCGATGCTCTCGACCTCTTGCGCTAAGATCCCGGAGTCGTTGCCACCACGCTCGCGCACCCATGCGCGGATCGAATCGGGAGCCCCTTTGCGGATCGACTCGCCGCCCGCGAGGTCGACGCCACTCATGCGCGTATAGGCGCTAAACGGCACGAACGTGCTGCCGTCCGCCTTACCCGCCGCACCCTCCGTTTCGGCCAGTGCAACGATCGAGCGTCCCTCGGGCGTCTCGTCAGGAAGCGAGGAGAGGTAGCCCGCGCGCACCGCGGCGGACCGCTCGACGCCCGGCGCAACGACGATCTCGGTCGCATGACGATTCCCAAGCGTGATCGTGCCTGTCTTGTCCAACAAGAGCGTATCGACATCGCCCGCCGCCTCCACCGACCGGCCGCTCATAGCGAGGACGTTTCGTTGCAACACCCGATCCATGCCGGCGATGCCGATGGCAGAGAGCAAGCCGCCGATGGTGGTTGGGATGAGGCAGACGAGCAGTGCGATCAACACCGTGACCGACTGAGCGGTGCCCGCGTAGATGGAATACGGCGAGAGGGTCGCGACGGCGATGACGAAGATGATCGTCAATCCCGCGAGCAAGATCGAGAGCGCGATTTCGTTGGGCGTCTTCTGCCGCTTGGCGCCTTCGACCAATGCGATCATCCGGTCCAAGAACGTCTCGCCCGGATTTGACGTGACCACGATCAGGATCTCATCAGAGAGCACGCGCGTGCCCCCGGTGACGGCGCTACGATCGCCACCCGCCTCACGGATGACCGGCGCCGACTCGCCGGTGATCGCCGACTCGTCCACCGACGCAGCTCCTCTGGTCACTTCCCCGTCCACCGGGATGAGCTCGCCCGCAACGACGCGGACGACGTCGCCCGTGCGCAACAGCGTCGCGCTGACGACTTCTTCGCGACCGTCCACCACGCGCCGGCCCTTGGTCTCCGTCTTCGTGCGTCGCAAGAAATCGGCTTGGGCTTTGCCGCGTCCCTCTGCGACCGCCTCGGCGAAGTTCGCGAAGACGACCGTGAACCACAGCCACATCGAGATCGCGAAGTCGAAACCGGCGGGCCCGCCGGTCCGCAGATCTCGGACGAAGAACGCCAGGGTGACCAGCGCTCCCACTTCGCAGACGAACATGACGGGGTTGCGAAACTGCCAGCGCGGGTCGAGCTTGCGAAAGGACTCGAGCGCGGCGACGGCTAGGATCTTGGCGTCAAGGAGCGAGCGTGCTTTGGGCCGGCGCTCTAAACGTCGCTGGGAGATCATCAAAACACCTTGCCCTGCAGCATCAACAAGTGCTCGACGATCGGTCCCAAAGCGTCTGCCGGGAAGAACGTCAGAGCGCCCACGATGATGATCGTCCCCAGCAACAGGCCGATGAAGATCGGCGAATGGGTCGTAAACGTTCCTGCCGTAGCGGGCACTCGCACTTTCGCGGCGAGCGACCCGGCGAGCAGCATCGCGGGGATGAGGAACGTGAACCGCCCCAAGATCATCACGCACCCCATGAGGATATTGAAGTACAGGTTGCCGCCGAGCCCTGCGAACGCGCTTCCGTTATTTTCCGTCGTCGACGAGAAGCCGTACAAAAGCTCGGAGAACCCGTGCGGGCCCCCATTGCTCAGCGTCGCGGTTCCCGCCGGAACCAAGACCGAGAGCGCGACGGGTATGAGCGCCAAGACGGGCAACACCAACGCTCCGAGCATGGCGAGCTGCACCTCGCGGCGCTCGATTTTCTTTCCGAGGTATTCCGGAGTGCGCCCGACCATGAGGCCGGCGATGAAGACCGTCAGGACGACGAAGAGGATCATGCCGTACAAGCCGGTTCCGACCCCGCCGAACGCGATCTCTCCCAATTGCATGTCCGCGAGCGGCACCAGGCCGCCAAGCGGCAAGAACGAGTCGTGCATGGCGTTGACCGCGCCGCATGACGTGTCGGTGGTCACCGTGGCGAAGAGCGCGGACGCCGGAACGCCGAATCGGCATTCTTTGCCTTCCATATTTGGACCGGCAACCCCGAGATGGTGCACGAGTGGATTGCCCGCGGCTTCGGCCGCGTATGCGACCGAAAAACCCGCCACGAACAGGATGGCCATGGCGGCGAAGAGCGCCCACCCCTGTCGCTGATCCTTGACGTACCGGCCGTACGTGTACGTCAAGCCAGCGCCGATCAAAAAGATCAAAACGAGTTCGAAGAGATTGCTGAACGGCGTCGGGTTCTCGTTCGGCGACGCCGAGTTCGCGTTGACGAACCCCCCGCCGTTGGTCCCGAGCTCCTTGATCACTTCTTGCGACGCCATGGGGCCGCCCGTGATCGTCTGCGCGAAGCCCTCTAGCGACACGACGTTTTGGTAGGGGTGGAAGTTCTGCGGCACGCCTTGCCAGCATAGGAATAATCCGCCCACGACGCAGATGGGGAGCAGGACGTAAAGCACGGCGCGCGTGATGTCGACCCAGAAGTTCCCAAGCGTCGCGAAGCCGGATCGCGCCACGCCGCGGATCACCGCGATCGCGATCGCGATGCCTGCGCCGGCCGAAACGAAGTTGTGCCACGCCAGGCCTGCCATTTGCGAAAGATAGCTCATGGAGTTCTCGCCCGAGTAGAACTGCCAGTTGGTGTTGGCCATGAAACTCGCGGCGATGTTGAACGCATTGTCGGCGCTGAAATTGTCGAAATGCTGGGGGTTGAGCGGGAGCCACTTTTGCGTCTGCAGGAGCACGAACAGATACCCGAAGCCGACGAGACTGAACGCGAGCGTTGCGAGCAAGTATGCGACCGCCGACATCTCCTTGCCGGGATGTATGCCGCAAACCCGATACGTCGCGCGCTCGATTGGCGCGAGAACCGGGCTGAGCAGCGTGCGCTCGCCTTCGAAGACCTTGGCCATGTATGCGCCGAGAGGCTTGGTCAGCAAGAGCACGATGCCCAAGAAAACCGCTGTTTGGAGCCAGCCGACGATCGTCACGATGAGATCCTCAAAACTTTTCGGGCCGCAGCAAGGCGTATGTCAGGTACCACAGCGCAAGCACGGACAGCACGAGCCCGGCGATCTGGTCCCACATCTCAGAGACCCTCGAGCGCCACGGCGTACCGGTCGAGCGCATAGAACAGAACCAGCGTGAGGATTATCAACAGTGCTTCAAGCATTTCGCGACTCGATTTTTTGGAAAGAGACGATCAAAACTGTATCCCCGTTTCCGCCCCGATGCGGAACTGCGTGGAGGACGAGCCGCTCAGGCCGAACGCGGCTCCCGGTGTGAAAGCGGAGACCTCCGCTTGCGAGGCTTCCGCGCGCGCGAAGAAGACGCCACGCCGGTACGTCGGCGTCAGTGTGAACGTCCACGCACGCGATCCCGGGCCGTAGCCAAGCAGATTCGCATTGAGGCTCGTGTCGCTGCGCGTGCTCCCGTTCACGCCGTACTCGACCCGCAACGGCAGCGACCAGGTCGGGCTGAGCGCGTACGCAACCCCTAATACCGCGCCAAAGGCGTGCTCCGCAGAGATGTACCCGAGCGCTTTGCTCGCGGGAGAGATAACCCACAGCGCATACGGTGAAAACGCCCAGCGACCCGTGCTGTAGGTCAACAGGGGGTTGTAGAGCTGCTTGTTCGCGATCGACGCTGTCGCATTTCCCGGCGCGCTCGCGTTCGGGATGACCCAGACGAACTCAAAAGTTGTGCTCGCGTTGGGCGTATTGCTGATCTGCCCCTCAACGCCGAGACGGTTGCCGGAATAGAACCCGTCGTTGACTTCCAGGCCGGCGTTGAATCTCGATCCCGAGAAGTTCGCGCGTACGCCTCTGCTCACCGCGGTCTCGATGTTCCAGATGATGCCCCGCTGGATGTTCGCGTTCTCATAGGTATAGGTGCTTTCTTGGCCGGTGAAGGTCGCCAGTTTGCCCGCCATGACGTTGAAGCTCGCGCTGGGCGCGTACTCGACATACGCGGAAGGGAGCGCGCCATAGAGACTCGTGTTCGCACCGGTCTGCGTCGTCTTGTTCAAGGCAAAACCGACGACTGGGATGTTGTACGCGCCGGCGGCGAAGCCGTAACGCAGCGTTCCCGAGCTCTTGTTGACGATGATGAAGGCGTTGCTGATGTCGGTGCGGTTGCTAAGGTCCGCGCCCGAAGCCGTGTCGAGACTGCCGGCCGCATTGACGTTGGTCGTGAACATCGTGAACGCGCTCAACACGCCGTCGATGGTGAGCGGGCCAAGTGTGAGGCTGGTCCCGGTCGGCGACGGTTGCGGCGTCGGGGTCGGGGTTGCTGCAGCCGGGGCTGGGCTAGGACTCGCGTGAGCATCGGCGAGCGCCGGGCGCGCAGCGCAAAGAGTCCACATGGCGAGGGCCATCGCGATACAGGTCCGTGGTGTCGGCATTAGGCTGCGCATACCGCCTTATCGTAGCGCATGCAGATGCCTCGGCGCCACCCGCTGATTGGATGATCCGTTTGGCTTCATGCGTGCATTGGCTGCGTCGCCAGCCCGCAAGGCGCGGTTTCTCTCGAAGTGGAATCTTTCGGCATGGCTGTTTACACAAAGACCAGCGTGCCTTCGGGTGCCTTCACGCTGCCGCGCGAGTGCTACATGTCTGGAGAGATCTTCGCTCGCGAGAGCCAGAAGATCTTCGGGGAGCGCTGGCTGCTCGTCGGACGTGAAGAGCAGCTCGCGCGTCCGGGCGAGTACTTTTTGGCCAACATCGGCCAAGAGAGTCTGATCGTCCTGCGAGGACAGGACGACCGCATACGCGCGCTTTTCAACGTCTGCCGGCACCGGGGCACGCGGATCTGCACCGAGTCCTCAGGGAAATTCACGGGCTCCATCATGTGCCCGTATCATGCTTGGACCTACGGCCTCGATGGACGGCTCATGGCCGCTCGCAACATGGATGGGGTCCCTGATTTCGACAAGGGAAATTATCCCCTTAAGCAGGCCGCGGTCGCCTTATGGGAAGGCTTTGTCTTCATCAATATGGCGGAACGACCGCAATCTTTCGAAGCGACCCATGGGGCGCTGCTCGAGCGCTTCGGCCGCTGGCATATCGGCGACTTGCGGATCGCGAAGACGATTGTGTACGATCTGGGCTGCAACTGGAAGTTGATCGTGCAGAACTACTCCGAATGCTACCACTGCCCGCTCGTCCACCCCGCGCTCGACAAGCTCACGCCCTTTGACAGCGGGCGCAACGATCTCGGTGAAGGTCCATATCTTGGAGGCTACATGACCATGCGCACGTCAGGATCGCGCATGTCGATGAGCGGCAAGGCGCACTATCCGCCCATCGGGGAGGTGTCCGGTGAAGAACTCGATCGCGTGTACTACTACGCGATCTTCCCGAACATGCTGCTGAGCTTGGAGCCCGACTACGTCATGGTCCATCGCATCGAGCCGTTAGGAGTGGATCGCTCGACGGTGACGTGTCAGTGGCTCTTCGACCCCAAGACGATCGCGATGCCGGGGTTCGATTCTGCTGATGCCGTGGACTTTTGGGATATGACCAACCGGCAAGACTGGCACGTCTGCGAGCTCTCGCAGCTCGGTATTTCCTCGCGTTCGTACACGCCCGGACCGTACGCGAACCAAGAGGGTTTGCTCTATCAATTCGATCGCTACTACCGCAGCGTGATGGAATGAAGGGCTTCCCCGCATATCTGTGTGCGGGGTTGGTCCTTGTGGGAGCGGTTCTTCAGCCCCCCCCGACAGGCGTGCGGGCAAGCGACAAGAGCGTCGATTTTTCGGGCATGCATTGGCGCAACATCGGGCCCGCGATCGCGGGTGGCCGGGTCGCCGCGGTAGCAGGCACGGACCAAAACCCGTACTTGTATTACGTGGGCGCAGCCGGGGGCGGCGTGTGGCGCTCCGCGAATGGCGGCGTGACCTGGACCGACGTCTTTGGAAAACAACCGACTGCATCGATCGGTGCGCTCGCCATCGCGCCGTCAGATCAGCGCATCGTTTGGGTGGGCACTGGGGAGTCGAAGGTCCGCAATGACACGACCGCGGGCGACGGCGTGTGGTCGAGCAACGACGGCGGAGCCACGTGGCGCCAGGCGGGCATTGACTCTCCCTCGATCGCCCGCATCCTCGTCGGCAGGCGCGATCCAAACCTCGTGCTGGTCGGCGCGCTCGGCGACCCATATCGCGACAGCGGGGACCGCGGCGTGTATCGCACGACCGATGGCGGAAAGACCTGGCGACAAACGCTCTCCGTGGGTCCGCAAACCGGCGCGAGCGATCTTGCGTGGGATCGCCAACACAATCGGACGGTCTTCGCTGGGATGTGGCAACTGCGCCGCGTGCCCTGGGGTTTCACGAGCGGCGGCGCGCAGGATGGCCTCTTCCGCTCCCGAGACGGTGGAGCGACGTGGCAACGTCTGACCGGTCATGGGCTTCCGTCTGGCATCATGGGGAGAATCGGCGTCGCGGTGGCGCCGAGCGATCCCAAACGTGTCTATGCGCTCATCCAATCGCGACAGGGTTCGCTGTGGCGTTCGGACGACGGGGGCGACACGTGGCGGCTGGTCAGCAAAGATTCTTACATCAACCAGCGCCCGTTTTACATGAGCCGCCTTGAAGTAGACCACAAGAATCCAGACCACCTCTTCTTTCTTTCCGAAGACCTCGTCGAATCTCGCGACGGGGGCAAGACCATCTTTAACAACGTCAATGCCGTGCACCAAGACCATCATGCCATGTGGATCGCGGCGGATGGCAAGCGGATGATCGAAGGCAACGATGGCGGTGCGCCGATCAGCCTCGATGGCGGCGCTATCTGGGACTGGCGCTACAACGTGACGATCGCACAGATCTACCACATCGGATACGACATGGCGATCCCCTACGATGTCTGCGGCGGCATCCAAGACAACGACTCATACTGCGGGCCTTCCAATAGCCTCAACCCGCTCGGCATCCTCAATCACGACTGGGTCGACGTCGGCGCCAATGCCGATGGCGCGTGGAGCTGGCCGGATCCACTCGATCCGAATCTCGTCTGGAATTCAAGCGTGCGCGACCTTAACGGCCAGCTTACGATCTATAACCGCCGGACGCGCGAGAGCTACGACGTGACGCCCTACATCCACGATACCAATGGCGCGGATCTCGCCGGAGTTCCGTACCGCTACAACTGGGAAGCTCCGATCGCATTCTCTCGCGCGCATCCCGGTACGGTATACTTCGGCGGCAACGTCGTGTGGAAGACCAACGATCGCGGACGGCATTGGACAAAGATCAGCCCCGACCTCACGCTCAACGATCCTGCGCACCAGCTTGTCGCAGGCGGCCCCATCAACACCGACGTCTCGGGAGCAGAGTTCTACGACACGATTCTCGACATCGCGCCCTCGCCCCGCGATGCCGGTGTCATCTGGGTCGGTACGGATGATGGCCTCGTGCAAGTGACGCGCGACGGCGGAGCGCATTGGTCGAGCGTGGCGCCGCCTGCGCCGCCCTTTGGCCGGATCGCGAGCGTTGAAGCGTCACCGTACGACGCGGGCACCGCGTTCGCCGTGGTGGATCGCCATCTGATGGGCGACCCGTCGCCCTATCTCTTCCGCACGGATGACTTCGGCGCGCACTGGACGGCGATCGCGGGCGACTTGCCGCCGAGCGAGACCATGCGGGTCGTGCGCCAAGATTTGCGCGTGCCTTCTATCCTCTACGCCGGGTCCGACACCGGCGTCTGGTTGAGCTTCGACGGCGGCCTGGGATGGCGGCGCTTCAATAACAACCTGCCGACCGTCTCCGTGCGCGATCTACGCATTCAACCGCGCGACAACGATCTGCTCATCGCGACGCACGGTCGCGGCTTTTGGGTCATGGACGATCTTACACCGGTCGAAGAGCTGGCGCGTTCCGGAGGTGGTGGGCGCGCTTTTTTTCAGCCACGCGATACCTACATGTTGTTCCGGTGGTGGGCACACGAATACGGATCCGGTGAGGGCGAGTGCTGCGCGCCCCAAGACATGTTCGTCGGCGAGAATCCGCCCGACGGTGCAGTGTTGAGCTATTACTTGCCGGCTCGCGCCCGCACTTCGCCCAGGATCGAAGTGCGAGGCGGTGACAAGCTCGTCGCGCACGTCGACGGTTCCCGCGATGCCGGGATCAACCGCGCGATTTGGTATCTCGCCGACGACGCGCCTGTGCCTTGGTACTCGGCACGTTCTTGGAATCAAGGACCGGACCAAGGAGCTCCCGCGGTCCCCGGCACGTATCAGCTCACGCTCCACATTGACGGGGCCACGTATTCGCGCGTTCTCATCGTGAAGGGTGATCCGCGCGCGGCCTGGACGCAAGCCGACTATGTCGCGCGTCGCGACTTTTTGCGCGGCCTCTACGACTGGCTTTCGCGCATCGACGTTGCCCTCAACAATCTCGACACGACCCGCGTCCGCCTGAGCGGGCGTATAGACGCGTTGCGCGCGAGCGGTGCGCACACGCCCGATCTGGATCGCGACGATCGCTTGCTACGCGAAACCCAAGCGCTGTCCGCCGAGTTGTCGTCGAATCCGCGCAACTCTGAAGACGACTTGTGGCGTCCGGATCGGCTGCGCGAACGCCTCCTGACGTTGATTGACGCTTACTCCGCCCTCACGCAAGGCCCGCCCCTTCCACCCCATCGCCGGGAAGCGGCTGCGGTCGGAATGCAGTTCAACGCGATCATGGCGCGGTATCAAAGGTTCGTCTCTGACAAAATGTAGTTCGCGCAAATTTATTTGCGCGATGAGTATGACAAGGGCGCGAATAAAATTCGCGCCTGCTACATTTTCTGTGGCAATATGACTGAACCGGAAGCCAGTGCGTTACGCTGCAGTAGCCGGTCCGAACCAAGTGGTAAGCGCGTCGGGAAGGCCGGTGGAGTAGCGGTCTCCCACCCAGGCGACGTGTCCATCGGGACGAATCAGCACGCCTGTAGGCCCGATGACCGCGCCCACTGCCGGCAGTTCCCACACACCGTCGTATTTGGCGTCGATCAGCTGAACCCGATCGGCCCACGGAGTGATGTCGAAGCAGCGTGGCTCGGCGAGGTTGAGTAGTAGCGGCCGGGCATTATGGAGCATAGTGAAGAGGCGAAGCGGGCCGTCCTCCGTGATCAGGTCGAGATCGGGCATGCGCCGTCCGAGCAACGGATGTCCCTCGCCGAGATCGTAATGAATGTCCAGACCGGACATCATCGCGGCGAATCGTCTGCGCGGCTCGTCCATGCCGAGGAGCTCGGACACGGTGTCGCGGAGTGCATTCGTGCGGACGTCTGGGCGGCGGAGCGCGACTGCGGCCATCGTGGTGCGCAAAGCGCGGGCAGTGACCGGGTGGCGCTCGGCGTGGTAGGTATCCAAGAGACACGCCGGCGACGTCTGTTTGACCACCTGGGCCAGCTTCCAGCCCAAATTCACCGCGTCTTGGACGCCAGTGTTGAGGCCCTGGCCACCGTCCGGGGCGTGCACGTGTGCGGCGTCGCCGGCCAGCAGGATCCGTCCCTTACGATACACCGCGGCCTGCCGAGTCATATCGGTGAACCTGGAGATCCAGGTGGGATTGTGGATCCCGTAATCGGTCCCGCACGCGGCGATAAGGGCTTCGCTGAGATCGTGCAAGGTCGGTTCGGTCGCGGGTCCGACATGCTGTTCGGTCACCATAACCCTCACTGGCCCGCCTTTCGAGTAGACCACCTCGCCGTTGCGGATGTCGTAATCAACCTTGCCGAAGGAATGAACGCCAAAAGCGTTGCGGTGGACGCCCAATTCCGGCTCCTCGGCCATCTCGACCTCGGCGATCAGGCTGCTTGTTGCCGGATCCCACCCTGGAAACTCGATGCCAGCGGCTTTACGGACCAGACTGCGTCCTCCATCGCATCCGACTAGGTATCTCGCCCGCACCGACTGGCCATCGCCCAGGTCGACGTCCACGCCGGTGTCGTCCTGCACGAAACCGGTCACTTCACGGCCGCGATTGATCGGCACCCCCAACTCCCGTACCCAGCCCGCCAGAATGCGCTCGATGTGCTTCTGCCACAGCCCAAGCCCGT
This sequence comes from Pseudomonadota bacterium, assembly GCA_021325335.1. GTDB lineage: Bacteria > Vulcanimicrobiota > Vulcanimicrobiia > Eremiobacterales > Eremiobacteraceae > JAJPHJ01. The sequence goes on along the minus strand of JAJPHJ010000120.1, from coordinate 5,653 downwards.
AATTGTGCCTGGTAGGAAAATCGCTGATGTCCAACCTGGTCCCGGCGAACCCCGCAACTTGAGCCACCTGCCCCACGGAGAGGAACCGATCCGCGATTCCGCGCTGATCGAGAACCTCGATCGTGCGGGAATGCAGACCGCCGGCCCGAGAGCTGCCGAGTTCCTGGCTGGCTCGCCGCTCGACAATGGCAACATCCACCTTCGCCAATGCCAACTCGCCCGCCACCATCAGGCCGGTCGGGCCCGCGCCCACAACGATCACGTCGGCATCCATCACGGCTTCCTCTCTTTCTGAGTCGTCAGGCCATTATGCAGCACGACCCTAGTCTTGCCGCAAGCCCCCCCGGCGCGGTGTATAATGAAAGTGGAAGGGCCGGTGGCGCCGAGTCCAGGCTTCCTAGTCAGAAAGAAAGTGCGTGACGACCTCTCGGAACAAGCGAGGATTTGTTCGAGGGGCGCGAATAAAATTCGCGCCCGCTACATTTTCTAGGTTATGTAGGCCGCGCAAATTTATTTGCGCGATTAGAGCTTGGCGGAGAGGCTGAACGTAAACTGCCGCGCCGGCATCAACGACTCCGGAGTGTACGGGTAGTAGTTGTCGCCGTAGTATGCGCGCTCGTTCGGGAACCCAGTGAGCGTGTCGAGACCCAACGGGAAGCTGTAAAACGAGTTATCTCCGTACGAGAGCACTTGATCGCTCGTCGGATACTCCCAGGCGTAACCCTGGTTGTGCACGAGCGTGAAGACGTTCGTCCACAGAAAGCTCGCGATCGTGTTCTTACCGATGTCGTGCGAGATCCCGAGGTTCATGGTGAGCCACGACGGGCCTTTGAGCGCGCCAAGCCCGTCGAACTGTCCGGTGTATGGGTCCGGCCCGACGGTGAGCGGGGTGACGCCCGTCGGATTTGAGAGACATCCGGGGAAGTTACCGGGCGTGCTCGGTGGACCCGGGACGGGGCAATGTGCGTCGAGGAAATCCTGCGGATCGCCGTACGGATTGCCTGACTGATAGGTGAACCCCGGTGAGATATGCCAGCCGCTTGCGGCTTCGTCCAGGTTGAGGTTGATCACCCAAGGCACGTCGTACGAGGCGCTCGTTCCACCCGGCGCCTGCGCCTCGGATGGTGAATAGTACCCGTTCGGATCGAAGAGCGGGTAGTGCGTCTTGTACTGATTGTTGTAGTTCGCGATCTGCGAGTTGATGACGTCGATGTAGCTCGGCCCGAGCGAGCGCTGGAAGCGAATCTTCGAGTTCGTATACGTAACGGCGAGCGTCGCCGAGAGCCCGTTCGCCCCGCTGCGGTTCTTTTGGAGCAAGAACTCCGAGCCGTAGATGCGTGCGGCGCCGAAGTTGTAGCCCGTGACGAACGTCGGTTGGAGCGGGTTCACCGGGATGTTGAGGATCTGGCCGCGCGTGATCCGATAGTACGGGCTGATCTTCGCGGACAAACCATTGGAGAAGTCTTGCTCGAACGAAAGATCGTAGTTCGTGCTGTCTTGCGGTGTGAGATTGTGCACGGCTGTGAAACCGAGCGGGTCGTAGAACCGATTGAGGATCGAGATAGTCGCATTGGCACCGAACCACGGAGCGCCGATGTATTCGTTGCCGAAAGTCTCGGGCTGCTGCACGTAACGGCCGACCGAAGCTCGAAAGACCGATTGGGGGCTCAGCGCATACGTGAGACCAAAGCGTGGGCTTAAATACGTGAAGTTCTGTGAACCCGAAACGTTTGTCCAATTCGCCGCGCCGGGTGACACGTTGAAGGCGCCAAGACCTTCAGATTTGTCCAAAGCCTGCAGACCCTTCAGGTAGCCATTGCATGGTTCCGACGGACCGTAAGCATAGCCGTGCAGGCAATAACCGAAGAGGTTCTGTCCTTGCTCGGCAAGACCGTTCGGACCCGTGATCTGTAGCGGCATGAGCGGAACCTCGAAGCGGTCCCATCTCAGCCCCACATCAAGGGTCCACTTGTCACCGGCCTTGATCGTGTCGGCCAATGCTGCGTCCACGTTGACCGGGTTGATGTCGTTCCAGTAGGCATAGGGGCCGCCGATGATCGCGACGTTATCACCCGGATTGCAGTCTGTCACGTTTCCGCCAGGTAACCCCCCGACGGGGCCGGTCGAAAGCGTTCCACACTGCACGTTCCCCGTGAAGAAGTCGGGGAAGAAATTCGAGGCATAGTTATAACGCAGGGTGACGTCGCGCGTGTAATCGGCGTCGAGCCGCAGAAGGTTGCGGGCGCTCAATTGGTTTTGATAGGTCGCGGTGTAGCCGGTCGCGTTGTCGTGCAGCTGATAGAACGAGTCGCCCAAGAAGCCGTTCGTCGCCTGGTCGAAGTTCCAAGCGGAATAGAGCGCATACCCGTAGATGCGTAAGAACGACGAACTCGAGAACGAACGGGTGTAGCTCAACTTCTCGACGGCTTCTTCCGTGGTCTGGCCGTCAACGTACCACGATGGGATCACTCCGGTGCTGCCGCCGGAAGAGGGCCAGGTGTATTGGCCGTATGCCAGCGGATTGTACGGCTTGTTGAGACCGGCGGTATATGGAAAGCCGGTCGGCCACAAGAATTGTCCTGCGGCATTGGTGCTGCCGCCTGTTCCTTCCGAATAGAGCGCCGGGTCTATTGACGTGCCCGCGTAGAGAAAAGGCGTTTCCGTGCCTCCGACCAGATACAGCGCCTGGAGATCGTCCGAAAGCCCGTCGTGCATAAAGGCGTAGTGCAGGTTCGCAACCGTATCGCGGATCGAGGCGTAAGGATTGACGAAGTTCTGCCAGGCGCCCGCCGAGATGGGGCGGCTCAGCGTTTGCGCGACGCACTGCTGGTACGATGTCGATCCCTCAAACGCGATCTGCGCGTTGAACGCGCCGCAGCCGGCGTCATTTGCCGCTAGCGCGAAGCTCGTATTGTCGAGGTTCGAGCGGTTGACGAAATTGTAACCTTGGTTCTGCGCGAGCGTGGAGATGTAATAGGTGAAGCGCCGGTCCGGCGTGCCGCCATAGACGTCTGCCTGGACGGTGTGGTTGAAGGCTGGCCCACCGGTCGCACCGGTGAAGTCTGCCCCGCCGGGGTAACTGCCGCGACGGATCTCTTCATTGATATATCCCGACATCGAGCGGCCCGCGTCAGCCGGTTCGCCGCCGGTATAGACCTCGAGGCTTCCGATCCCGTTCGTCGTGAACGAGGTGCCGTTCGCCGCGTCGAACCCTCTGTTGAGCGGAATGCCCTCGAGCTCGAAGCCGACTTGGTCCGTGGAGCCGCCCCGGAAGCTCAAGGTGCCGTTGCCGAAGTACCCGCCGCCGCTGCCGAAGCTGCGGGTCACGCCGGGCAGCGAACCCACCACGCCGTTTTGGCTATAGAGCGTTTCCGCGCCGCCGGCGCTGCCCTGGTATTGGCCGATGGTCTTCGCGTTCACGGCATAGAGGTCGCCCGTGACGTTCTTGCTGACGACGCTCGCATTGGCCGTGGTGACCACTTTACCGAGCGTCTTGGCAGAAGGATGGAGCACGATGTTCGCCGGCTCGGTTTGGTCGGCTTGGACGGTGATGCCGGCAACGGTGGCGGTGTCGTAACCATCCTTGGCGGCGCTGACGGAGTAGGTATCGGGCGACAGGTTCAGGATCGCATAAAACCCATGCGTGTCGCTCGGCGCGCTCGCGGACAGCGAGGGAGACGACGCCGTCACCTTGGCGGCGTTCAAGGGGTTGCCTTGGTCGTCTGTGACGCGGCCTGAGATGTTGCCCGTGACGCCGGCGAGCGCGGTCGCTCCGACGATGCCGGACAACACGGCAGCAACTGCCGCAATACGGCTAAGTCTCCAAACCAACATGAGCGCCTCCCGGTCCGGGCGACTTTCCAGTCGCCCCCTACATCGCTGTGGGCGACTTGCCAGTCGCCCCCTACGTGCCTTGCGTGGGACCCTTATGCCGATTGGATTTGGGACCCTTCCGAAAACGTTTTGGCATTTCGCGATATTCGCGCGGCGCGCGCTCTTCGAACGGCAGCAGGCGCGGCGTGCGTTTGTGTTGCGGCTCTTCAGGTTCCAGTCGCCCCGCGTTGCGATCCCACTCCGATACCTGACGCCAAAAATCGATGATCTTCTCTTCGAGCGATGAGGCGAGCCTCTGCGGCGCTGCTTCTTGCGCCACGTGTACAAGGGCAAGGCGCACGCGGCGCCCTTGCTGTTCAGCGATCGTGAATGGAAATGTCGGGTGCCGCCCGGTGCTCGTTGCACGTTTCACGAGGTCGATGCCCTGCTCGCCCGCGGGGAGCATACCAAGCCGTCCATCTTCAAGCCGCACGACGCAGCCGAAGCGACTGCAATGCACGACGTTACCGCGCACCTGCTCCATGGCTACTGTGCTTGGGGCGCTGGCGTCGACGGGGCGACTTCGATGAAAACTTCGTTCGGTTTGGTGAGGCCGAGCTGCTCGTGGATGAGCGGCACGAGGTATTCTGGATCTTGCAGGTGGACAACACGCAGCGCAAGTTTCTGGTTCTCCGCGCCGAGCCGTTGGTTCTGATCCTCGACCTGCGCGATCTGGCCGCGCAAAGCGATGTTGCGGACGGCGACGCGATAGACCTGAGCCGCGATCATCACCGAGACGAAGAGAGCGACGAGCACGAGGAGCCCTCGCCCGGCGACGGTCGCAGCGATTCGAGCGACCCGCATGCGGCTCAAGCTGCCCGACGCCGCGCGCGCGCGGGTAAGCCGCACGACCTTGTAGCGAAGACTACCGCGCCGCGCTGTCATGAACGAGCTCGACGTGGGAACCCATGCGCCTAAACTTCTCGTAGCGCCGATCCACGAGTTCATCGTGCGAGAGGCGCGATAGCTGTTCCAGGGCGCGACGGTCGGCTGCGAGCGTATCCCTGATCGTCCGTTCCGGATCCTGATGGGCGCCGCCGAGCGGTTCTTTGATGATCTCATCGATGAGGCCGAATTCGAACAGCTCTTCAGAGGTGAGGCGCAGGCGTTGCGCCGCGTCCTCTGCCTTTGAGGCATCGCGCCAAAGGATGGACGCCGCCGCTTCCGGAGAGGCGACCGAATAGATCGAATGTTGGAGCATGATCACGTGATCGCCCATGCCGATTGCCAAGGCGCCGCCGCTGCCGCCTTCACCGGTGACGTTGACGACGACCGGCGTGCGCAGTCCTGCAAGGATGAAGAGAGACCGGGCGATGGCCTCGGACTGCCCTCGTTCTTCTGCTCCGATACCCGGATAGGCGCCCGGGGTGTCGATGAAGGTCACGAGCGGCCTGTTGAATTTCTCGGCCAAGCGCATGATGCGCTGCGCCTTGCGGTAGCCCTCCGGGTGGGGCATACCGAAGTTGCGGTAGAGGTTGTCTTTCGTGTCGCGGCCCTTTTGCTCACCAATGACGAATATCGGCAGATCGCCCAGATAAGCGTAGCCCGCCACGACCGCCGGATCGTCGCGAAAAGACCGGTCGCCGTGGAGTTCGGTGAAACCATCAAGCGCGCTCAAGTAATCCAGGGCGAGCGGCCGGCGGGGATGCCGGGCCAGGTGCACGCGCTGCCAGGGGGTTAGGTTCGCGAAGATCTCGAGCTTGAGCTGGCGGGCCTTCTCCTCGAGCGCTGCGATCTCGTCCGAGAAGTCGACGCGCTGCGTTTCGTTGAGCCGCTTGAG
>JAJPHJ010000140.1 GCA_021325335.1 Pseudomonadota bacterium | reverse complement strand
TGATCGTCGCCTGCCCCGACTGGGTCTTGGAGCACGAGAATCCCGAGACGAGCATGAACGAAGCCACGCACCATAAGACGGCGATGAACCGTGCACGCGCTTGCATACAGCGAGGTTCTAGCTCGGGCCGAGCGTGCCTTCCGAGTACAGCAAGTTCTGCTGCGCGATCTTGTAAGCGTAGAGCGCTTGCACGTAGTTCGATTGGGCGGTGGTGAGCTGGGACTGCGCGTTCAGCAGCAGCGGTAGCGTCGTCACTCCAGATTTGTACTGTGCGTTCGTGACATTCACCACGACGCGGGCTTGATCGAGTGCAGCCTTCGCAGCATTCAGCGAGGAGGCGGCCGTGAGCAGACCGAGGTAAGCCTGCTGCACGTTGAGGTAAACGTTCAGACGAGCGGAATTGTAGTTGGCCTGGGCCTGCGCTTCGAGCGCGCTCGCTTGATCGACCTCGGATTTGATCAGGCCGCCGGTGTAGATGGGAAATGCCAAGGTCGCTCCGAGCGACCAGTTGGCGGCGTAGTTCGACGAGGATTGGCCCGTCGTGGCCGTGCCCGAAGTCGCCGTACCGGCGATCGCCGGGAACCACTGCAGTTTTGCAGCACGGACGCTGGCTTGCGCGGACGTCACGCTCGCTTTGGCCGCTGAAAGATCGGTGCGTTCCACGAGCGCCGACGAGAGGACTGCATTGGCGTCGAGGTTGCTCGCTGACACGCTCGTGTCGTCCTGGAGCGCGACGGGTCGATTGGCCTCGAGCCCCAGCGTCGTGAGCAGCGCGGCCACGTTCTCAGCCTCGCCGTTTTGCGCCGACGCTACGGCAAGCTCGGCCTGTGCGACCGGTAGCTGCGCTGTCAAGACGTCGGCCTTTGAGGCGACGCCGGCGCGATATTGCGCTTCGACCAGCTTCTCTTGCACTTGCGCGACGGAAAGCGATTGCTTGGACGCTTGCAGCTGGTGGCGCGCTTGGAGCGCCGCGTAGTATTGCTGGGCGACGGTGAGCAACACCGTCTGCACGTCGCGCAGGAGCGTGAGCTTCGCGGCGTCAGTCGAATAACGAGCTGCCTGCACCTCGGCATTGACTCGCCCACCGTCCAGGATCAGCTGGCTGAGCGAGACGGACGCCGAGTTTTGGGTGGTCAAGAAGGGCTGGCTGGTCGTGCCGCCCTGACCGTTGCTCGTGGTGATCTGCGTCTGCCCGCGCCTGGTAGCAGCACTCCCCGCGATGGACGGCAACTCGCCGCTACGCGCGATGCCAATGCCGGCCTGCTGTTGTTCGACCGTTGCTCTTGCGAGCGCCAGCTGCGGTGAGAGCGCGAGCGCGATCTGCTCTGCCTGCGCAAGCGAAAGGGTTGTGGGCGCCGGCGTCGGTTGCATGACGCTCTTCGGCGGTGCCGCCGGAACCGTCGTCGGCGCGATGGTGGCAGGCGAGGTGGGCCGTGGCGACGCGCTCGGCACGGGATACGGATACGGCGACGGCGTTGGTGTGGCAGCCGCGAACGCTGCGGCGGAAGACGCGAGCACCGCGGCGATAACCGCGCATGCGAGAGCGACCGGTGTTCTCTTCATCGTTGTCCTCAAATGGAGCAAAAGACGCCGGGCGCTATGGGAGGGCTTGCGACGACGACGTCGCCTGACCGTTTGCCGAGCTGATCGAAACCGTCGAGCCTTCTTTGAGCGTGTCCGGCCGCTGCACGATGACGATCGTGCCGGCCGCAACGCCCGTGCCTTGGACTTCCGCATCGACGTCGGTTTGGAGACCGACGTGGACCTTCACGGTTTTGGCGATCCCGTCGCAAGCGCACCCCGGATCTTTCGCGAGTATGTAGACCTGGTCGCCGCCTTCGCCTTCAAACACCGCTGCCCTCGGCACGATGACGACGTCCTTGCGCTGTGACTTGACGAAACTTGCATCCGCGACCATGCCGGCTTTGAGGGAAAACCCAGGATTGGGCACGACGATGCGGGCGAGGTATGACAAAGTGCCCGACGTGGTCGCTGAGTTGACCTCATCCACGCTAGCGTGCCATACGCGTCCCGGCAGCGAGCCGACGTTGACAGCGACGGCGGTTCCGCGGTGGATATAAGGAAGGTTCTCTTCCGGAATGTTGACGTTGATGTAGACCGGATCGAGTTCGGACACTTGGACGAGCGGCGTCCCCGGGGCGGCAAGCGTGCCCGGATCGACGCTGCGCTGGGTGAGCACGCCGTCGAATGGGGCGCGGATGACCGTCTGCGCGAGCTGCGCTTGCGCGAGTTCGACGGCGCCTTGCGCCTCATCGACTGCGGCCTGTGCGTTGTGGATCTCAGCCTGGGCTGACGAGGTGGTCCGCCCCCCGAGATTCGCGTTTTGCGCCGCCACCTGCGCACCGCGCAGCTGCGCCTGCGCCGCGGCGGCCGCTTGGGCGGCCTGGTCCACGGCCGATTGAGAGACGTACCCTTGCGCCAGCAGCTGCTTGTTGCGATTATAGTTAGAAAGCGCGGTCTGATAGGCGACTTGCGCGGAATCGAGATTGGCCGTGGCGCTGCTCGCCGCACCCACGTCGCCCGTCTGCACCTGCATGAGATGCGCTCGCGCGGCATTCAAGCTTCCGATATTCTGCTGGAGCTGCGCGCGCACCGTCGAGTCGTCGATGCGCACGAGCACCTCTCCCTGATTGACCCGGTCACCGACGAGCGCGTCGACCTCGACGACTTGGCCGGTGATGACCGACTGCAGGTTCGCTTGCGCTTTCGCGTTCACGATGCCGGTGAGCGCCACGCGCTCCGCGAGATCCCCGCGACGCGCCTTTGCGACGGTGACCGAAAGCGCCGGCGACGGGCTCGGTTTGGGACTCGCTCCGTGTCCGGCGCAGCCGGCGGCTGCGGCAACGCACGCAATACCCGTCACAAAGGTCAGGATGGCGCGGTCAAAATCGAGAACGTGTTTCATCAGTCTCACAAGCCTGCTTACTTGACAAGGGCCGAAAAGTTACGACCTATGGAACGCTTGGGCGCTCGATGATCCGAAAACCCGCGAACGTGGGACTCTGGCTTCTCGTGCTTGGTCTTTTTGCCGTAGCCGGCCTCCTTGCGGTCCGCGACTACCGCGCCGTCCAGCGAGTGAACGCGGCAAGCCCTGTCGGAAAACCCGCACGCGATGCCCCGCTCACGATGCTTGACGGCGGATCGACCTCGCTCTCGACGTTTCGCGGCCATCCGGTCTGGTTGAATTTCTTCGCGACTTGGTGTCCGCCATGCAAGGCGGAGATGCCGGAGATCGAGCGACGATATCATCGCCTGCACCCAAAGGGGCTCGCCGTTGTCGGCGTCGATCAAGACGAAACTCCCGAGCTTATCGCGCGCTTCGTCAAACCGCGCGCGATCACGTTTCCCATCGTCATCGATGAAGGGCCGGCCGCTGCCGCCTACGATGTGTTCGCGCTTCCCACGTCGGTCTTCATCGACGCGCACGGCATCGTGCGCGCGGTGCACACAGGACAGCTCTCCGGCGACCAGATGGACGCATATCTCGCGCGCATCATGTGATCTTCTTCGCGCGCTGTTCCAACCAGGCATCGGCGCGGCGGCCTTGCTCTTGCTGCGCCCTGATCACCGCGATGTAGCGCGGGCATTCGGGTCCGTTCGGTTCGTGGCAATAGCCGCGCACGCAGGTGGCGCCGGCATCGCGGAATAGCACGGGATCCTCGCGCTTAAGGATGCGCAAGATCTCGAAGGCCATCTCGCGGATCTCCCATTGCGCCATGTTGCACGTACGCAGCGTGAGAAACTCGTACCACGCCCGCGCGTTACCTGAGACGACGAGTTGGCTCGCGGCGGCGTTGGGAAGCACGAAGCGCGCGTCTTCGCCCGGCAGCCCGGCCTCGATGAACGCGTGATACGTCTCCCCTATCTGGGCCATGAGCTCGTCGAACTTGCGCGACAGCTCGGGTATGGAAGAAAGTTTGCGCGGCTTGACGTACGGAAAGGTCGCTTCCTTGAAGGCGAGATAGCGCTGGCTCTGCTGGTCGAACTGCAGATGCCGGTGCCGCACGAGCTGGTGCGTCGCCGCGCGCGATAGCCCGGTGACGCCGAAGACGTAGATGTTGTGCTCAAGCGTTGAATGGTGACCGGCGGCGCGCACGCGGTCAACCGTTTGAATCATGTCATCCGGCTTGCGCTCGAAACGGGCGACGATCGCCGAGGGCTCGCTCGCGGAATAGCAGGTGCGCGCGGCGGTCGCCGTCATCGCAGTCGGATGCGGAGACTTTTCGAGGAGAACGACTTTGACCGAGGTTTCCGGCATGGCGATAGTCTTTTCTGTTTTTCGTCTGGCGGGTCCGCCGCTTGATTTTTTTGCGAGTCGCCGGGGTAAGATGTACGTAAGCGCGGATCAGACGTGCACGGAGGGTAATCTAAAGGTGTTTCGAACATATGTACGTTTGCCCTTCGGGCGCAAACCCTAAGGGTCTATCTAAGGAGGAAAGCATTTGAGACGCATCCAGATCGCGGTCCTCGCCATGGCGTTCTTCGCCTTGGCGCTCACCGCCCCAAGCTTTGCGGCTGGTTCTGGCAACTCCATCACCTCGACGACGCAGCAGTTCGGCACGGCAACAACGGAAACGGCCGGACGCGACGTCGCTGACGCCATGATGGATTTTGGCAGCCCGCCGTCAGGCGAGGTGCCGATCCTGTTCAACGATCACCACATCTATGCAAATCCGGATACGCTGCGCCAAGGCCGCGTGCTCGCCGCGCTCGTCAAGAACGGCACCATCTTGGTGCCGCTGCGCAGCATGTTCGAGCAGATGGGCGCAACGGTTTCGTACGA
>JAJPHJ010000010.1 GCA_021325335.1 Pseudomonadota bacterium | reverse complement strand
CATCTCAATTTCGTCGGAGCGCGGCAGATCGAGGAGCTCGCCGCGGCGGGTTGCATCGCGGTCTTGTGCCCGGGCACGGTCGAATACCTCGACCTCGAGCGCTTCGCGCCCGCGCGACGCCTGATGGACGAAGGAGTGCCCGTCGCGCTCGCGACTGATTTCAATCCGGGGACCTGTCCGTGCTTCTCCTTGCAAACCGTCGTGTCGCTTGCGCGGCGCTGGATGGGATTGACCGCACCAGAGGCGCTCGCGGCCATCACCCTCAACGCGGCCTACTCGCTCGGACTCGCGGGCGAGATCGGCAGCTTGACAGCCGGAAAGCGAGCCGACATCGTCCAACTCGTCACAGGCGACTATCGCGAGCTCGGTTACTTTTTCGGCACGAACCTGGTCGCCGATACGTGGATCGGAGCGAAGTCCTAAGTGCGTCGAGGTTTTGAGCCCGCCGGTTTGGGAATGTGGTACGGAAGGACGCGCGTGGCTCATCCATGAGAACCTTCCGGCGGCAATATTCCAGCAATTATTCCTCTGTCTCCAAGGCCAGACACGACGTGGCGACGTTCGCCCGCGGCTGCGGGCTGCTTCCGTTCGACGTCGGGGACATCACGCTGGCCGTCGGCGAGGCCTGCAACAACGCAGCAGAGCACGGCCATGTCTCCGCCGGTTCTTTCAGCGTGTTCTGCGCTTACAAAAAGGGTGAGCTCAACATCGAGGTCACGGACCAAGGCACGGGTTTCGATCCGCGCGGCAAAGGCGAACGCTGCGAACCAGAAGCGCTGGCGACGCGCGGCCTCGGTATCTTCATCATGCGCTCGCTCATGGACGACGTCTCCTTCACCACGAAGCGCTCGGGCACGTCGGTGCGCTTGACCAAATATACGCTGCGAGGGGTCCCTGCCGACGGCGAATCCGCGAGCACCAACGGGCTGGCGCCCAAGACCGGATTAGGCGCCGTCCACGACCGGCTGAAAGCGCTCTTGAAATTGGGCAGGGGTCAGTCGGGTCACCGCCGCGAGGAGGGATAAGCGCGGCTCTTGCAGGTCGGCCGGCTCGAGCCGGATCATGTACTTGCGCCCCACCTCGTATGCCTCGGTGCCCGTGTCCACCAGACGCACTTTGATCCGCCCGCTTTTCGGGTCGAGCATCTCGGACAACGTCACCGGCGCGACCTTTCCGCCGCGCAGCGCGACCATCGCGCCGGAGCCGCCCGAAAGCAGGTAGCGCACCGCGCCGTAGCCGAGCGTGCGCGCATACTCCACGTCGAACGCCACCGGTTTGGCGCAGCGCAGTTCGTAGCCGATGTCTTTGACGACGAGGGTCGTGGTCAGACCGAGCGCGTTCAAGCGCTCGCCGAGCGAACGCTTGATGATGTCGCCGAGGTCCACCTCGGTGAGCCGGACGTTCCCGTACGCGTCCTTGGCCGCGCTCGACATCGACGCGAGTTCGTTCGGTTCGAGGCTCTCCGCGACGCCTTCCGCGATGACCGCGACGCCGTGGTCGTGACCGGACACGCGACGTTTGATGATGCTGCCGGCGAGTGAATCCGCGACCAGATGCAGCGGCACCGCGTGTCCATGGAACTCTTCAGGGATGACGGCCGTCGTGGCGCCCGCGGCCTTGGCGATGCCGAGCGCGAGCGCGCCGGACTTTCTGCCCATGGTGACGACGAGATACCAGCGGGTCGTGGTGCGCGCGTCCTCCATGAGGCTTTCCACGATATTCGTGCCGACCGCGCGCGCAGTCTCAAAACCGAAGGTCGGCATGTTGTCCGGCAGCGGCAGGTCGTTGTCGATCGTCTTGGGCACGGTGGCGACGCGCAAGGCGCCCGCAGCGCGCTCGGCGATGCGCGCTGCACCAAACGTGGTGTCGTCACCGCCGATGCACAGCAGATCCGTCACGCCGAGCTCGCGCAGCGTGTGCACTGCGTGATCGAGCGACTGCTCGTCTTTCGCCGGGTTCGTGCGCGACGTCCGCAATACGGATCCACCGAGCCAATGGATCCGGCTGACGTCTTCGATATGGAGCTCGGCCACGTGCGAGGCGTCGCCTCGGGCCAACCACTGGTAACCGTCGTAGATGCCGGTCACGCGGCAGCCTTCATTGATGGCCTCGATCGTCGCCGCGGCGATGACCCCGTTGATGCCGGGCGCTGGGCCTCCACCGACCAAAATGCCGAGCCGCCGCTCGCTCATCGCTCCACCGCCCTCCTGGCGAGCACTTCACGCATCCGCGGGGTGCCTCTCGGATAGGTCCCCTCAGGGTGACGGTCGAGCCACAATCTCGAGCGCACTGCGGCGTATTCGACGTTTTCGAAGGCGGATGCGCCAAAGCGCTCGCGCAGGCAGGCGACGATAGGTTCCAGCTGGCTCCACGTTCCGAGGACTTGCGGGGCGACGATATCGAGCAGCGGAGCCTCGTCGATGAGGCCATACTTCATGAACGCGCCGACTTGTTCCCAAAGATCGAGCACGAAGAATTCCGGATGGCCTGAACGGGTGACCGGACCCTTGGCGATTTCCAATTGCAGGTCTGCGACGTACCCCCCATCCTTGATCTTGCGCTGCAGGTCGCCGCGGACGTACGCGATCTGATCCTGCAAGGCGGGCTCGTTCCACAGTTCCATGATGGTGAGCATCGCGTTGAGCTGGTTGCTCGCACGCAGGTGCCGCAGCTGAACCACTGCAGCGATGGCGGTCGCCGCGATCACGACGAACGTCGCGCCCGCGAAGATCGTGCTCAGGCTGACGTCGCTCACGAGGAGTTCCCGGCCGCGCCGGGATCCTTCACCGAAAGGTGCGGCGTGTTGTGGGGGAAGACGCCTTCGGGATGTTTGTTCTCCCACATGATGGCGCGCGAGACGAGATATTCGAAATTGTCATAGAGGGTCTGCCCGCCCACTCGCCGGCGGATGGCGATGACGGGCATAAGGACGCCCCAGGCCCGCAGCGCGACGGGGCCACCGGACTCCATGACGACGTCTTCGGCGAAATAGCCGAGCTTCAGGAAGCCGCCGATCGACTCCCAAAAGTCGAGGTACTGGAATTCAGGGTGACGGAGGCGGTCGACCAGCGGCGCGGTGAGGAGCTCCTCGCGATATGCAGGATCCGCAAGCTTGCGCTGCATCGCTTCGCCGAACACGTAGTTCGCGATCTCGCGCGCTTCGGGACTCGACCACTTGTCCATGAACCCTAAAAAACCGGTAATGGCGTTGCTCGCGCGCATGTGCCGTAGTTGGACGACCGCAGCGATGGCCGACGCCGCGATGACGATCATCGTGATGAAGGTTGAGATCGCCGAGATCTCCTCCCAGTTCATGCCCAACCTTCTTCGCGGGCCGGCGTGCGCACGATAGCCGCGCGCGCGTCACCGCTCACCCGGGGCAGCGTCGCTGGATAGTTGCCTTGCGGATGCCGCGCCCGCCAGATGAGCGCGCGAGCCGCGAGGAACTCGAAGTTCTCAAACGTATGAGGGGAATGACGGCGCACGATCTCCATGCACGGCTCCAAGAGCGACCAGTATAGCAGCACGTTCAGCCAGTGACCGAGCAAGAACATATCCTCATCGATGAGCCCGGCGCGCACGTACGAGCCGATCTCCTCGTACAGGTCCGCGACGTGAAGTTCGGGGTGGATGCGGCGGTCGACCGGTAGCTGCTTGAGGCTAGCGCGGAAGGCATCGTCTTTCATCCGTTCCGGCAGCTCCGAGCGCACGAAATTGATGAGCTCGTGGAAGTGGGGCTGTTGGAATAACTCCAACACCGAGAGCAATCCGGAGAGCTGATTGCCCTTGCGCAAATGACGCAGCTGGACGAACGCCGCGATGGATCCCGCGGTGATGACGACAAGCGTGCCGACAGAAGCGATGGCGGTGAGGAGCTCGACCGTCATGTATCGTTATCCGAGGCTGTCGATTGCCGCTTCGTCGCTTTCGAACACTTCGATCGCGAGCTCGATCCCGGTGAGCCGCAAGATGTGACCCGCAGGGCTCTCCGTCGGCGCCGACACCAAGAGCCTGCGCCGGTTCGTGCGCAGCCGCCGGGCGGTGTCGACCAATGCTTCGAGCATGTGGCTGTCGAGATATGAAAGGCCGCCTAGCGAGATGACGAGCGGCCCGCTCTCATTTGCGGCCACCTCGCGCACGAACGATTTGAACTGGTCGACGTTTGAAAGATCGATTTCCCCGCTCGCGACGACGAGCGGCACGCCTTTAATGGCTTCTTGTCGAAAGGTTGCTTGATCGGTCACGTACGGAGCCTGCTAGCGACATGTGCAAGTGAACGGTGGTGCCCTTTTCGTTTGGTTCCACCTCGACCCTGTCTGTCAGGGCCCGCATGAGCGGCAACCCTCGGCCGCCTCCGTCGTCGCGCGGCGGTCGCCAGTTCCCATGGTCGCTCACCGAGATGAGCACTTCTTCGTCATTGCGGACGGCGTGGACCATGAGCGGTCCTTCGCCGATGCCGTAGGCGTGCTCGATGACGTTGCTGATCGCTTCGCCGCAGGACACCAAGAGATCGGTCGTACGGGTGTCATCCATGCCGACGCCGAGCGCGAAACGTCGCAGGCTTTGGCGCAGCACCCGGGCGCAGCTCGGATCGGCCGTCACCACCAAGTCGAGCGCTTCCATCGGCGCGGGCGCGACGGAGACCGTGAGGATGGCGACGTCGTCGCTCGGCGATCCGAGGATGACGCGGCGCGCGATGGCTTCGGCCGGATTGGGGGACTGGGTCGCGACCTCGGCCGACACCGCGCGCTCCAATATCTTCTCGCCTGCGCTCACGTTGTGGTCGAACTCGATGAGCCCGTCGGTGTAGAGGACCAGCATCGCTCCTGCCTCCAGCGTGACGGAGATCTCTTCGTATTGCTGGTCGGCGAAGAGCCCGAGCGGGAGACCCTTGTTTGAAACTCTTTGCACGTCACCCGGGGGGCGGGCGAGTAGCGGCGGTGGATGCCCGGCACAGGCAAAGCGGAACTGTAACGAGACAGGGTCGAGCACGCCGAAGAGCGCCGTGACCATACCGCTGCCTTCGTAGGTCAGGCGCTGGTTGACCCGGCTGAGCACCTGTCCGGGTGAGGCGCCCTCGAGCGCCACTCCACGCAAAGCTTGCCGTGCGCTCACCATGGATACCGCAGCGCTGAGACCTTTGCCCGCCACGTCGCCTATAGAAAGCGCGAGCTCGCCGCTCGGCAACAAAAACGCGTCGTACCAGTCGCCGCCGATTTCCGCCTCCTTGGCGCCGGAGAGGTAGGTCGCGCGCAGCCGGATGCCGGGAATGCGCGGCAGGTTGACCGGCAGCGAGGCGCGTTGAAAGGTGTCGGCGACGCGTTGTTCTTTGGCGTAATTGCGCGCGTTGTCGTAGGCGAGCGCGGTGCGAGCCGCGAGCATCTCCGCAAATCGCACGTCATCTGCGTTAAAGGAACGGTTCGATTCCGACTGGACGAAGGTCATCGTGCCGAGGATCTTGTCGCGCGCCTGCAGCGGCACCACCATCGCCGAGCGCATGCCGAGCTGATCCAAGAGCTCCATATAGCGCTCCCCGTGCGCCGCGCCCGCCGCCGCCAAAAGGTCGTTGCTGATGACCTCGTAGAGCTCGGACTGCCCGGTGCGCAGCACGCGAGCGGTGCCGGTTTCCGTGTTCGGAGGATAGCCTCGCAGCTCGCGGACGATGTCGAGCTTGTCTGGATTCTTGTGACGCAACACCACCGTCTGGAGCTCTCCCTCGTTGGCTATTTCGATCGCGCACCAGTCGGACATCCGCGGCACGACGAGTTGCCCGATCCGCTCCAAGACCGATATCGGGTCGAGCGAGAGCGAGAGCGTGCGCCCCGCATCCACCAAAAAACGCAGCTGTTCTCGCGCCATGCTGCGTTCGGTGAGATCCAAATTGACGCCGGTCCAGCCGATGCGCTCCCCTGCTTCGTTGCGCACCACGCTTCCCCGGCACAGGATCGAGTAGATCTTACCGTCTGCCCCGAGGATGCGATACTCATCCTCCCACATCTCGCCCCATTGCTCGCGGTTGCGCCAGGCGTCGCGGATGCGTTCGGCGTCTTCGGGGAGCACGCGATCGAACCAGCCGCCCGCGCGCACGTCGGCGAGCGTCATCCCGAGCATGTCGAGAAATGATCGGCTCATGTAGACCACGCGGCCTTCGGCGTTGCAATGCCACACACCGAAGGGGATCGACTCGCTGACGGCCTGGAAGCGCGCGTCATTCTCCGCGAGCTGGCCTTGCAAACGAGACAGCTCGAGGGCGTGGTCCCGCAGCTGGACATCCCTTAAGGCCCAGCCCTGACGCCGGACGACTTCCACAAGGCCTACGACGATGAGGAAGGCGACGACCCGCGAGAAGAAATCAGAAATTGCGAAGTCATGGAGCGCCGGCTGCGGGCTAAACCATTCTGCGGCGCTGAAAACGAGCGCGCTGATGATGGCTGCCGCCACGCCCCAGGCAAAGCCCGTGATCGTATCGATGGCGATGATGTACACCAAGGCCAAGACGCTCAGACGAAGGAGCGGATAGTCGGTGTTGAGCACCGCGGTGAGGGCGATGAGCACCGCGCAGAGCGCGAGCAAGCCAAATTTGAGCGGGGCTGAGATTTCACCCCGAACGAACCGGCCCAGCAAATACGACATGCGCATAGACTTCGTCCGTCCTTGAACGAACTTTGACGTCCCCTTCAATACTTCTTACCCCGCGGCGTCTGGTCTTACACCTGCAGAAAAAGAAGGGCGGCTCGACGAGCCGCCCATTCTTGTCCATGGCCGCATGCAGACGCGCTACGACCCGGTTGGTTGCGGAGCGGGCGGTTTGAGCGGCTCGCCGATCTTGCGGAAGACCGCTTTTCCGTCCTCGACGTCTAACTGGATGTGGTCGCCTACCTTGAAGCTGCCCCGTAAGAGTTCTTCCGACAAGGGATCCTCGACCAGCCGCTGGATGGCACGTCGCAGCGGGCGCGCACCGAACTGCGGGTCCCACCCTTCCTTGGCGATGAGCTCCTTGGCGGCTTCGGTGGCTTCGAGGGTCACGCGCTGGTTCTCCAGCTCCTTGACCACCTTGGCCAGTTCGAGCGCGACGATCTGCTTGATCTCGTGGAGCTCGAGCGAGTGGAACACGACCACTTCGTCGATGCGGTTGAGAAACTCGGGCCGGAAGAGGTGCTTGACCTCCTCCAAGATCTTGTTCTTCATCCGCTCGTAACGGATGGTCGTCGAACCCTCTTCCTTGATGGGACGGAATCCGATCTCGGCCGACTTCATGAGGCCGGTCGTGCCAACGTTGCTCGTCATGATGATGAGGCTGTGTTTGAAGTCCACCACACGGCCTTGCGAATCCGTGAGGCGTCCGTCTTCGAGCACTTGCAGCAGCAGGTTGAACACGTCGGGATGCGCCTTTTCGATCTCGTCGAGCAGTACGACCGCGTACGGCCTGCGTCGCACCGCTTCGGTGAGCTGTCCGCCCTCTTCGTAGCCGACATAGCCAGGCGGCGCTCCGACGAGCCGCGAGACGGAATACTTCTCCATATACTCCGACATGTCGATGCGCACCATGGCGTCGACGTCGTCGAAGAGGAACTCGGCGAGCGTGCGCGCGAGCTCGGTCTTGCCGACGCCGGTCGGTCCGAGGAAGATGAACGAACCGATCGGGCGCATGGGACTCTTGAGCCCTGCCCTTGCGCGACGGATGGCTCGCGTGATGACCTTGATCGCCTCGTCTTGTCCGACGATGCGCTTGTGTAGCGCCTCCTCCATGTTGAGCAGCTTCATCGTCTCTTCTTCTTTGAGCTTGCTCACGGGGATGCGGGTCCAGGTGGAGACGATGTGGGCGATCTCCTCCGGGCCGACCGTGTTCGTGGTCGAACCCTTCACGGTGCGGGTCTCGCGCCAGGCTTCCTCCATCTGGGTCTTGCGGGCGCGCAGCTTCTCCTCGCGATCCCGGATCTGCGCCGCTTTTTCGAACTCCTGCGCCTTGATGACCGCCTCTTTTTCCGCGCGTACCTTGCGGATCTCGTTTTCGACTTCGCGGATCTCCGGCGGCAGCGACGTGGATTGCAGGCGTACGCGCGAGGCGGCCTCATCCATGAGGTCCACCGCTTTGTCCGGAAGGAAGCGATCCGTGATGTAGCGATCGGACAGCCGCGCCGCCGCGTCCAGAGCCTCGTCGGAGATCTTCACGCGGTGATGCGCTTCGTACCGATCCCGCAAGCCCTTGAGGATCTCGATCGTCTCTTCGACCGATGGCTCGCCCACCATGATGGATTGGAAGCGCCGTTCGAGCGCCGAGTCTTTTTCGATGTGCTTGCGGAATTCGTTCAGGGTCGTCGCGCCGATGCATTGGAGCTCACCGCGCGCGAGTGCTGGTTTGATGATGTTGCTCGCGTCGATCGCGCCTTCTGCCGCGCCGGCGCCGACGAGCGTGTGCAGCTCGTCGATGAAGAGGATGATCTCGCCCGCAGCCGCGCGGATCTCGTCCATGACGCGCTTCATGCGCTCTTCGAACTCGCCACGGTACTTCGTCCCGGCCACGAGGCCCGCGAGGTCGAGGGTGATGACCCGCTTGTCGCGCAGCGGTTCGGGCACGTCGCCGCTGATGACGCGCTGGGCGAGGCCTTCGGCGATGGCCGTCTTGCCCACGCCCGGCTCGCCGATGAGCGCGGGGTTGTTCTTCGTTCGGCGCGAGAGGATCTGGATGACGCGCTCGATCTCGGTGTTGCGCCCGATGACCGGGTCGAGCTTGCCCTCGCGGGCGAGCTGCGTGAGATCGCGGCCGTAGGCATCGAGCGTCGGGGTCTTGCTCTTGCCCTTGGAGGCCGTCTGTGGCTGTGACTCGGCTCCGAGCAGCGACGTGGTCTGGACGCGGACCTTGGCCGGGTCCACGCCGAGGTTGGTGAGGACGCGAGCGGCGACGCCTTCGCCTTCACGGATCAGGCCGAGCAGCAGGTGCTCGGTACCGATGTAGTTATGGTTGAGCTGGCGCGCTTCTTCGAAAGCCAGCTCGATGACGCGTTTGGCGCGCGGGGTGAACACCATCTCTTGCTGGACGGTCTGACCGCCCCGGCCGACGATCGCTTCAACTTCAGCGCGGACCTTCGCCAGGTTGACTCCTAAAGTTTCCAACACTTTGGCGGCAAGGCTCTCGCCTTCGCTGATGATGCCGAGCAGGATGTGCTCTGTCCCGATGTAGTTGTTCCCAAGCCGCTGCGCTTCTTCTTGTGCCAGCACGATGGACCGGCGCGCGCGCTCGGTGAACGGTTCCCACATGGACATTTAGATTTTTGACTCCTTGGGCGCTTCAGGGATATCGCACCCGGATTTCCGCCTTGCGGGCGGCTTCGTTCTCGTTCTTATGTTCGACGGCGTACCTTCTCGCGCATTTGTTACCCGTTTGGGTGACTTGCCAGTCTATAGGCGACTTTCCAGTCGCCCGCTACATATGGGCGACTTGACAGTCGCCCGCTACATTAATAACGTTGCGGACGCCATGAACGGTTCATGCTTGGATTATCGGCAAACGGAAAGCCTCAAGGAACACGGTCCGTGCTGTACTGGTGCCCGAGAAACCTCAGGATGTCGCATCGGCTTTCGGTCGATTGTATGCCAATCGCTACGCCCGGATTGCACAATCCGGATGCGGGTTCGTCGCTTAGACCCGCTCGCCGATCAGTACGCCTTGGAGCGTGGCCGCTTGAGGCCTACCGCGATAATACTTTCGCGCGCGCCCAATGTCAAGGAGCATGACGGAATCGAAACTGCTCGACACGAAGCAATCAAGCGCGGTCATGGCATCGTTCAATTCTCAGCACGCGAGCGAGCATCGCGTCGCGATCGCGCTCGGCTCTAACATCGGCGACCGTTCCGGCAACGTCATTGCCGCGATCGCGCGCTTGCGCAGCTACGTCCGCATCGACCGGATCTCGCGCGCATATGAAACCAAGCCCGTGGGCTTCACGGATCAACCCGACTTCCTGAATCTCGCGTGCACCGGATGGACGACGCTCGACCCGCAAGCTCTGCGCGACGCGATGGCCCGGATCGAGCGGCAGGTCGGGCGCCGCAACACGGTCCCTTTGGGTCCACGAGCCATCGATCTGGATCTGTTGCTCTACGACGCGGTCATCTCAGACGAAGAAATCTGCACGATTCCGCACCCCGGACTTCCGTCTCGGGCGTTTGTCCTCGTGCCGCTCGCGGAGATCGCTCCCGAGCTCGTCGATCCGCGATCCGGAAAGACGATCGGTGAGTTGGCGAAAGCCATAGACCGGTCGGGGGTTTCCGTATACGAGGGCGGTCTTTTGACCCGGGTTCAGCGCGACGTGCAAGAGTCGCGACCGCTTGTTCCCCTCGCTCTCAACCGCGTCGGCGTCACCGGCGTCCGGACCTTGATCCACCTGGAGAACGCATCCCAGTTGGGGCAGCAGATCATCGCCACAGTCGACATCTATGCCGATCTCGATGCCGAACACAGCGGCGTCCACATGTCGCGCTTCTCGCAAGACCTCGAGGACGCGCTGGCCGAGCTGCACTGGGACGGTGCGAACCTTGCGGACTTGACGCACTCGGTAGCGCAGCGCGTTGTCGAAAGCCAGCACGCGGAGCGCGCGGAGGTCGCCCTGCGCGCCCCACTGTCGCTCGCCCGAGCCACTCCGGCGAGCGCGTTGCCGACGCGAGAGTTCTATACCGGGATCGCCCGGGCTGTGGTCGCCTCCGATTTTGCGCGTCGTCTGGCCGGCGTTGAGGTCGAAGGCATGACCGCGTGCCCTTGCGCGCAGGCGATGGTTGCCGAACAGTCTCGCGAGCGCCTCCTCGGCGAAGGTTTTGGCGAAGAGCAGGTAGTGAAGATCTTGAACGCGATGCCCATCGCGACCCACAATCAGCGGGGCGTCGGGACGCTGCTCGTGGGCTCGGACCGGCCCGTCGCGCTCGAACAGCTCGTGGAGATCGTCGAACAGTCCATGTCGTCTGAGACGTACGATCTGCTCAAACGCCCCGATGAGTTGTTCGTCGTGAACAAGGCACATCAGTCGCCGCGATTCGTCGAGGACGTGGTGCGCGAGATGCTGCGCTACTGCGGCGACGTGCTGCAAGATTTTCCCGCCACGACGTTTATCTTCGCCCGGCAGATCAATTTTGAGAGCATCCACAAGCACGACGCGGTAGCGGAATCCGCCTGCACGCTCGAGGAACTGCGCCGTGAATTGGGCGGCGAGAAAGAGGTCCGCCACACCACGCTCGGGCAATGGCTCGCCGGCGACCTCGTGGCACACCGGCCATGATGGACTTCGAGGCGGCGGCCGTCCCCTATTGGCCCATCCGGCGGCGCAAGCTCATTCGACGAAACCTTGCATTCCTCGCAGCGATCGCTGGGCTTGCGTGCGTCGTGTTGTTCATCCGGCATCGCCTGGTGACGGAGCCCATCGCCGACCGCGTGCTCGATCAGGTGGCGACGACGGTGTCCGTGCGCTACTACGACCGCTCCTACCACGGCGTCGATTGGGACGGACTCGTCGCGCACTATCGGCCGCTCGTCGAAAGCGCTCCGACGGTGGATCGCCGCTATCAGCTCTTACAGGCCATGGTCGCTCGCTTAGGCGATTCCCACACCGCGGTTTTCTCTCCGGATGAAGTCAACGGCGTGGAGGCTGCAGATGCCGGCACGACCGGCGCGGTCTTCGTGACGATCGGGCGTGACCGAGTCGTCGCACGAGTGGCACCGCGATCGCCCGCGGCCTCAGCGGGACTGCGGCCTGGCTACATCATCGCCGAAGGCGCACCGGTTGCTGGATCTCATGCGCCGTGGGGACCGCTCGCCATTCGCGATCCGGTGACGGGGCGCTCGTGGAGCACGGTGCTGCGGCCGATCGTGCCGGGCAGATCCTACGACGCGGTCATCCCCGCCGATCTTGATTGGGGCACGATCGGTTCGGACGTGGGCTACTTGCGGATGGCGTCGTTTCCGAACAACATCGAAGAAGAACTGGGCTGGGCCGTCTCGGACATCGGACGACACCCGGCCATGATCCTCGACCTGCGCGGAAATCCCGGTGGACTTATCGACGCGGTGGACGCCACGGCAGGCATCTTCTTGCCCGAGGGAGCGCTGGTGGCGACGGGCACCGGGCGCTATTCGCTTTTCCGGCGGCGCTTCGCGGCGACCGCTGATGCAGGGATCCGCTACGATGGCACGCTCGCCGTTCTCGTCGATGGGACCAGCGAAAGCGGCGCGGAGGCTCTCGCCTCGGCGCTCCAAGCGTATCATCGAGGGGTCATCATCGGCGAGCCGACGGCGCGGCACGTGCTCGGCGTCGAGGTGGAAGAACGGCTCGCGGACGGTGGATTGTTGCGCGTCGCCACGCTCGACATGCGCGACGTGCGCGGCATTGCGCTCGAAGGACGCGGGGTCACCCCCGACATCACCGTCGCGCGGACGCCCGCAGACATCGCCCGCGGCCGCGACCCGCAATTGCGCGCCGCCCTCACCTATCTCAAGCGCCTGTAGGGGGCGACTGGCAAGTCGCCCCTAGCCCGACTACGTCACCGCCGACAACTTCCCGAGTTCTTGGCGCAGGTCCGTCGTGGCGAGGATCACCGCGCGCGGAGCGGAGCTTTGTGCTTTGAGAAGATCTTTTGGGTTGACGTCGACGAGGAACACGGGTAAGTCGCGCGTGTTGAAACCTTCACCGAGGTAGCGCGCCGCTTCGAATGCATGCGAGGGGATGACGCTCGCCGCGATGACGACGACATCCGGGCGATTCGCGTCCACCGCATCGAAGAACACCGGCCAGCGAGGTTCCGCTTCAACCACCGTCGCGCCCGTCTCTTGAAGAGCTTGGCGGCGCTCGGCGCATGCCGGGTCGGTTTTGAACTGCAATAGGAGCACCTTCATCATGAACCCGCATTCGCTGCGTGCCGAGAGATGGCCCCTGACAGAGCGAAGGGGAGGGCCGCGGGCTGCTGAAACGAGCCACGATGAGCCACGAGCCCGAGATGGAGCTGCTGCAGCAAAAGCTTGCAGCCGCTGCGCTGCCGGCCGGTGAGGCGGCTGTCGCGCGCCAGCACGAGCGAGGTAAACTCACCGCGCGCGAGCGCGTCGCGAAGTTGCTCGATCCCGATTCGTTTGTGGAACTCGATGCGTTCGCGGTGCATCGCAGCGATGCGTTCGGGCTTGCGGACAAGCGCTTTGCGGGCGACGGCGTCGTCACCGGTCACGGCACGATCGACGGGCGGCGCGTATGCATCTTCTCCCAAGACTTCACCGTGCTGGGCGGGTCGCTCGGTGAAGTGTTCGCCGAAAAGATCTGCAAGGTCATGGATCTGGCGCTGAAGATCGGTTGTCCCATCATCGGCATCAACGATTCGGGCGGCGCGCGGATCCAAGAGGGGGTCGTCAGCCTGGGCGGCTACGCGGAGATCTTCTGGCGCAACGTGCAAGCGTCGGGCGTGGTGCCGCAGATATCCATTATCGCAGGGCCATGCGCGGGCGGCGCCGTGTACAGCCCCGCGATCACCGACTTCATCATCATGGTGGACAAGATCTCGCAGATGTTCATCACCGGCCCCGAGATCATCAAGACGGTGACCGGCGAGGAGGTGTCGTTTGAACAGCTCGGCGGCGCGACGACGCACAACACGAAGAGCGGCGTCGCCGGATTCCTCGCCGCGGACGAAGACGATGCCTTCGAACAGACCCGCCAGCTGCTCTCGTTCCTGCCCCAGAACAACCTGGATGACCCGCCCGTCGCGGCGTGCGAGGACGATCCCAACCGCACGGACCCATCCCTCCTCGGCGTCATCCCGAATTCTTCGAATCTGCCCTACGACATGCACGACGTGATCCGGCGCGTGGTGGATGACGGCGAATTCTTCGAAGTGCAGGCGTCCTATGGCGGATCGCTGCTGGTGGGCTTCGCGCGCATCGCTGGACGCCCGATCGGCGTGGTCGCCAATCAGCCCAAGGTCTTGGCTGGGGTGCTCGACATCGATTCGTCCATCAAAGGCGCGCGTTTTGTGCGTTTTTGCGATGCGTTCAACATCCCGCTCGTGACGTTTGTCGACGTCCCCGGCTTCTTGCCTGGGCTGGCGCAAGAGTATGGCGGGATCATCAAGCACGGCGCCAAGCTGCTCTACGCGTTCGCCGAGGCGACTGTTCCAAAACTCACCGTCATCACGCGCAAAGCTTACGGCGGCGCGTACGACGTCATGTGCAGCAAGCACATCCGCGCCGACTTCAACGTGGCATGGCCCACTGCGGAGCTCGCGGTGATGGGGCCGCAAGGCGCGGTGAAGATCATCTTCCGTGAGGAGATCGCACAAGCGAAAGATCCGGCCAAGCGAGCCGAGGAGCTCGTCAGCGACTATCTCGCGCGCTTTGCCAATCCGTATGTCGCCGCCGAACGCGGCTATCTCGACGCGGTGATCGATCCTGCGACGACAAGGCCCGCTTTGGCCGGCGCGCTTGCGACGCTTGCGACGAAACGCGTCGCGCGGCCGGCGCGCAAGCACGGCAACATCCCGCTGTGATCGTCGAACGGATCGAGCCGAAACCTTCACGTGACGAGGCGGCCGCGATCGAGGTGGCGCTCGCGATGCTTGCGAGCCGGCGAGTGCGTGGAAATGGGGCGCGAATAAATTCGCGCCCGCTACACTGGAAGCAGGTGCGTGAGGGGCAGATAGATTCGCACCGCGGTTGGGCCGAGACGGCGCGGCGGGAGGGTCTCGAGACCGGTGTTTAAGCGCGTGCTCGTCGCGAATCGCGGGGAGATCGCGCTTCGGATCATCCGTGCGTGCCGGGAGCTTGGCGTCGGCGTCGTCGCCGTCTACTCCGATGCCGATCGCGATGCGCTGCACGTGCGCTCGGCGGACGAGGCGATCCACCTCGGTCCAACGTCACCCACGCAATCGTACCTCAACATCGAGCGCGTCTTGGAAGCGGCGCGGCGCAGCAAATGCGACGCGGTGCACCCCGGCTACGGCTTCTTGGCGGAAAATGCTACGTTCGCGCGGGCGGTCGTAGACGCCGGCCTCACCTTCATCGGACCCTCGCCCGTACCCATGGAACGCATGGGTGACAAGCTCTCGGCGCGCAAGGTTGCCGTACAGGCCGGGGTGCCGGTCGTACCCGGAACCGCAAGTGCGGCCATATCTGCGCAAGCGGCCCTCGATGCGGCTGCAACGCTTGGCTATCCGATCGCCATCAAGGCTTCGGCTGGCGGGGGTGGCAAAGGTTTGAAAGTGGCCTCGTCCCCCGCCGAGGTCGAGGCCGCTCTGTCGCTAGCATCTAAAGAAGCATCCGCCTATTTCGCCGACGGCACGGTCTACGTCGAGCGTTACCTGCCAAACCCAAAGCATGTCGAAATCCAAGTGCTCGGCGACCACCACGGCGGCGCCGTGCATCTCGGCGAGCGCGACTGCTCGATGCAGCGGCGCCACCAAAAGCTCGTGGAAGAGACGCCCGCTTCGATCCCGGATGCGCTGCGCAGACGCATGCATGAGGCCGCGCTCGCGCTCGTCCGCGCGATCGGCTACGATAGCGCCGGCACGATCGAATGCCTCGTCCAAGGCGCCGACTTCTATTTCTTGGAGATGAACGCGCGCATCCAGGTCGAGCACACGATCACTGAGGCGACGTACGGCTTCGACCTCGTGAAGGCGCAGATCCGGATCGCGGCCGGCGAACCGCTCTGGTTTCCGCAACAGGACCTCGTTTCGCGGGGGCATGCCATCGAATGCCGCATCAACGCGGAGTCGCCCGTCGCGTCGTTCGCGCCGAGCCCCGGTCGCATCACACGATATGTGGAACCTGGAGGACCGGGCATCCGTATCGACGGCGCCGCCTTTGCGGGCTGGACAATCGGCAGCGACTACGATTCGCTCGTCGCCAAGCTCGTCGCATGGGGCGCGGATCGCGAGGAGGCGCGAGCCAGGATGATGCGAGCGCTGCGCGAGTACGAGGTCGAGGGAATCCAGACCACGATCCCGTTCTATCGAATGCTCCTCGGAGATGCTGCCTTCATCCGTGGCGACTACTCGACCGCAACCGTCGAGGCTTTCGTCACCGAAAATGCCGGCGCGCTTGCCGCCGCATACCCGTCATCCCAGCCCGCGCGCGAAGGCAGTGCCGACGGCAGGTCTGCCGAGTTGACCGTCGAGGTGAACGAAAAACAGTTCCGCGTGCGCGTGTTCGGTCTGGAGGCGGCCACGGACGTCGCGACCCAAACGCGCAAATATCGGCGCGCGCGAGGAGCAGCGCACGGCAGCGCCACGGTAGCCGCACCGATGCACGGCATCGTCGCCGAGATCCGCGTGAAAGCCGGCGATCGCATCACGTCCGGTCAGGTCGTGGCGGTCGTCGAAGCGATGAAGATGATGAACGAGGTGATCGCCCAGCGCTCGGGGATGGTGCAAGCCGTGCACGTCGAGGCCGGCCAGACTATCGAGGCTGGCTCGCCGCTTCTTTCGCTGGCGGAGGAGTAGCGGGCGCACCGGGTTTGCGGCCGCAGCGAGCCGCGACGAAGTCATCGAGCAGCGTGAGTTCGGCCGGAAACCGCGCGAGCAGGGGTTCCATGTCGACCACCATGTTCTGCGTATCGAGCATGATGGCCGTCTGAACCTGGCGGCTGTAGGCCGGGCGCACCGTGCCAGTGACTCCGGCCATGAGATGCATGGTCGCTGGCGCGACGTGCGTGATCTG
Organism: Pseudomonadota bacterium; assembly: GCA_021325335.1. Taxonomy (GTDB): domain Bacteria; phylum Vulcanimicrobiota; class Vulcanimicrobiia; order Eremiobacterales; family Eremiobacteraceae; genus JAJPHJ01. Next base: position 43,231 of record JAJPHJ010000010.1, on the reverse strand, counting down.
CGCGCTACGACCGGCGATCCTGGCGAACGCAGCAGCGACCTCATTCATCGTCAACGCCTGCGGTCCGCCGATGTCAAGCGTCTCGCCCGCGAGCTGACCACGCAGCGCCAGCGCAGCGAAATAGGCCACGTCCGCCGCTGCGACGAAGCTGATGGGATTCGAACCGCGCCCGAAAATCCGGGTGCGGCCATCTTTGCGGATCGGATCCCCGACCTGCGCGGCCCAGACCTCCATGAGCGGCGCCGGCCGCAAGATCGTGAAATCCAAACCGCTCTCGCGCACGGCTGTCTCCGTGTCGTGCTTGATGCGGAAAAAGTCGATCGGGTTGTCGGCGCGAGCGCCGAGCGCCGACAAGAAAACAAAACGCTGTACGGATGCGGCCTTCGCGGCCTGGATGAGATTGCGATTGCCAGTGCCGTCGACGAGCTTGGGTGAGTTCTCCCCGACCCCAAGAAGCGAGTGCGCAGCAGCGACCACTTTGTCGACGCCACGACATGCGCGCGCAAGCGAATCGGCGTCGCGCAGATCGCCGACGTAGATCTGTGCGCCGGCTTGACGCAGAGACTGCGCCTTCTTCGCATCGCGCGTGAGCGCGCGGACGTGCACGCCGGCCTCGAGCTGCGACTTGACGAGCGCGCTGCCGACGTTACCCGTGCCTCCGACGACGAGGATCATCGCGCGTCGTCTTGGCGCTTCACCACCTGGGCCCTTGAGACACGAGGCCCAACCTCGGCGCTTGGCAAACGCCCGTGTTCATATGCGGCGCAGGAAAACCGACAGCGGCATCGAGATCGCACCGGTCTATACGGCGGGGGATGTCTGTGATCTTGACCTCGCGCACGAGCCCAAGCCAGGCGAATTCCCGTTCACCCGCGGCATTTTTGAATCGATGTATCGCGGCAGGCTCTGGACCATGCGCCAGTACGCTGGTTATGCCACCGCCCGCGAGTCCAACGAACGTTATCGCTATCTGCTTTCCCAGGGACAGACCGGATTGTCGGTCGCGTTCGACCTGCCCACGCAGATGGGACTCGACTCGGACGCGCCGATGGCCGCGGGCGAGGTCGGACGGACGGGCGTGGCCATCGACACGGTCGATGATATGGAGCTGCTCTTCGAAGGCATCCCGATGGACGATGTCAGCGTATCGATGACGATCAACGCGCCGGCAGCGATAGTGCTCGCCATGTACCTCGCGGTCGCGCGGCGACGCGACATCCCTTTCAAGAAACTCTCGGGCACCTCTCAGAACGACATCCTCAAGGAGTACGCCGCGCGCGGCACCTACATCTTCCCGCCTGCGCCGTCGCTGCGGCTGGTCACGGACCTCATGCGTTACGGCGCGGAGCAAGTGCCCAACTGGAACACGATCAGCGTGAGCGGATACCACATCCGCGAGGCGGGCGCCACGGCGGCGCAAGAGCTAGCCTTCACCCTGGCCAACGGCCGCACGTACTTGCAGGCGGCCATCGACGCCGGACTCGCGGTCGACTCGGTCGCGCCGCGCATGTCGTTCTTCTGGAACGCTCACAACAATCTGTTCGAAGAGGTCGCGAAGTTCCGCGCGGCGCGGGAGCTGTGGGCGCACATCACGCGGGATGAGTTCGGCGCCACCTCTCCACGTTCGTGGTTGATGCGCTTCCACACGCAGACCGGCGGTTCGACGCTTACCGCGCAGGAACCGGACAACAACGTCGTGCGCGTGACGTTGCAGGCGCTGGCCGCAGTGCTCGGCGGCACGCAGTCGCTGCACACGAATGCATCCGATGAGGCCCTGGCCCTGCCGACCCAACATGCGGCGAAGCTCGCGCTGCGCAGCCAGCAGATCATCGCGTTTGAGAGCGGCGTGGCGGAGACGGCGGACCCCTTGGGCGGCTCGTATTTCGTCGAGCGTCTGACGGCCGATCTCGCGGCTGCAGCACGTGTCATCATGGCTGAGGTCGATGAGCGTGGCGGCGCGATCAAAGCAATCGAAAGCGGCTGGATGCAGCAGCAGATCGCGGACAGCGCGTATCGCGCCGCGCGCGCGGTCGAATCCGGCGAGAGCATCGTCGTCGGGGTCAACAAGTTCAACGATCCCGATGCCGCGGCGCAACAGCCGCGGTTGCAAAAGATCGACCCGGCATTGGAGCGCGAGCAGTGCGAGCGTCTTGCGCGAACGCGCGAGCAACGCGACCGCGCCGCGGTGAGCTCACGTCTCGCCGCGATCGTGCGCGCGGCCCAGACCCGGGCGCCGCTCATGCCCGAGTTCATCGAAGCCGTCGACGCGCGCTGCACGCTTGGGGAGATCTGCGATGCGTTGCGTTCGGTGTTCTCCGTCTACGAGCCGGCGCGGGCGGTCTGATGGCTTTTGGCGAGCTCGACCACGTAGCGCTCGTCGTGCGCGACCTTGCCGCGATGGAAGCGCTCTATGCCCCGCTCGGTTTTTCCGTGCTCTACCGCGAGCGCGTGGAAGAGCAAGGCGTCGATATCGTCGGCTTGCGCGCCGGAGACAGCGCGATCGAATTGCTGCGGCCGCTGCGCGACGACTCCAAGCTGTGGCACTATCTTGGCACTGCAACCTCGAAGCTGCACCACGTCGCCTACCGTGTCGACGATCTGGAGGGGGAGCTCGCGCGGCTCAAATCGCTCGGCGTGCCGTTGATCGACGAGCATCCGCGACGAGGAGCGCACGGCAATCGCATCGCATTCATCCATCCGTCCTATACCGGCGGCACGCTTCTAGAGCTGTGCCAAACTCCGCATTAATTCTTTGCAACCTCCCGCGTGCGTTCCATGTAGGCATGTTCGGTAAGAACTTGCGCACTCGAGAAAGGAGTTCTCCGTCATGCACCCTTCATGGAAAATCTTGCGGTCGCTCGCACCCCTCGCGATCGTCCTCGCGCTCCTCGCCGGCAGCCACGGCGTCGCACGAGCCGATCAAGACGTCGCAGCAGCCCAGGTCTCTTGCGGCAGCGTCGACTTGAATTCGGCGAGCAGCGCCGACGCTAATGCTGCGTTCAACTGCTTCACCAAGGCCTTCGCGGCGTGCGATTTTGCATCGTTGACCGCGACCTCGACCGACGGCGGCAACCCGGTGTCGTCCATCTTCACGACCTATACGGGCGACCACGGTTGCAACATCTCCGAAACTGTGTCGCGGGTGAACGGAACCGACGCGCTCGTTGACACGTACGTGTGCAACAGCGTGAGCCAAGACAGCGGCGCTTTGCACTTCAGCGGCTGCGGCGCTCAGCGCGACGTCTGGTTGCGGCTCGCGAAGTCCTAGCAAGAGCCCCTCGGTGACCCGCGAAGCAACGCCGCATGGCGTTGCACATCGGAACCTGCGGCTTCTCGTACCGCGACTGGATCGGACCCTTTTACCCTCCCGGCATCAAGCCGCTCGACATGTTGCCCTTTTATGCCGAGCGGTTCGATGCCGTGGAGATCGACAGCACCTACTACGCGATCCCAAAGCCGCAGCTCTTCGAGAGCATGGACCGGCGCACGCCCGCGCACTTCCGTTTCACGGTCAAAGCACCGGGCAGCATAACCCACGTTCCAGCCGATGCGATTCCTTCGGCCGGCGACATGGCTGCATTCCGCGCGTGTCTTGAGCCCTTGCGCGCGAGCGGCAAGCTCGGTGCCGTGCTCGCGCAGTTCCCCAACAGTTTCCGGCCGGGTCCGGAGGCGTACGAACGGTTGCATCGCATCGCCGGCGGGTGGGCCGATCTGGATCTGGTTGCGGAGTTTCGACACCGAGCGTGGCAGGACGACCGCACCATCGAGGAGCTGCGGGCTCTTTCCATCGGCATCTGCAACGTCGACGAGCCGCGGTTCGCGTCGCTCATGCGGCCTGGATCCGAAGTCACCTCCAGCGTCGGCTACGTGCGTTTTCACGGTCGCAACTACGGCAAGTGGTGGAAGCAAGAGCGCGGCGCTCACGAGCGCTACGATTATCTGTACTCCCCGCAGGAGCTTGGCGAGTGGGTCGGCCGCATCGCGGCCATCGAGGAGCAAGCCCAGCAGACCTACGTTCTCTTCAACAACCACCACCTGGGCAAGGCGGCGGCCAATGCCCGCGAGCTCGCGGCCATGCTCGCTGCTTGACAGGATTTAAACAATCGTTTAAAATCGGCGCCAGATGCATGGTGCGACGACCGCTGCGCGCGATTCGACGCGGGAAGCGCTGCTCGAAGCCGCGACCGAGGTCTTCTCTCGTGACGGCTACCATGACGCGACGGTGCGCGAGATCGTTTCCCTCGCCGGCGCGAACGTGGCTGCGGTCAAGTATCATTTCGGAGACAAGCTCGGCCTCTATACCGAGGTCCTGCGGGCGACGGTGCTCGGCGCCGGTCACGCGCTCGTCCCCGCGCTTGTGGATACGGACGCGCCCCCTGAAGCGATCTTACGGCAGTTGATCGCGACGTTCGTGCATCGAGTGCTCGGCGCCCAGGGATCGCAGGGACGCTTTTTGTTGATCGCCCACGAGCTCGCGCGACCGACGTCCGTGCTCCCCCGTTTGGTCAAGGAGATCGTGCAACCGAACTACGACCGCATCCGCACGCTCGTGGGCCGGATCGTCGGCGCGCCGCCCGACGACGAGCGCACGTGCATGTGCACGCTGAGCATCATCGCGCAGATCATCTTGTACGCGCGCACCGGCTCGCTCGTGCGCCTGTTGCGCCCGGCGTTGCCCCTCACGCGCGCGCGCCTCGACCGGATAGCGCGGCACATCGCCGACTTCTCCCTCGCGGCGCTCCGGGCGCAGCGCGCGTGACCGCGCATCGCAGCGCCGTCATCCTTGTCTGCGCGGCGTTGTGCAGCGCGTGCGGCACGTCTGACCGATTCGCATACAGCGGCACCCTGCAGCCGGAGGTCGCCAATGTGGGGAGCACGGTCGGCGGACGCGTGACGGAGGTCGCGACGAGTGACGGACGCCTTGTCCGCGCGGGTCAACTGATCGTGGCGTTGGACGATAGCCAGTTGCGCGCGCAATACGAGGCGGCCAATCACGAGCGTGCCCAGGCCGCCGCCGCGTTGCGCGACCTGTTGGCAGGCTCGCGGCCGGAAGAGATCGCCCGCGCCCGGGCCGAGGCCGCACAAGCGCAGGCGCAGCTGCGCAAGGTGGCTGCTTCGCAACCCGACGAGATCCGCGTGGCGCGAGCGAACGTGCGCTCCAGCGCCGCCGACTTCGCTCGCGCGCTTGCGGCGGAACGCCAACAGTCGCTCACCTACGGTCGCGCGCAACAGTTGTACGAAGAGGGAGCGATCGCCGCACAGGCGCGCGACGATGCGCGCGCCGGCTATCAGACCGCCGTCGCAAACGCGCGCGCCGCTCGAGCGCAACTCGCCTCCGCGCGAGCCCAGTTTGCCCAGCTCACCTCGGCGTCGCAACCCTCCGACCTCGCAGCGGCGCAAAGCGCCTACGCCGCGGCGGCGGCAAACGCGAACCTGATCGCAGCGGGCGCGCGGCCGCAGCAGATCGCGCAAGCGAGGGCGGCGCTTTCAGCAGCCACGGCGAACGCGGCGGCGGCGGCGAGCCTCCTGCGCGAGATGTCCGTCCGTGCACCCGCAAGCGGCATCATCGATGCCCTCGACCTGCGCGTCGGCGACATGGTCGGACCGCGCGCGACGGTTGCCGCGGTGCGCGAAAACGTCGATCCCTACGTGCGTATCTACGTCGCGCAGCGCGATCTTGGCAGCATCGCGGTCGGCACGAACGTGCAGGTGCGTTCGGACGCTCTACCCGGCACGACGCTTGGCGGGCGCGTCGAGGAGATCGACCAGGACGCGCAGTTCACGCCCCGCGACGTGCAGACCGCACAAGACCGTGCCGATCTCGTGTTCGGCGTCAAAGTGCGCGTGCACGATCCGGATCGCCGGCTGCATGGCGGCACTACGGTCGAGGTCGCCCTGCCGTGAGCGCGACGATCGTGGCGCGCCATCTGACCAAGCGTTATGGCGACCGCGACGTGGTGCACGACGTCACCTTCGAAGTCTCGCCCGGATCGATTTTCGGTTTCCTGGGGCCGAACGGCAGCGGGAAATCCACCACGATCAAGATGTTGTGCGGCCTCGTCGAGCCGAACGCGGGCCAAGCTTCGGTCAACGGCTTCGACGTCAAGACCCAGAGCCCTCAGGTGCGGCGCTCCATCGGGTACATGTCGCAGTCGTTCTCGCTGTACGGCGATCTCACGGTGCGCGAGAACCTTCAATTCTATGGGCGGGCCTACGGGCTCGATGCAGGTCGCAGGCTTGGCCGCGCCGAGGAGGTCAGCGCGCTCACCGGTCTCGGACCGTATGCAGCGCAGCTGGCACAAACGCTCTCGGGCGGGTGGAAGCAACGTCTCGCTCTCGCCTGCGCTTTGCTCCATGAACCCGCGGTGTTGTTCTTGGACGAACCGACGGCCGGTATCGATCCTGTCGCGCGCCGTGCGCTGTGGGACCTGCTCTTCAACCTCGCGGGCAAGGGGATGACGCTGTTCGTCACGACGCACTACATGGATGAGGCCGAACGCTGCTCGGCCCTGGGCTACATCTACGACGGCGACCTCATCGCGCTGGGCACGCTCGACGAGCTGCGCTCGTTGCCGCACGTGGACCCGCCCGGCACCGTGCGCTATCGCGTGACCGTCGACCGTATCATGCCGGCATTCGCGCAAGCGCAAAAGCTTCCGTACATGCGCGACGTGACGATTTTTGGGCGCGACCTGCACTGTCTCGTCGAGCAGGGCATCACGAGCGAGAGGTTACGAGCGGATTTGATCGAGGCGGCAGGCACGATCGATAGCGTCGATCGTATCGGCCCGTCCATCGAGGACGTCTTCGTTGCGCTCACACGGGCACGGGCGGCCGCATGAGGGCCACGTTCGATCTCACGGGTCTTGGCGCAGTGCTCTACAAGGAGTTCATCCACGTCACCCGCGACCGCCTGACCTTGGGCCTTGCGCTCGCGCTACCGATCGTGCAGCTCATCATCTTCGGGTACGCGGTCAATACCCGCGTCGAGCATGTCGGATCGGCATACATCAACGAGGACGGCGGCGCCCTCTCCGTGCGCGCGCTCGATGCGCTCCGGGCTTCGAATCAGTTCGACTTCGTCCGAGTGGCCGCATCGCGAGCCCAGTTGCGCGATCTCATCGTCGCCAACCGGGTCAAAGTCGCCTTCGACATCCCGCCGAACTTCACGGCCGACGTGTCGAGCGGACGGGGTGCACAGCTGCAGGTGCTCGTGGACGGATCGGACTCGAACATCGCCCAGCAAGCGTACAGCGCCGCGCTGTCGGTCGGCGCGGTGTTATCGAGCCAGTTCGCCGGCGGACCTTCCCTGACGGCGACGCTCGTCGACGTGCGGCCCCGGATGCTCTTCAATCCGAGCTTGCGCAGCGCGAACTTCTTCGTGCCCGGCCTCGTCGGCATCATCATGCAACTCATCACGGTCTTTCTCATGGCGCTATCGATCGTGGGAGAACGCGAGCGCGGCACGCTCGATCAGCTGCTCGTGACGCCCATTGGGGTGACCGGACTCATGCTCGGCAAAATCATCCCTTATGCCGTCATCGGATCGATCGACTTCCTCTTCGTGCTCGGGGCGATGGTGTGGGTGTTCGGGGTGCCCGTCGCCGGCAGCGTTCCGTTGCTGCTGGCGCTCGGGGGTGTGTTCATGGTCGTCGCGCTCGGACTCGGCCTGCTGATCTCGAGCGTCGCAAAAAATCAGGTGCAAGCGCTGCTCTTCACCTTCGCGATAACCTTGCCGTCGATTTTGCTCTCCGGATTCATGTTCGAGCGCGACCTCATGCCAGCCGTGTTGCAATGGATGGGTTACGCGATTCCGCTGACCTACTTCTTGGAGATCCTGCGTGGCATCATCTTGCGCGGCGCAGGCGTCGCGGCACTGTGGCCGTCCATCGCGGCGATGGTGGCCTTGGGATCCGTGCTGATCGTCGTGTCGAGCGCGCGTTTTTCACGCCGGACCGCGTAGGCCGTCAAGCACCGCACGCAAGGAATGACCCGACCGCGCAAGGCGCTCGCGAGCTTGGGCTGGATCGCACGCGCAGCGTAGCATGACGATGGCAGTGTCGATCTCCCCCCGCGCCTGACCGAGCGCGCTTGCGGCCGCCGCTTGATCCACGGCTGCGAGCGAGGCGACGATGCGCTCGGCGCGTGCCCGCAATTTGGCGTTGGACGCGATCATGTTCACCATGAGGTTGCCGTAGACTCTACCGAGCTTGACCATGACGGCGGTGCTGATCATGGCGAGCGTCATCTTCAGCGCCGCACCGGCTTTCATCCGCGTCGATCCGGCGATGACTTCCGGCCCGGTGCGCAAGACGACCGGAATCTGAACCGCGCGAGCAAGCGACGAATCCCCGTCGCCCGTGATCCCGATGGTGAGCGCCGCTGTTTCGAAAGCGGCCTCGATCGCACCCAAGACGTAGGCGGCGCGGCCGCTCGCCGAAATGCCTATGACCGCGTCCGCCGGCCGAAGCGACCCGGCCGCCTCAGCGCGGCCTGCCGCGCGATCGTCCTCAGCTCCTTCGACTGCGCTGGTCAGCGCCTGCGGCGCGCCGGCGAGGTGCGCGACGACCATACCGTCCGCGCCGAAAGTAGGGCGCATTTCGGCTGCGTCGAGCACGGCGATCCGGCCGCTGGTGCCTGCTCCGAAATAATGGAGCGTGCCGCCTGTGCGCAAACGCTCCGCGATGGCGTCCACCGCCGTCGCGATGACGTCGATCTCGCGTTCCACCGCCCACGCGGCACGCCGGTCCTCATCGTTGATGCGATGCAACAGGTCGTGCGTCGAGAGCAGGTCCAAATCGAGGGTGGAGGGATGGAGCTCTTCGGTCTGCGAGATCCGCGTTTCGTCCATGGTTGGATTTTCGTTTCGCAGGGGGCTGAGGCCCATGTCGCGCGAGCCCCATAAATGTAGCGGGGGCAAATTTATTTGCCCCCTTTGAAAAGGAACGGGGCGACCGGTGAGGGCCGCCCCGCGGAGGGTTAGTGAAGCGGTGCCAGCTTGACCGACGCCATGCCGAGCGCTTGCGCGACGTCATAGAACGCCTGGTTGCTGATCAGATGGTAATCGAGGTCGGCCTGCTTGCCGAGACCCGGTTCCTTGTCGATGTCGTTCATGACTTGGACGTGGATCTTATGCGAAACCGCCTTGTCCAGCAAGAACTCGATCTGGAACGTGCCATCGGCCGCCGTGCCGGCTTTTACGAGAGTCGTCGCGAGATCTTTGCCCGACATCGTCGCAGCAGGCAGCTTTATGCCGGCCGATGTCGCGATCTTGAGCGAATCCTTGACCGCGAAGTCGAACGTCTTGAGCCAGAGATTGACTTTAGCTGCGCCGTATTGCTTCGTGAGCTTTGCGACTTCAGCATTGACGGTCGCCGCGCCGAGCATGTTCGTCAGCGCTGTGGCCGTCGAGTAATCGGACGCGCCGCCGCCGGCTGCCACCAAAGACGCGGTGACCGCAAGCGCAGGCGGACCATTGTAGATCGGACCGCCGAAACGGCCCATCATCGTTCCGTTCATCATCGTGTCTTGGCCGTTATCCATCGGCTGATCGGCAAACGCTGCCGATGCGCCGATCAGACCCGCGGCGACCGCGAGTGCAACGGCGATGAGTTTTACCTTCATTGAACCCTCCTCAAAAGGTTGATAGAAGCGGCTTTAGCTTCTGGTCAGCTAACGTATTAGCGGGCCTTATGGATTGCTTTGAGGGCCTCCAATGCGAGCAAAGCCGCACCGTGGGCGGGTTCGAGGACCGGCTGTCCCACTCGGCAAGGCCCGGTCAAGAGCCCACCCTCACGCACGGCTTCGAGCAACGGCGGCACCGCATCGAAAGCCCCTCCGAAGACGATGATGGGGAGCGGTGCGTCGCCACGTATCTTCGCGGCGACGTGGGCGACCTGCGCGCGAAGTTCGTCACAAGCCGTGCGCTCGATTGCTTCCGCTGCCGGATCGCGAACCGCGGTATCGCCCACGAGGCTTGCGAGCGCCGCGATGGCGACGACGTTTGGGGGCCACCCGTGAACGCGGTCGACGAGCGAGGGGACGGAGTCCGCGGACACGCTTTCCAGAATCGCATCGCTCAGTGGACCGCATGGTTTCACCCCATCTAAGACCGATGCCGCATGATGCAGCGCTTGCAGTCCCATCGCATACCTGCCCGGCGTGTCCCCGAGAACGGCGCCGTACCCTCCACACCGGACTTCGCTGCCGTCAGCGCGCTCGCCATAGACGAGGCTGCCGGTGCCTGCGATCGCGACCATGGCCGGTCGATCTCGGGTTCCCGCGGCCAGCGCGATCTGCGCGTCATTGAGCACCTGCAAGACGACCTCGGATCCCGCGGCCGCACGCAACGTCGCTTCGAAGAATTCGCGATCTGCTGGCCTTGCGTTTCCCGCGGCCCCTAGACAGATCGCTGCGACCGCGCGTCCTTCGAGCAAGGGTTGGATGGCCCGGCGCACGTTATCGGCTGCCTGCTCGTGGCCGACCGAACGAGGATTGGCGCCGCCTTCGAGCTTGCGCGCGACCACCTCGCCCGCTTCTGTCACGAGGAGCGCGAGCGTCTTGCTTCCGCCCGCATCGATCCCGATGACGTGTCTCACGCCGGTGGTGCGAAGATGGATCGCATGAGTAAAGAAAAATTGGCGCCGGGTACGATCTTGCCCATCACGGCCGCGTGCCGCGCGCCGGTGGCGCTCGGCAGTGTATTGAAACGGCCATGCAGCGCTTCGTGCGCGAGGACTGCGAACGCCATGGCTTCTTTCGCGTCCGCATCAATGCCGAACTCATCGGCGCGCGCGATCCGCGGCCTGCCAGGTCTCGCCTGAAGCTCGCGTTCGAGCGCAACCATGAGCGCCTGGTTGTGGATGCCGCCGCCCGAGGTCACGAGGAGCGCATACCCCGGGGGCAGCGCCTGCGCGATCGTGCGCGCGGTGAGCGCCGTGAGCGTCGCGATGAAGTCCTGCGCAGCACATCGCCGCGAGCGCGCCTTCTGCAGCGCCGAGCGAAAGAACGCTTCGCCGAACTGCTCTCTGCCGGCCGTTTTCGGGGCGGGCGTTGAGAAATAAGGATGGTCGAGCAGCTCGCGCAGCAATTGCGGATCGACGACGCCGGAAGCCCCGATCTTCCCATCGGCGTCGTAACCCGGCGACTCGGCAAAGAGCTCCCGAACCGCAGCGTCGATAAGCATGTTGCCGGGACCGCTGTCGAAGGCGTGCACCTCATCCGGCCGACAACCTGCGGGCAAGAGCGTGAGGTTGGCGATGCCACCGATGTTGAGCACGGCGCGCGACTCCCCGTCGCTGCGTAACAGCAGGTAATCGACATACGATACGAGCGGTGCGCCCTGGCCTCCGGCCGCGACGTCGGCGACGCGGAAGTCCGCGACCGTCGTCAGACCCGTACGTTCGGCGATGAGCGCAGGCTCTCCGAGTTGCAGCGTGGACGGGACGCGCGCGCGGGTGTCCGCCGGGCGAGGTTCGTGGAAGACCGTCTGACCGTGGGAGCCGACAAGCACGATGTCCGCCACGCGCTGGGTGGACGCGTGCGCAGCCGCCCCAAAGGCAGCGCCGATTTCGACGTTGAGCGAACTCAACTCCGCCACGCAATCGTCGCCCACGTGCGGCAGGCGCAGCAGCCTGTCTCGCAGCGCCGGCGCGTAGGGCGTGGTCTCAAAGGCCAAAAGCCGGCACGTCATCCCTTTGTCGCTTCGCTCCACCGCAACGGCCGCCGCATCCACGCCGTCCATCGACGTGCCGGACATGAGGCCGAGGATATTCACCCTTCCAAGTCCTCGACCACGGCGTCGTGCACGGCGGCACGCAAACTTCGAATCGGCTCCGGGTTGCGGTCCAAAAGAACACGGTTGGTGAGCAACACGACCGTGAGCGCCCGCTGCGGATCCACCCACACCGACGTGCCGGTATAGCCCGTATGGCCGTAGGACTCTGAAGAGAATCGCGAACCGCTCGAATGCTGATCGCTCGCGCGCAGCGCCCACGCAAGACCGCGTCGCTCATCAGGACCGGCGGCCTGCTCGCGCGTGGCCTCGCGCACGGTTGCGCGTGACAGCAGGCGCGCGTGACCCACGCTGCCGCCCTCGCGATACATCTCCGCCAGCGCCGCGACATCGCCGGCCGTGCCGAAAAGACCCGCGTGGCCCGCCACGCCGCCCATAGCCCAGCAGTTCTCGTCGTGCACCTCGCCGCGCAGCAGCCGCCGGCGCCACGCGTCGTTCTCCGTGCACACGACTCGTTCGAGCGACTCGCCCGATGGACGATACACCGCGCCCGAACCAAGCGGCTCGCACACGAGCTTTGCGACCGCCGCGTCGAGCGGCTGGCCGTGGATGCGAGAAATCGCTTCTCCCACGAGCATGAATCCCAGATCGCTGTAGATGATCTCCGTCGCAGGAGCGGCCTGCAGCGGCGTGGCGCAGACGCGCGCGATGACGGTGGGAGCGCCCAGCGCATCGCGAAAATTCACGTGCGCGGGCAGACCCGACGTATGCGTCAACAGGTGCCTGTAGGTGACACGAGCACGGCGGTCGTCTAGTCCTGAGAACTCCGGCAGGCGCGCGACGATCGGGTCGTCGAGCGAAAGCCGGCGGCGATCGAACAGCGCGAGTAACCCGGTGCCGGCGAACACCTTGGTGACGGACGCCAGATCGAATATCGAATCGATGGTCACTGGCTCACCGTGGGGATAAAGCTCGCCGAACGCGGCTTCCGCGACCACGTTGCCTTCCTGGCGGACATGCAAGACGGCCGCCCCGCAGATCTCGCCGACCGATCGCTTCACGATCTGCGTCGCTCGCGGCAGGGAGGAGGGCGCAAGGTTCGGGCGTCGCAGGCTCATCGCGCCGCTGCCTGGGGTGGCGTGATGGCCACCGGAAGTTTGCCCGCGGCCGGGGTCGTCCCAAGCAGGACTTCCGCTGCGGCGCGCATGGCGTGCGCGTCTTCGCCAAAGCTCGCGATCACGGTGAGCTCCGGCGGAAGGACGGCCGCGTCGTACGGCTCCCGGCCAACAACCGCGACGATGCGTTTTCCAAGCATCGCGAGGTCGGAGACCGCTCGCGCTTGGAGTGGATGTTGCGACGCTCGGGAAGTCAAGGCGATGACGGCTGCCGCCGAGCCTGCTGCCATGAGCAGCTGTTTGTATTCGTGTCCGGCGGGATCGAGCGAGCGGATCTGTTCGTGGATCCGAGCCCCGCTTGCCGCGAGCCATGGTGCGAGCACCGCTCGCGACTGCTTGTCTCCCTCCTCGACCCCGGACACCGCGGTGCCCGTGAACTCGATGACCAAAAGCCGGTCCGCCTTGCTAAGCCTCAGCGGCAGTACGCCTTTTGGATCGCGGACGAGCGTGACCGCCTGCCGCGCGGCCGCTAGAGCTTCGGCTTGGTGAGTCTCGCTGCCGACCACCCCTAATGCCGCCTGGGAGACTGCGAGGCGGCGCCGCAGCCGCCTGCTTCTGTCCAAGCTTCGACCTACTTCTTCTTCTGATATACGCCCGCTCGCAACGGCGTCACGCAGCGCCTCGATCGCTGCTCTAGCCTTATCCGGCGTATGCGAGAACAGCACCAGATCCGCGCCCGCTGCCACCGCCTGCACCGCCGCCTCTTCAGGGCTGTGGTGGCCGCTGATGGCTTCCATCTCCATGCAATCGGTCACGATGAGACCCTCGAAGCGCAACTCCTCGCGCAGCACGCCCGCGAGCAGCTGTCGCGAAAGAGTGGCCGGCTTGGCGTCCTCGATCGCCGGGAAGATCGCGTGCGCAGTCATGATCGCGTCCACCCCTTCGCGGACGGCCGCCCGGAAGGGCACGAGTTCCACCGAGCGCAGGTGGGCGAGGTCGTGGGGGATCGCGGGCAAGCCGAAGTGTGAATCGATCGTCGTATCGCCATGCCCGGGAAAATGCTTGGCCGTCGCAGCGACGCCGGCGCCGCGCAGCCCTCTGATCGCAGCACGGACGAAAAGCGAAACGGCATGCGGGTCGTCGCCGAACGAGCGCAGACCGATGACCGGGTTGGCGGGATTCGAATTGACATCGGCCACGGGCGCGAGATCCAGATTCATCCCAAGCGCGGCGAGTTCGTCTCCGATGAGACGATACATCGCCTCGGTGACGGACGGATCGTGGATCGCTCCCAGCGCCATCGCGCTTGGCGTCGTCGTCCCTATGTGGGCGAGGCGCGAGACGCTGCCTCCTTCTTGATCCACGGCGATGAGCGGCGCGAGATCGCCTCTGGAGCCGAGAGCGCGGATGGCATCGGTCAGCGAGCGCACCTGTTGCGCGTCCTCGAGGTTGCGCCGGAACAAGATGACGCCGCTCGTCTGGCCGGTGAGATCCTGTGGGATGTCGCGTTCGCCCGTGCCCTCAAAGCCGAAGAGAATCAGCTCCCCGGCGCGCTCGGCGATCGTCGTCTGCGTCACAAACCGGGCTACCGCGCGACCGGCACGCGCACCTTTGCGCGGTTGGAGGTCGGGCGGGAGGGCTGGCGGAAAATCGTCTGATGCGATTGTGGTTGTGCGCCGTCGCCGTCGTGGCGGCGGTTCTTTTACGGGCATCCGGCGCGAGCGCGTCCGTGCCGGCGCCGGACGTGCTGCAGAACACGCTTTCCAATGGCCTGCGCGTCGTGATCGTGCGCGACCCGCTCGCGCCCGTGGTGGCGGTCGATCTGAATTACCTCACCGGATCGGCCGAGGCGCCGGCCGGTTTTCCGGGAATGGCGCATGCGCAAGAGCACATGATGTTCCGGAGTAGCGCAGGGCTTTCGACCGGACAGCTCGCCAACATCAACGCCTCGATGGGCGGTGACGTTGATGCGCAGACCCAGGACACGGTGACGCAATTCGTGTCTTCCGTGCCGTCCGACGATCTCGGGATCGTGTTGCGCGTCGAGTCCATCCGCATGCGGGGGGTGCTCGACACCCAAGCGGATTGGGAGCAAGAACGCGGCGCCATCGAGCAAGAAGTCTCGCGCGATCTCTCCGCGCCGTTTTACAAGTTCCTCTCGGCCGCGCGCGCCGACATGTTCGCAAGCACGCCGTACGCGCACGACGCGCTCGGTACGCGGCCATCGTTCCAGGCGACGAGCGCCGCCATGATCAAGAGCTTTTACGACGCCTGGTACCACCCCAACAACGCGATCCTCGTCATCACGGGCGATGTGGATCCCCAGGCCGCGCTCGCGCAGGTCCAGCAGTACTTCGGCGCGATCCCGAGAGCGCAACTGCCGGCGCGGACGCCGGTGAAGCCGGGACCGCTCAAGCCGGCACGCATCGCGCTGACCTCAGATTTCTCGGTGCCGATCGTGCTCGCCGCATATCGCTTCCCCGGCTATCGCAGCCGCGACTATGCGGCCAGCGAAGTGTTGAGCGATGCGCTCGGCAACCAACGCGCGGCGCTCGCCGGCCTCGTCGTCTCCGGGCAGGCGCTCGGCGCCGGGTTCTTCCCGGGAAGCACCATGCCCGAAACGGGCTCCGCCATGGTTTATGGAGCGACGCAGGGCGGCAACCCATTGACGGTGTTGCATTTGGTCGAAGGCGTGATCGCGAACTACGTGAAGAACGGCGTGCCGCAGGATCTGGTCGACGCGTCCAAACGACAGCTCATCGCGCAAGCCGAGTTCAGCAAGAATTCCATCTCCGGACTTGCCGACGCGTGGTCTCAAGCGCTGGCGATCGAAGGGGCGTCGTCCCCCGACGATGACGTCGCAGCGATCGGCAAGGTGACGAAGGCAGACGTCGACCGCGTCGCGCGCACCTACCTTGTCAACCGCACGGCGATCGAAGGCGTGCTCACCCCGCGCGCTTCCGGCGCACCCGTCACGAGCCGCGGCTACGGAGGCGCCGAATCGTTCGCGCCGACCCAAAATGCGGCAGCGGCGACGCCGGACTGGGCCACAAGCGCGCTTTCGTCGCTGAACGTGCCGCAGTCCAGCATCAATCCGAGTTCGACCGTCTTGCCGAAC
The DNA here is from genome assembly GCA_021325335.1 of Pseudomonadota bacterium. Taxonomy (GTDB): domain Bacteria; phylum Vulcanimicrobiota; class Vulcanimicrobiia; order Eremiobacterales; family Eremiobacteraceae; genus JAJPHJ01. Next base: position 27,264 of record JAJPHJ010000010.1, on the reverse strand, counting down.
GGTTTGCGGCTCATCGTCCAGACCGAGCGCGTCACGCCGACCGTCACCGTGGTCGGGAGCGTCAAGTCAAATCCCGATCTGCAAACACCGCAAGGCAAAGAGGGCGTCTCCGACCTGCTCGACGGTCTCTTCTCCTTCGGCACCACGAGTCTCGACCGGGTCGCGTTCGCCCGCGCGCTCGACGACATCTCGGCATCCGAAAACGCGGGCTCCAATTTTTCGCTTTCGGTGCTTTCGACCGATTTCGACCGCGGCATGCAGCTGCTTGCAGACAACGAGTTGCATCCGGCGCTGCCACCCGCGAACTTCACGATCGTGCGCTCGCAGCTCGCCTATCAGCTGCGCGGTGAGATGCAGACGCCCGACTATCTCACCAGTCGCGCGCTCGAGAGCGCGCTCTATCCCAAAGGCGATCCGACCCAGCGCGAGGCCACACCCGATACCGTCCAAGCGCTCTCGCTGCAGGACGTGAAGGATTACTACGCCTCGGTGTTCCGACCCGATCTCACCACGATCGTCATCATCGGCGATGTGACTCCCGCGCAGGCCCAAGCGTCAGTGCAGAAATGGTTTAGCGGTTGGGCTGCCACCGGTCCGAAACCCGACACCGATCTGCCGAGCGTGCCCGATAACGCGGCGGCAGCGGTCGACGTGCCGAACGCGGCGCGTAGCCAGGACAGCGTGACGCTGGCCGAGACGGTCTCCGTGAAGCGCTCGGATCCAGACTATTACGCGCTCGTCGTGGGCGATCACGTGCTGGGAGGCGGATTTTATGCGACGCGTTTGTACCGCGACATCCGCGAGCAGGCGGGATTGGCCTATGAGGTGAGCAACGATCTCAACGTCGGAAAGCTACGGTCTCTGTATTCGGTGTCGTACGGGTGCGACGCGCGCAACGTCGGTAAGGTGCGCGATATCATCGTGCGCGATCTCAAAGACATGCAGACGACGCCCGTCTCCGCGGGCGAACTCACGCTCGCAAAGGCGCTCTTGCTCCATGAGATCCCGCTGCGCGAGTCGAGCGAGGATTCGATCGCGCGAGGGCTGCTCGCGAGAACGGTCGCCGGTCTTCCGCTCAACGAGCTCGAGCTCGCGGCCGCGAAGTACATCGCGGTGACCGCCGCCCAGGTGCAAAGCGCGTTCGGCAAGTGGATCCGGCCGGACGGCTTCGCCCAGATAACGCAAGGACCGCCTCCCCAATAAGAGGCGATCGCCGCCCCGATCAGATGCTGCCGCGGTAGTAGAGCGCGTCAGACGCGAGAGGCCGCAGCCTCTCTTCCAGCGCGCGTTGCCGTTCCAGCGGCATCGGCTCGAATACGCGCGCGGCGGCAGCGTTTTCGCGCACCTGCGCGACGTCGTCGCAACCGATGATCACGACGTCCACAGGCTGACTGAGCGCGTAGTCCATGAGCTCTCGAGCGCTCGGTGCGCCCTGGAAGTTGCGCAGCAGGCCGCGGGAGAAGACCTTCATGCCGATGACACCAATCTCGCGCTCGCGCGCGAGCGCACCCGTGGTCGCGGCGAAGGCGCGGCCCCGCGGCTCGCACGGGTTGATCGGGATGAGCAGCGTGTCGAAGCGCAACCGTTCGACCGCCGCAGACAACACGGCTGGATCGTGATGACCGGTCAGTCCGATGAAGCGGGTCTTGCCCGCACGCTTGGCCTCGACGAACGCTTCGTACGCTCCCCCCGGTGCCGAGACTTCGTCGAGCTCGCCCCAAGTGCGCAGATCGTGCAACTGCCAAAGGTCCAAGCGATCGGTGCGCATGTTTGCGAGCGTCTGATCGAGCATGGCGAGGGCACCGCGCCGCGTCCGATCGTGCGACTTCGATGTGAGGAAGATCCGGTCGCGAGCGGCGCCGAGGGTGGCGCCGTAGTACTCTTCGCTTCCGGCGTACGCGCGCGCGGAATCGAAATAGGTCACGCCTTCATCGAGCGCCGCGTCGATGACGTCGCGAGCCGACGCGTCGTGACCGAAGGTTCGCAAGACGCCTTCACCACCCAGACCGAACACCGTCACATCGACGCCCGTAGCACCCAGTGCGCGCCGCGCTATCTGCGCCACATCCATACGAGGCGCGTTCGCGCGAGTGTCTGCGCGCGCCTCGTCACACGTCGCCGAGCTGTCCGTGCAGGCGAAACAAAACGCCGGTGGGAAGCGTTACCCGAGTGACATGCAGACGCACAGACCCGCATGGGCTGCCGGATGGGCAATCGTCGCCGTTGTGGCGACCATCCTGTGTTGTGCGCTGGCCCGCCCGGTCGACGCCGTATCTGCGGGCGCCACGCAGATCCAGTTTCTCGCCGACGCGAACAAGCGCTTCGAGGCGAACGGCGTGGTCACTGCGGTGAGTTACGTGAGCAATACTCTCACCTTGGACAGCGATGGTCGCCGCCTGCAGATACTGATCACGCCGACGACCGCGATCGAAATCCACGGTCAGGCAGGCAGCATCTCGGACATCCGCCGCGGCAGCAAGATCAGCACGAGCGGCGTGGTTCGCAACGGAGCCTGGATCGCAAACTCGGTCGTGGTCCACTAAGCGATCCGTCGTCTGATGCAGGACGTCTTCATCGTCTCGGGCGTGCGCACGCCGATCGGCAAGTTCGGCGGCGCACTCGCAAGTCTCACGCCCATCTCGCTAGGGGCGCGTGCGATGGAGGCGGCATTAGAGCGCGCCGGCGTGGCGGGCGGCGACCTCGACCTCTACATCTTCGGCAACGTCTTGCGCGCGGGCTGGGGCCAACTGGTCCCGCGCCAAGCCGCTCTGGCAGCCGGCGTTCCCGATACGGTCGACGGCTTTGCGATCGACATGGTTTGTTCGTCCGCGATGATGAGTCTTGCGACCGCGGCTCACGCCATCACCTCCCAGGAGGCCGACCTCGTCCTCGCCGGTGGGTTCGAATCGATGTCGCAGGCAGGCTTCGTGCTTTCATCGCGAGCGCGATGGGGTCTGCGCTCGCTCGCCGGCGCTCCCGAGAACCTCGTGGACGTGATGGCGCACGATGGCTTGACCGATCCCGTGACGCACGAAGGCATGGGAGACGAGACCGAACGGCTCGCCTCGGAATACGGCGTCACGCGCACCGATCTCGACGCGGTCGCGGCCCTCTCCCACGAGCGCGCCGCGCAAGCCACGCAGACGGGTGCGTTCGCGCGCGAGATCGTTCCGATCGAGATCGAGACGAAAAAAGGCGTTGAGAAGATCGATCGTGACGAAGGCATCCGGCCCGACACGACTCTTGAAGTCCTGGCGAAGTTGCGGGCTTCCGTCGCCGGCGGTTCGTTGCTCACGGCCGGCAATTCAAGCCAGATCTCTGATGGAGCTGCCGCGCTCGTCCTCGCAAGCCCTCGCGCGGTCAAGGAGCGCGGTCTCAAACCCATCGCCAAAATCCTCGGCAGCGCTTGGGCCGCGGGCGCGACCTGGCGCTTTCCTGAAGCGCCGATCCCTGCCGCCCGCAAGGTGCTTGCGCGCTGCGGCTTGCAGCTCAGCGACATCGATTTGTTCGAGAACAACGAAGCCTTCGCGCTGAGCACGCTTTTGTTCGAACGCCAGCTTGGCGTGACGCGCGAACGTCTCAACGTGTACGGCGGCGCGATCGCGCTCGGCCACCCCATCGGCGCGACGGGCGCGCGCCTCGTCATCACGTTGCTCAACGCGCTTGCGGAACGGGCTGGCAAACGTGGCCTCGCAGCGCTCTGCCACGGCACGGGCGGCGGCACCGCGATGATCGTGGAGCGCGTGTAAGAAAGGGCGACCTTCGGTCGCCCACTACATGACGAAGCCCGCTACATGACGAAGTCGATCGGTGGAAGCGCGGGGATGAGCCCGGCGTCTTGCGCACGCCGTAGGAAGAGCTCGATGCTCGCGCGGCCGTCGGGGCCCAGGTCGAGCGTTCGTTCGTTCACGTACATGCCCACAAACGTGTCGGCCGTCTCCGAGCGCATGCCTCGCGCATAGCGCAGCGCCCACGCGAGCGCCTCGGGGCGATGCTGCAAACCGTATTCGATGCTTGCCCGCAAATGCTGTGACGCGAGCGATTGTATCTCGTCCGGAAGATCGCGGCGGATCGCGTTGACGCCGAGCGGCAACGGCAAACTGGTTTCTTCGAACCACCACGATCCGAGGTTGACGATCGAAGCGAGGCCGAGCGACTGGTGCGTCAATTGACCTTCGTGGATGAGCAGGCCGTAGTCCACCTCGCCGCGCGCGACCGCTTCCATGATTATATCGAACGGCATGACGAGCGGCGTGAACTCACCGACCAGCAAGCGCAAGGCCAAAAATGCGCTCGTCATGAGTCCGGGCACCGCGATCGTGGCGCCGCGCAGCTTGCCGACATCCACTGGTCGCCGGGCGACGACCATCGGTCCGTAATCACGGCCTCCCATTGACGCGCCATGATTGAGGATGGCATAGGTCCGCGCGACGTAGGCGTACGCGTGCACGGAGATCGCCGTCGTGTCGAGCTTGCCTTCTTTCGCCCACTCGTTGAGCGTCTGGATGTCTTGCAAGATGTGGTCGTACGAAAGAATGCCCGTCGGCACGCGGCCGCTTGCAAGTCCGTAGAACATGAAGGCGTCATCGGAATCGGGGGAGTGGCCCAGCGTCAATTGCCGAGTCGCATGAATCATGGCGCACCGGTTTCGTGAGAGGGTTTTTCTTCTCCGCCGATAAGAGCGTTAAAAGTATGAATCCCGAAGAGATCTCCGACCCGCAGAGCGCGACGCAGGCACCCGCCGAACCGCTGACCGAGGAGCGCGTGCGCGCCGAGTTGCGCAACGTCGTGGATCCCGAGATCGGCATCGACATGGTGAGCCTCGGTTTGATCTACGATGTGAAGATCGATGGATCGACCGTCTTCGTCACCATGACCCTCACCTCGCCCGGCTGCCCGGTCGCAGGCATGTTCATCAACGCGGTGCACGCCGCGCTCATGTCCATTCCGGGCGTGACCGACGCCAAGGTCGACCTCACCTTCACGCCGCCCTGGGACCCGCGCACCATGGCGAGCGAAGACGCCAAGATGATGATGGGGATCTACTACTAGTTGCAACAGCCCGACGGCGCTCCGAGCGCCGTTTCCATCCAACAGCTCGTCAAACGATATAAGACCGTCACTGCTGTGGACGGTCTCTCGTTTGACGTCGCGCCCGGAGAGTTCTTCGGCTTCTTGGGGCCTAACGGCGCCGGCAAGACAACCACCATCAACGCAATCGTCGGGCTTGCGACCTTCCAAGGCGGAACCATCCGCATCTTCGGACACGACGTTATCTCGGATTACCGGCGTTCCCGCTCGCTCGTCGGGCTGTCGCCGCAGGAGTTCAATTTCGACCGCTATCTGACGATCGAGGAGATCCTCATCTACCAGGCCGGCTACTATGGGATCCCGGTCGCTCGAGCGAAACCGCGTGCGCGAACGCTGCTCGACCAGTTCGAGCTGACCGACAAGCGGCGCGCCACGTATCTCGAGCTCTCCGGGGGTATGAAGCGCCGGCTTTCCTTAGCGCGCGCGCTCGTCCACGAACCGCAGCTCCTCATCTTGGACGAACCGACCGCCGGCATGGATGTGGAGCTGCGGCTGGAGCTGTGGGATTTTCTCAAGGCCATCAACGCCGGCGGCATGACCATCTTCATGACCTCGCACTATCTCGAGGAGGTCGAGGCGCTGTGCAACCGGATCGGCATCGTCAATCACGGCAAGCTCGTGGAGCTGGAAGACAAGTCCACGCTCATGGCGCGTCACGCAGACCGTTCGCTGCAGGAGGTCTTCTTGGAGCTCGTCGGACGGCGGACCCATGGTTAACGGGGTCGGGCTCGGCACGCTCATCCGGCGCGAGCTCAAGCGCACCTACATGGTCATCAACCAGGTGATCTGGCCGCCGGTCATCACGACGCTCTTGTTCCTCTTCATCTTCGGGCTGTCGCTCGGCTCGCGCATCAAGATGCTCGGCGGCGTGCCATACGTTGACTTCTTGGTCCCGGGTCTCGTCATGCTCAACGTCATCTCGTCGAGCTACGACGAGTCGGCCTCTTCGATCTTCCAGCAGCGGTTCATGAATTCAATCCAGGAGCTGCTCATCGCGCCGCTGTCTTCCGTCGAGCTCGTCGTCGGATTCTTGACGGGTTCGGTGCTGCGCGGTCTTGTCATCGGCAATCTCGTCATGCTCATCGGCTTGCTGCTCGTGCACGCTCATCCGCACGACCTGTTCCTCTACTTCTTCTTCATGCTCGTCACGGCGCTCTTGTTCTCCGCGGTCGGCATGATCGCGGGCCTGCTCGGCAAGACCTGGGATAATCTTGCCATCTTCACCACGTTCATCATCACGCCGCTCACCTACATCGGCGGTGTTTTTTCAAGCATCGGCTTGCTGCCGCCGCTCTTGCGGAAGTTGTCGCTCTTCAACCCGATGCTCTACATGATTGACGGGTTTCGTAGTTCCTACACCGGGGCTGTGGATGTGAATCTCGTCCTCGACGCGCTCATCGTGAGCGCGCTTGCTCTGAGCGCTCTCGTCATCGCGTTCGTCCTGACCGAGCGCGGCGTCAACCTGAAGGTCTGAAAGTCCCTTCTGTCGCCGCCTGAAAAGGATGGACGAGTCCTCAGCGAAAGACGCGGCTCATGCCCGCCTTGATTCTTGCGATCTGCTGCGCGATCGCTGGCACGATCCACGCGCAATCCGGCAGTTCGCTGCCCGGTGTCCGCGTCGAATTGCGAGGCGGCGCGAGCCCGCTGTCGGCCGTGAGCGGCGCGCACGGGGACTTCTCCATCTTCGCGCAGCCGGGTCGCTACGTGCTGAGCGCCTCGGCGCGTAGCTACGCGCCGGTCACGATCGCGCTCGACGTCGATCGCGACCTCTCGCTCGATATCGCGCTCGAGCCGCTCGATTCGCCCAAACTGCGCCAGCTCGGCACGGTGACGGTCGACGGCCGCCTCGTGCCGATAGAAGGCACGATCCCCTCCACCAGCCTGACGCGCTCCGATTTCGAGCGTCTCGGCGATGCCCGCGTGGTGGACGCTTTAGAGGCGGTGCCATCGGTGACGTTTTCACGTCCGACCGGCGGCGCAGCCAGCGCCATCTCCGTGGTCTCGCTGCGCGGACCTGACCCTTCCGAAGCTTTGGACACGCTTGACGGGCAACTGCTCAATGACGGCAACACGGGAGATCTCGACCTATCGCGCTTTCCAGTCGCTGCATTCTCCTCAGTCGATGTGACGGAGGGACTCGGTCCGGAAGACGCCGAGGGAAGCAACACGTTTGGCGGCGCGATCGATTTTGTTTCGCTTCGTCCCACCCAAACGCCGCATTACGCGCTTTCGCTCTCCGCAGGCTCGTTCGGTCGCAGCGAAGCTTGGTTCAATATAACCGGGACCCAGGACCGATTGGGATATGCGCTTGCGCTCGACGATCAAAACGAGCGTGGCTATGTCAGTCAGACCGTGCCGCTGTTCCAGGCGACACCCCTTGAAACGACACCTGCGCCGCCTTCTCCGCTGGCGCTCGGGTCGTCGCTCGCGTCGCATCTCGGACTGTTGAACGTGAATTGGAACTTTTCGCAAAACGCCGATCTCACAGCCCGGATCTTCACGCTTGGCGATAACCGCGATATGAGCAGTTCGCAAAACGGCATCGACGGCAACACCGCCGATTCTACGTTCGGATCGTTCATCGGTCCGGGCGCGCAGACGTTCGCGCAGGTCATCCGCGCGTATATGCTCGATGGACGGCTGCCGCTCGGCGCAGGCGAGCTCACGACCTCAGCGTCCGAGAGCGTTAACAGCATCAGCGTCAACGGGCAGAACTACTCCACGCCGTACAGCGTCAATCACGAAGATCATCGCTACAACGCAGCGCTTGCATGGCAGCGCGTGTTCGCGACCTCTCAGTTCGCGATCGGCGGCTACACGCGGTACGAGGACTTGAGCTTCGTGTCGCCTCCCGGCGCCGGGCCTGCGCAAGCGACGATCGGGCAGACGGTCGAGGTCTACTATGCGCGTGGCGGTTTCGAACCTGCTCCCAAGCTGCGCCTTGATGGCGGCCTTTTCGAATCGCGCTATACATCGTTCGGATCGAACCTCGATGGGCGCTTTGGCGCGGTTTACAGCGCAGATGCTCGCACATCGCTGCGCTTCTCGGTCGGTACGGGTTTCCGGGCGCCGCTGCTCGTCGAGCGCTACCTCTTCCCCGCAACGCAGTTGGCGCAAGACGCGAACGGTGTTTTCAACGGCCAAGGGAACCCGGGCGAACAACCCGAGCATGCGACGTTGTTCGAGCTCGGCGGGTCACACGAGTTTTCATCCGCGTCCACCTTGGATGTGTCGCTCTATCGCACGAATCTGCGCGACCCGATCGAGATCTTCTATCCGCTCGACGCCACGGCGCCGCCGCCGGGACCTGATTGCACGAACCCGACCAACACGCCGCAACATCCCTTCGCTCAGTGCTTTTCCTATAACAGCAACGTCGGCAATGCGGTGTACGAAGGCACCGAGATGCGCTTTGCGAGCCGGTTCGCCCCGCAGCATCTCTTCTTGACGGCTCGTTACGGTATCAACGTCGCCTACCCGAAAGATCTCAACGCGGCGTTTTCCAATCCGACGTCAGGCGGCAGTCTGGTCGACAATGCGCAGTTCTTGGGGATCCCTCAACAGGAAGGCTCGCTGCAACTCGACTGGGAGCATATGGGTTGGCACGCATCGGCTGCCTCGATCTTCCGCGGCAGGAACAACGAGCTTTCCCTCCCGCCCTTCACGATGGTCGATGCGCTCGTCGGCCGCTCGATCGGATCGCACACCGATCTATCGCTATCGGGTTCGAACCTCTTCAACGCCGCCGCTGGTCCCTTCACCATTTTCGGCGCGGGCGTGCCGTACCGCGGCGTGGTCGGCCAAGATTCGTCGCTCAATCCCATCTACGGCGATTTGCCCACCGACGCGCTCCACATCGAACCCGCTTCGCTGCGGCTGATTGTGACCTATAAGATGTAGGCGTCGCGAACTTATTCGCGACTTTCGATGTAGCCGTCGCGAACTTATTCGCGACTTGAGGACAGCGACCGTCCTTCGAAGCCCTCTACCTGACGGCGGCGCTCGTCTGAGATAGGCAAGACCTGCCCGGTCGCATAGTCGTACATCACCTGCACAGACGTCATTTCGAAGACAAGCTTCCCCGTGGCGGCATCGCGCATCTCGTATTCCATGAGAAAGCTGGAGCGCCGCAATTCCGTCACCCCGCAGCTCACGACCAGTCTGTCGTGCAACTGCGCTGAGGCGCGGTAGCGAGCGGTGAGTTCGACGAGGACGAAATCGAATTCCTCAAGGCTTTGGATTCCGGTCACGTGCATCCAGTATAGGCTGCGCGCGGCCTCCGCATACGATAGGTACACGGCATGGTTGACGTGACGCATGCCGTCGAGGTCGCGGAAGATGACGTGGATCGGATGAGAGAACTTGAAGCGAGCCTCGGCCGCCACGCGCGGGGAAAGCTTTAGGCCGACTTCTTCATCGGCACGTCGCTGCTCGGTGCCTGGACTTCTAGGCGCGACAGCAACGTGTCTGAGTTCGCGACGGCCCAATTGTGAAGCTGGTGAAGGATCGGCAGCAAGCTGCGACCGAGCGGCGTGAGTGAATATTCGACGCGGGGCGGGATCTCGGCGTAGGCTTTGCGGGTTACGAGCCCATCGTGCTCGAGGTCTCGCAGCTGGCGCGTGAGCACTTTCGGCGTCACGCCCACCATGGCGCGCTGCAGTTCGCGGAAGCGCATTGTGCCTTCACCCAGATTGCCGATCACGATCACCTTCCACTTGTCGGCGATCATCGCGATCGTGCGCTGAATCGGGCACGCGAGCTTGGTTGTGTAGGTCATCTGATTCGCCCCCGGACTGAAGCACCTGAAGGCGAGCTAGGTTCCTTTCGGCTCTAGGGTTTCCTTTTGACCCTATAGGGTGACTTCATCCATGCGAGTTCGAGTTCGGCATCAGGTAGATGTGATTGTCCCGATAATCCAGATACAGCGTGAAATTGTCGAGGAACGTGTGACCGAGCAGACCCGCGTAGTCCTCGCCCTCGAAGCCGGGATCGTCAACCCGGTACATGGTGAAGTCGCTGAAAGTCGCGTCTCCGACGCTGAGCCTCTTGATTTGCGTAGGCACGTATGAGATCTGACCGCCCACGCCCGTCGCATGCTGGAACGGATTTGCGTTCAAGAGCGCTTGGCCGCCGCCTTGATCGCGCACCACGTCCGGGTGTGCTCGGGCAAAGGACCCGAAGATCACGCCATCATCTGCGCCGGTGTCCACGATGAAGCTTGCGGGAACGTCGCCGACCTTGGCGGTCACCTTGGGGACGCCGTCGTCCCAAAACGCGTCGACTCCGATGGCCTCCGCGGGAGGGACGAACAGGTATGGCAGCATGGCCTGTACGGTGCCGCTCTTGTAGTCGATCTTCACGAGCGCGTTTGCGATGAAATCGAATCCCAGCAGCCCCACGACTTTGATGGCGCTGTTCTCCTGCGAGGTGAAGGACGCCACGTCGACCACCACGTTTTTCATGTGGATCGCACCGACACCCAGATCAGGCACGACTGCCTCGCTGTCCTCGAAATTGCCGGCCGCCGTCTCCATCGATTGCCCGAACAGTTTGAGTCCCAATTGCTTGGCCACCTGATCGTCGATGAGGATGGAGCTGGATCCCGAATCGAGCTCGAAGTCGAGCCCGCGGCCGTTGATCATCACGTGCACGATGACGCGCCCGTGGAGGATCTGCGCCGGCAAATCGACCGTCTCCGTGCCGGCGGGGAATTGCACGAAATTGGCATTGGATTGCGGGATGTCGAGATCGCCGCTTGCCACCGGGGCGTTGATCCTGAGGCCGGTCGTCACGTAGTCGACGTCGTCTTGCGCGAAACCGTCGGTTCGATGGACGTGCCACGGCTCGCTGAAGCCCTGCGTCGTGCGATAGTCGTCAAAGGTCGTGACGACGCGGCGAGCAGGATAGATCTCGACCGAGCGCACGAGTTGGAAGGTCTGCTTGTCATAGTACTGCCACTCGTGGCGGCCACCCGGCGCACGGATTTCGATCACGTAAGCTGCGGGGCTTTCGCTTTCGCCGGCAAGGGCCAAACCGAGGTTGGCGTCCTTCGCGTGGTCCGCAAGCGCTGCGTGCGCGATTTCATTCTCCTCGTGCGTATCGTGCTCGAGGATCACGATGCCATTCTCGTTCTCGTACCAATGCTGCCCGCCGGACGAGCCGTCGGCGAACGAGACCACGCCGAGATTGGTGCTTTCCTTGTAGTCCTCATTCGAGTAGATGTCGCGATACGTGCCGCTCATCCCATACATTTGCACGCGGCCGTCCTCGACTTGGCTCGCCGGTCCCTTCGACGCGCGCGCCCTGTCGTAACCGGCGAGCACCATGTCCAGCGTCGCCTTCGTGGGCACGATGCCTGCCGGCGGCGCCTCCGCGGCAGTGCCGGGCGCCGGGATGACGACGAGGGTCAAGAGCATTTCGATAGCAGCGACGGTCGAAACGAACGTTGCAAGACGCATGGTCCGCGCTCCTCATGCGAAGCCGCGTGCGGCTTCGAGCACCATGCGAAAAACCGGCGGTGTGGTATGTTCTCGGGAACTACCGCGCCGTTCGCTGACCGAATGTTCTTGTGCGGACGCGCCCGCGTCCTTCAAAAAAAGCGGCGAGCCCACGGCTCGCCGCGGCTATGACGTCGCTGCGCTACGGGGATGGAATCTCGCCGCAGGCCACATAGGTGCTCATGTCGGCACCCGAGCCCTTGTGCACGACGATTGATCGGGCACCGGTCATCGGCGTGGCTGGAGCCGGGAGGGTTGTGACCGACTTGCCGTCGACGACGTTGCTCAACACGGCCTTCGGCACGGGATCGAGTTTGTCGCATGTTCCGGGGTGGATGTGCGCGGGCTGGCTCGCCCCGGATGGCTCGCCCGTCAAGGTAACCGTGACCACGAGCTTGCCGTCGGAGTTCTTGGCGATCGTCGCCGTTCCGCTCTCTCCGGAGCTGCCGACGGCATGCATGGGGAAGCTCAGCTGTCGCGCGCTCGCAATGGCGAGCAACGAAAGCCCAGCCACCAAGACAAAAGCCGATGCGATCGTGAGATGTTTCATGATTGCGCCTTTCTCGAAGAGGGTCGGCTTGCCGTTTCGTGAGGGAAGCGCTCGGTCCCCACGCGTTTTAAGCTGGACCATCGATGCGAGCTCGGGCCTCGGTCGCGAAGAGCCCATACGCCTGCCGCAGCGGCGCCACGAGCTCTGCCGAGAGGGGCACCGCCTCGTTCGAAAGCGCCGGCTCCAAGGCGGCGGCGCTGTTGGCCAACGCCTCGGCTCCGACATTTGCGCTGACCCCTTTGACCTCATGTACCGCGGCGCACGCCCCGAACCGGTCGCCCCTCCCCAACGCAGCCTCGACCTGACCCAGGAGGTCCTCGATGGAGTCCACTGCCAGTTGCAGGATCTCGCGGATCGCTTTTCGGTCGTCGCCGAAGACCTCGACGAGGCGAGAAGCGTCAAGCACCCGCGACGCCCCTCCGGATCTGTGACCGGGCTCATACATGTCGGCAGCGCAGACTAGCCGCTCCTGTGGTCAAACCGATACTGTTCCATAGAGACTCTGAATCTGGACGGTTTCACAATGCGTCAGCCTCTCACCCCTATGACTTCGGCACCGCAGCGGCAGGTGGCGTCTACTTCGCCTGTCGCCGCGCGCATGACCGTGCTGATCGTGGACGACAGCAACGTCAACCTGAAGATGTATGAGAAACTCGTCACGGCGATCGGTGGTACGGACGTCCACTGCTTTTCGAACTCCGCGGGAGCTCTCGCCTGGGTCGGCGAGCACGACGTTGACCTCATCGTCGTCGACTATAAGATGTCGGCCCCGGACGGCGTGGGCTTCATTCAAAAAGTTCGCACCATGGGAGAAAAAGAGCACGTTCCCATCCTCATGGTGACCGCGGATCAGGCCAAAGAAGTGCGTCGCAAAGCGCTCGAGGCCGGCGCGAACGATTTCCTTGCCAAGCCCATCGATCCCGACGAGTTCTGCGCGCGCCTCAAGAACATGTTCGCGCTGCGGCAAAGCCAACGCCAGCTCAGCGAGACGGCGTCGTGGCTCGCCGACCAAGTCAAAGCCGCCACCGCGGAGCTCGTCGCACGAGAGCGCGAGACGATCCTCACCCTTTCGATGGCCGCGGAACGGCGCGATCCCGAAACGGGGTCGCACCTCAAGCGCATGGCCCACTACTGCGAGGCCATTGCGCGAGCCGCCCGTCTGCCCAAGCCGCAACAGGAGCTCCTGCTTGCGACGGCCCCGCTGCACGACATCGGAAAGATCGGCATCCCCGACGAGATCTTACTCAAGTCCGGCAAGCTCACGCCGGCGGAACTCACGGTCATGCAGCGCCACACCACGATCGGTTACGAGATCCTGCGCCTGGGGCGCTCGAGCACCATGCAGATGGCGGCCGAGATCGCGTTGACCCATCACGAGCGCGTGGACGGATCCGGATATCCGCGCGGCCTGCGCGGCGAGCAGATCCCGATCGTCGGCAGGGTCTGCGCGATCAGCGACGTCTTCGACGCGCTGACGTCGGCGCGCACCTACAAGGATTCATGGCCGTTCAACGATGCGGTCGCAGAGATCAACGCGGGCTCGGGCCGGCAATTCGATCCGGAGCTCGTCAGCGCGTTCAACGCCGTGCTCCCGGATATCGCGCAGATCAAGAAGCGCTTTCCGGAAGAGCGCGGCTCTGACGTGTGATGCCCGCCAAGCTCAGCCACCGCCTCCTCATCATCTCAGCCGTACCCCTCGCCTTCATCTTGGCGCTGCTCTTCACGGCCGACCAGATGCACAACCGCGTCGCCTCAGCCGAGTATTATGCCCAGCGTTCCGAGCTCGTCATCGTCCAAGCGCAATCGCTCGCGCGAGAGCTTGCGCGCGCAGAATCGAGCATCCGCGGCTACGCCCTGACCGGCGACTCGGCGCTCGCCGCGCCATACGATGCCGCTGCCGTCGATATTCCCGATGAGGCCGACCGGCTCAAGCAGCTGGTCAGCGAGAATTCGGAACAGCTGCTGGCGGCCTCCCGGCTAGCGCGCTTGGCGGATCAGATCATGAGCTCGCTCTCGCAAGTCCGATCGATCCAAGGCGAAGACACGAGGAATCGCCCGCACCTCCAAGCTGCGGTGAGCGCGAGCGCTCGGCTCAACGACGAGTTCGTCAGGGACGTGGATCCGTTCATCGCCGATGAGCGCCAGAAGAGCGCCTTGCGCGAGGCGGCTTTGCAGAGCGCGTGGCACGAATTCGACATCTTGCTCGTCGGCGGAGCGTTCGCAGCCTGCCTTCTCACCCTCGGACTCATGGGGCTGTTCAGCCGCACGATGGGGCGCCGGCTGTCGATGCTCGCGCAAGAGGCGGAGCGCTTTGCCGCGTCCGGCGAGGTCGGTCCCTCCTTGGGCGGCCACGACGAGGTTGCGGCCGTCGACGAAGCTTTCCACGCCATGGCGGCGGTGCTCAAGGAGCGTCAGGCCAGCCTCGCGATGTATCAATTGCTGGCGCAACATTCCCGCGAGGCGATGTTCTTCGTGCGCCGCCCCGACACGCGAATCGTCGAAGCGAACGACGCCGCGCAGCAGATGTATGGCTACACCCGCGCAGAGCTGCTCTCCATGTGCGTCAAAGATCTGCGCGATCCAAGCGATCTCGCGTCCCTCGACGCCTCTCTCGCCGCCGCCGCTCAGGGCGGCGCCACCTATGAGGCGCGCAACCGACGCAAGGATGGGAGCTCTTTCCCCATCGAGGTCAGCGCCCAGGGCGCCGTCGTCGGCGGCGAGCACATGCTCGTCGCCATCGTGCGCGACATCACCGAGCGCAAGCAGTTCGAGCGCGAACGCCAGCGCTATTTCGACCTGTCGATCGACCCCATGTGCATCGGCCACTTCGGAGGGAAGCTCGTACGGGTCAATAGCGCGTATGCGAGCGCGCTGGGACTTACAGAACGGGAGCTTCTTGCGACTCCTTTTTTGGAGCTCGCTCACCCCGACGATCTGCCGCGTTGCATGGAGCAGTTGCGCAAACTCGCCGCGGGCAGACAAGTGGTCGCGTTCGAAGTGCGCTGCCGCTGCACGGACGGCTCCTACAAAGACATGTTGTGGGATGCGGTGCCGGCCGGCGAGGGCGACCTCTTCTATGCGATGGGTCGCGATGTGACCGAGCAAAAAGCCGCGCAGATCGCCCTCGCACAAGCGAAAGATAAAGCGACCGAGGCCTCGCGGCTCAAGTCTCAGTTCCTTGCGAACATGAGCCACGAGATCCGCACCCCGATGAACGGCGTCATCGGCATGACCGAACTGTTGCTCTCCACCCCGCTTTCGCGAGAACAAGGCGAATATGCGACCGCCATCCGCGAGTCGGGCGCGGCGTTGCTCGCCATCATCAATGAGATTTTGGATTTCTCGAAGCTCGAAGCCGGAAAGCTGGAGCTGGAGCTCGCAGAGTTCTCGCCGACGGCGGTCGCGGAGAGCGTGGCTGACCTGCTCGCATCGCAGGCTCGTCAGAAATCGCTTGCAGTCCAATCATTCGTCGCTCCCGACGTGCCTCGTTCGCTGCGGGGAGACGCCGGGCGCATCCGCCAGGTGCTCATCAATCTGGTTGGCAATGCGATCAAGTTCACCGATGCAGGGCGGGTTACGCTGCGGGTCACGAACGAGTCGAAGCCGGGCGGCGCCGCGGTCCTGAAGTTCGCGGTGACCGATACCGGGATCGGCGTGCCGCGAGAAGCGCGCGGCAGACTCTTTCAACCGTTCGTGCAAGCCGACGGCTCCTCGACGCGTTACGCGGGCGGCACCGGTCTCGGCCTTTCCATCTGCAAGCGGCTGGTGCAGCTCATGCAAGGCGAAATCGGATTCGAAAGCGAGGAAGGCAGGGGCTCAACCTTCTTCTTCACGGCTCGCTTCGCGAAGAGCACCACGACCTCGGCTGAGCCGCCGCGCACCGAGCTTCGCGGACACCGCGCGCTCATCGTGGACGACGACCCGATCTCGCGGGAGATCATCCACGCCTACCTCGCAGCTTGGGGCATGCGCGCCGATAACGTGGCGGGCGGCGAAGAAGGCTTGAAAGCGCTCCAAAAGGCGGCCGCGGATGGCGATCCCTACGACATTGCGATCGTCGATTTTTGGATGCCCAAGGTGAACGGACTTTCTGTGGCTCGCAGCGTGCGCTCGGATCCGCAGCTCTCGGTCACGAAGCTCATCCTGATGACGGCTTTCGATGCGAATCTGCAGCGCAGCGAAGCATCCCGGGCCGGATTTGCCGCCTATCTCACGAAGCCGGTGAAACAGTCGCAGCTCTTCATGAGCGTCTCGTCAGCCATCCGGCAGGGCCACGGCGGCACCGCCGATCCGGCAGCCGCGGCGACCATCCTTGACCAGCTCGAGCCGCGCGTCATGCCGACCAGTCAGGGCCTCGTGCTCGTCGCGGAAGATAACGCCATCAACCAAAAGCTTGCAGTCGCGCAGCTGCGCCGCTTCGGCTTAGAGGCTGAAGTGGTCAGAAGCGGTCAAGAGGCCGTCGACGCGATCAAGAAGCGTGAATACGCGCTCGTCCTCATGGATTGTCAGATGCCGGGCATGGACGGATTCGAGGCGACGCGGCTCGTCCGAGCCGCAGAGGCTGGAACGCGCCGGCATACGACGATCGTCGCGATCACGGCCAATGCGCTTGAAGGCGATCGCGAGCAGTGCGTCGCGGCCGGCATGGACGACTATCTCGCAAAACCAGTCCAGCTCGAGGCGCTCCGCGCGCTCATCGCCCGCTGGCTGCCAGGGTTCGGCAGCGAAACCGCCTCCGCGTAATATCTCGCGATGCGCCTTGCTTAAGGCAGCGTGTTTGCGTCTTTTTGCGCTTCGAGTTCGTCCTGCGCTTGGCTCGTGGTCTGATCGACGCCGCTGTTACCAGCGTTTTGGCCCGCACGCGGCTGGGAGTCCAACTGCGTCTGCGCAGCGATTGCCAGCTTGCAATCTTGCGTGTTCTGCTGATCCGGATGCGCGTTGCAATAGCTGAGCATCGTCTGACGATCGCTATCGTGCGTCACCCAATACTCGACGGTCGCTTTGTCGTTGGGATCGTGGGAGACCGACGGCGCGAACATTGACTTCGCCCAATAACCGATGATGGCGACGACGATGAGAAGACCGATGAGGCTGAAATTTCTCATGCCTTGTATATCGGTTTCATCCCTGGGCCGCCGGTAGCCGGACCCAGCTCACTCCGGGCACGGGACGCGCTTACGATTGCATGGGGTCACGACGCGTTGTCCGCCATGTACCTCATGATCTTGTGGCGCAATTTGTCCATTCGCGGATCGATATCGAATTCGGCCATGTTCTCGTCGTGCTGGCGTTTGGCCACCGCGAGCCATTGCAACGCCGCGAGTTGCTGGCCCAAGGCCGTCTCGATCACCGCGATCTCATAGGCGGGCGCAGGGCGCATCGCCGAGAGCTGCTTCAGCAGCGCAAGCGCCTTCTGAGTCTGGCCCGCCTGCACGTAGACATGGGCGAGCGCGCCAAGCAGATCCGGATCGTTCGGCGTCATGGTCAGGGCGCGCCGCAATTCTTGTTCGGCTCGACGTTCGTCGCCCATCTGTTCGTCGCTCAGGCTGGCGCCGTAGTAGCCTTGCGTGGACGTCGGAAGAATCGCGATGGCCAATCGCCACTGCTCCGATGCTTCCTTATAATGACGCGTGTAATACAGCTGGTTGCCGAGCGCGAAGTTGATGACGGGCGACAACGGGTCCAGCTCGCGCGCCCGCGCCATCTCTCGCAAGGCTCCCTTCGGATCTCCCCAGCGGAACAAGAACCAGGAATACCATTCGTGCGCGGTCGCGTACCGGTCGTCGAGCGCCAAAGATCGCTGGAACTCGCGCATGACCTCCGGCCTGTAGGACGGACCCAAGAATTCATCGACAAACGCGAGGGAGGCATGCCCCTCGGCGGCTTGCGGGTCCAATGCGATCGCCGTGAGCGCCTCCGCACGAGCCATTTGCAGGCGGTTTTGGCGTTGCGCGCTCCCCGGCAAGTAATACGCGAGCGCAGAGTAGCTATCCGCAAGTCCTGAGTGCACGAGCGCGCTGTGCGGATCGATCGCCAGTGCCTCTTTGAAATAGCGCAGGCCGGTGTTGATGCCCACGATCGTGCGCTCGTTCCAATAGTGCCTTCCAAGGACGTAGTCGCGTTGCATGCGCGGATCGGCGGCGGCCGAATGGTGTCTCGCGGTGAAATCGGAGCCGCCTATTGCGGCGACAGCCAACAGGAGCGCGCCCACCCAGGCGACATGCGTCAGCGCTTTGCCCGATGAGGACGCCGCTTGCAAGGGGAGGGCAGAAGTCTGGGGGATTATTTCGACGGCCGAGGCGATGCGGTAGCCGCGAGCGGGGACCGTTTCGATCAGGTTGCCGCCACGGTCATCGAGCGCCTTGCGGAGCAGGTAGATTGTCTGCGTCAGATTGGCCGGCTCGATGAAACCGTCGGGCCAGACCGCCGCGAGTATCTCCTCTTTTGTGACGAGCTGGCCGGCCCGTTCGATGAGCAGCCTTAGGACGGCGAACGCTTTTGAAGTGAGATGAATCCGTTGCGAGCCGCGTCGCAGCGACTCGTTCTGCGGATCGAGGCGAAAAGGTCCAAACGCGTAGACGTGACTCACGATGACCTCTGGGAGTGTCCGCGCACGTTCTTAGACGTCCACTTAAGGCGCCCTGCGAATAATCGGTCCCAAAGCCGTCGGCAGAACCTTGGCATATTAACCATTTGAGAGCGATTTGAGGCACATGTGAGGCCCGATTGAAGCCTCTGCATGCCACGAGGTGTTAAGGTCTCAAGCATCATGATGCAGCATGAAGGCTCCCCGTTTGCGCTGCGCAAGACCCTGAGACTCTTGCGGCGACCCGAACTCTTGGGCCGGGATCCGCTCGCTCGCCGGCTGCGGGAGTCGTTCAAAACGCAGAGCTGTCGCGATGCGCTCGTCCTCCTCATCGATCGGGCCTTCGCGCAGGATCCCGGCGCTGCGCAGCTGCGCGATCTGCTCGTGCGCTGCGACCTCCGAGGCCAAAAGGCGCGCGCGGCAGCCGCCGAGATGAACCTCTCCATCCGGCAGTTCTTCCGCTGGCGCGCGGCCGCCATCGGCATGTTGGCGACTGCCATCCAGGAGCTCGGCCCCGACGATCGCTCTTTCGGCTCGGATTTCCGGGAACCGATCGTCTGCTCGCGCTGCGGCGCGTTGCGAGCATAAGGCAAGAGAAACCCGCCGGATGGCTGAATCGCCATCCATGTCGATTCGACCGATCAAACGCCTGATCAAATCAAAACCGACGCTGGAGGGTGCGGGCGTTCATCTTCGCCGTGCCTTCGGGTTCGGCAATACTTCGGACTTCGATCCGTTTCTGCTGCTCGACGATTTTCGCAACGACGTGCCGGCGGACTATCTCGCCGGTTTCCCCTGGCATCCGCATCGCGGCATCGAGACGATCACCTACGTGCTCGCCGGCACGGTCGACCATGGGGACAGCATGGGTCACGCGGGCACCATCGCAGCCGGCGACGTGCAGTGGATGACCGCGGGCCGCGGCATCATCCACCAAGAGATGCCCAAAGGCGACCAGAGCGGGCGCATGCACGGCTTTCAACTCTGGGCCAACCTTCCGTCATCGCTCAAGATGACGGCACCCCGCTATCAAGAGGTCAAGTCGGCCGAGATCCCTGCGGCGATTGATGACGATGGCACACAGGTGCGCGTCGTATGCGGAAGTTTCTGGGGCAAGAAAGGTCCGGTCACGGGCGTCGCAGCCGATCCCATCTACCTGGATGTCACCGTGCCGCCGGGCCAGCGCAAGACGCTCAAAGTCGACACGAGCCGCCATGCCTTCGCTTACGTCTTCGCAGGAGATGCGAAGTTCGGCAACGCCTCGGGTCCTTTGGCCGTGCCGACGGAATCGGTCGGCTGGCTCGACACCGCCCCACCGCCTGACGCCGACAACCGTTCGCTCGTCCTGTTCGACAGCGGCGATGAGGTAGCCGTCCAAGCCGGAGAGGACGGCGTGCGTTTCCTCTTGGTCTCGGGCAAGCCGCTGGAAGAACCGGTGGCGTGGTACGGCCCGATCGTCATGAACACCCAAGACGAACTGCGCGAGGCGTTCGCGGAGTTGCGCGAAGGGACGTTCTTGAAATAGGTCCCATTTTGGAGGTCGACGTCTGCCCGTTCACCTCTCGCGAGCAATACGCGGGAGTGGTACGCTACTTCGTCCAGGCAAGCGACGCGTTTCTCTACGGGATGGGGGCCGACCGCGCAAAGCTCCCTAGCGCCGACGAGTGGTTACGCCTGTTGCTCGAGGATCACGAAAAACCCGATGAGCAAAAAGAGCGCGTCTATTTCGCATGGCTTTACCACGGCACGCAAGTGGGTCATTCGAGCTTGGGCAACATCCGCGCAGGCGAAGATGCGTTCATCCACCTGCACCTGTGGGTACCCGCGCTGCGGCGCGCTGGTCTAGGCACGGAGTTCTTCAAACGCTCGGTGGCGTTGTCCATCGAGCGCTTCGCGCTCAAACGCGTTTTTTGCGAACCGCGCGCCGAAAATCTCGCGCCCAATCGCGTGCTCGAAAAGGCTGGGTTCACGTTCGTACGTCGCTACCGCACGGTGCCGGGTGCCATCAACTACGAGCAGGACGTGAACCGCTGGGTATATGAGGGACGCCCCCGCTAGCGCACTGCGAAGAGCGGCACCATCGGCTGGACGCCGGCGCTCGTGTCGGCGGCATGGCCGAGATACTCGTGCACGCCGAAGGCGTCTTCGATCGTGCGCAAGAGCGAATAGTGGCTGTACGGCGTGGGGTCCACGAGTCCGCGCGGACCGTTATTCGTGATGACGACCGTCGGGATGAGGCCGCCGCCGAAGTTGGAAGGGCTCTTGGGATCGATGCCGCAGCAGCCCATGGGCGTGTCGGTCGAACCTTCGTCGAAGGTGATGACGATGGCCGCGTTGGCCTGCGCCTTCCATGCAGGCGAGGCTTGGATCTTGTCCACGAGCTTAGCGACCTCGACGTCCCCTCGTTTGATGAGACCAGCCGCGTTGTCATGGAGGCATTCGTGTGGGATGGCGGCGGCGACGTCGGCGCTATAATCGGCCGGGTCGAGCCCGTGCATGTCGTTACACTGGTTGGGCACGATGAAGGCCAGGGCCGGCATATCGGGGCCTGCCAGGTCGCGATCGAGCTGATCGAAGCCGACGAGCAGCGACGAGCGTTTCGGGCTGTTCTGAATCGCGGCGAAATTCAAGAAGCCTGAGTGCTTGGAGGCGTATAGCTCCCAATGCGCAGCGGCGGCGCCCCATGAGGGATCTCCGGCGACGATCGCTTCAGAGCCCGGCTTGGGAATGCTTTCGTAGTAGCCTTTCCAGGTCAGTCCGGCGCTCGTGAGCTGCGAGCCGAGATCGGGTTGCGTCAAGGTATGGTTGACGTAGCCGGGACGCATGGATTTTTCGCAATACTGGTTTTTCAAACCCGAGTGGCAGTAGTACGCGTCGTCGTCGCGGATGCCGTACGTGTCGCCTGAGACCATGGCCACGTAGTTGGGTTCGCTTGGATGGGACTCCGCATAGAAATGTGAGGCCAAGCCGTAGGTCTTGGCGAGCCGCGCGATGTTCGGCGCTGCCGCCGGATCGATGACTTGGCTTTGGTCTTTGTTTTCAAGCACGATCACGAAGATGTGCGCATAACGAGGCACGGCGCCGTCACCGCCCGCGGCTTGGCCCACAGCCGCGCGTGCGACCAAAGCCGCCGTCGTCAAGATGGCAAGGATCGGCGCGAAGTATCGCTTCATGGCCCCAAGCCTAGCAGTTCATCATTACGGCAACATTAATGCGGCGCCGCGGCCGCGTCCGCCGCATCGCGAGCGCGGATGGTCGCTTCCGTCTGAAGCGCCGCGTTAAGGTGGGCGGCAGCGCGCAACGACCATGCTGCAGCCTGCTCTTCGCTGTTCCAGCGCCGGGTGATGGCGTATTGGATGGCGTCGGAGGCAAGCGTCGCGCCCCACTGCTCGGCATACCCACCTTCGTGGACGAAGGGATGGGCTAGGAACTCATTTTCCCTGCCATTGTAGGGCGGGTGCAGGACGTGCTGCGTCGCGTTGATGTCGAGCGCCTGTGCCGAGATGACGGCAACCCCGAGCAGTATTTTTGCGAGCGTTGACATCGCCACGACCATGCTGGGGCTGTACGTGGGAGATCGCGCGAACTCCCACCGAAAGGAGCTTACGGATGCGTCGCCCCGGGTGGTGCTACCTCGGGAAGGTCGTGCACCGGTTGCGCGACGGGTTGCGCGTCGAGCCCGATGGATCCCGCGATCATTTCGTGCCATGCCCGGGACAATGCCGGCATGAACGTGTACAGGTAGTGATTGCCTTCCGGGTCTTGGTAGAATCCGGTCGGTATGCCGGTTTGCGCGAGCCACTGCGCCGTCTGCATGCCGTACTTGGCGGGGATGTTGTCGTCTTTGGCCCCGTTCACCACGTAGATGCGAGTGTGCGCGAACGCTGAGCTCACCGCTGCAGTCTCGCTGTTGAGGATCGACCCGGAGATGCACATGATCGCCGCCCATTGCGCGGGATGCTCGGGGCCGATCTTGAAAACCGAAAAGCCGCCCATCGAGTAGCCCGCGAGAAAGATTTTGCGCGGATCGGCATGCAAGGCGGCGGCCACTTCCTGCGCCACTTGGTAGACCTCGTCGTCAGCGGGCGCCGCATAGTCGTAGATGCCGCGCCCATACGGAGCCGCGACAACGGTCTTCGTCTCGTCCGCGAGGTTTTGGAAGTATGGTCCCACGAGGATCTCAGACTCGGTCTGCGGGTTGCCGTGGAGCAGCACCACGAGCGAGGGGTTCGGCGGCAGATTGTTTGGCACGTAGAGTGCGTACGGCTGCAACGTTCGATCGGTGCGTGCCAGCACGAGGCGCTCGACCAGGCCTTGCGATCCTAGGATCGGCTCCGATTTTCCGGCGATGACCTGATTGACGAAGCTCGTGTCGAGCGCCGCGAGCGCATTGAGGCGCTCGATCCAAGCCTCGCGGCTCAGGTTGCTCGGCGTATCCAAAGAGAGAAATGCGCCGATGTCGTCATCCAAGCGCTCTTCGAGATTCGCAGCCGCGTCGAGGCCCGTGCGGCGGACCACGTCGTTGTAGTGAGCGACGAGCTGGGCCCGAGCCGCACTGAGCTGGGTTTGGCCTATGGGTTCGGCCCGGGTGGGCGCCCCCGCCGCTATCAACGTGCAAGCCACCGTGCTCGCGACCGCAAGTGCGGACTTCCACACGTGCGGTCGCGGAATCAAACCGCTTCCCTCCAAGCCGCAAGCTCCGGACAGATCGCAAGGCGCGCGCGTTCGCCGCCTTCCACCCATGCTTCCACGAAGCGCTGCACGAACCGCTCGCGCTCGGCGGGCACGACGCACCAGCTCAGTGCCTTCGCGGCGATGTGGCCAAGCGCTCCGCAGTGGGTTCGCAAGACGATCGCGTCGTCATAGCCTCCCGCAAGCCGCTCGGCGAGCGGTTTGCCGATCAGCTCCAGGTCACCGTGCGGTTTGGGATTGCCAAGGCCGAGCTCCAAGCAGTAGCGCGCGACGCCTGCGACCGCTTCACCCGACGCGCGGCGCCGCAAATCCGCGAACACCGGCGCCACGTCTTCCAGATAACGCATGATGGCCGCGCCGAAGCGTTGATCGAACATCGCGTTCAAGTCGCGGATCTTCGCATGCGGGTTATAGAAAAGGTCGTAGAGCGCGAAACGATCGTCGCGCCGAACCTCGCTTTCCCACGCCTCGACCCGAAGTTCGCGCGCCGCTTCGTGCTCGCCAAGCGCGTCGAGCGCTCCAGCGAGCGACACCTTTGCGTACGCGGCGTAGGACGGACAATGCTGCTTTTGCGCGATTTCCAAAGCGAGTTCGGCCGCCTCGCGAGCTTCACGGGGCGCGCCGGGCAAGAGATGGCGCGCGCGCACGGCCTCCGCCAGCGAGCGTGTCCAGACATTTGGGTAGCGCGAGTTCAAGCTCTGCGGCGGCGTCCAACGGGAGCCGCTGAAAAGGGCTGCTCTGCCCGCGATGCCAGCCGCGCGCCAGGAGAACGCCGCCTCCAACCACGCCATCCCTTGGCTTGCGCCGTTGGCCAGGGCGTAGGCCTCTCCATAGCGGCCTTGCACGAGCGCGAGCATCGCTTTGGCCAAAGCAGTGCGCGCCATGACGGTCAGATCGCGATTGCGTACGTCCAGCCGTTCCAGGTCGTCGATCGCCGTGGCTGCCGCGCGTGCGTCACCTTCGATACTGGCTTGATCTGCTTCGAAAAGCAGGGTCATCGCTTGTCGTGTCTCGTCTTGGCCGGCGAGCGCTCTGAGCTCATCGAGCAACGCGCGGCTTCGGTGAATGTCGCCCGTGCGCGTTGCATCGCATCGCTCGAGAAACGCTATCTCGAAAGCGACCGGCTCGTAGCGCGCTCCCTTCTTCCCCTGCATCTCGTCGCGGACGCGTTCTATCAAGGCGAGCGCGCCGTCCACGTCGCCTCGCCAGACGAGATTGCGCGAAAGCGCCGCATACGCGAGCAGCCGCCAGGGGCCTTCGCATGCATCGAGCTGTTCCTGCGTGACGTCAAGTCCCGCCCAAATCGAAGTGCGCACGATGTCGTAGGGCGTTTCTTCGCGCGTTCCCGGAGGCAGGCGCAAGTAGATGTCGAGGGCTGCCTTCGAGTCGACCATCTCGAGCGTTTGCGCGAGCCGTTCGAGGTCGTCGTGGGCATCTGGCGGTTGCCGCAAGCGTCGCTCGATGGCCTCGGCGAGCGCGGCGATGGCATCGGCGCGGACGCGGAAGAACTGACGCACGGAGAGCCCGAGCGCGGTGGCGGCGCTGCGCGTGGTCTCGCCCCCGACGTCGCAGCGCTGGATGATCGCGTAGCGCAGACGGTCGGCGGCAATGCTCTTATCGAAGGTGGACTCGATGATCTGCTGCAGCGCGTATCGGGCGTCGGGGGCGCGCGTTGCCTCCCGCAGCATCACCGCGAGCCGCTCGCGCTCCAAAGCGTGAGGGCGACGCATCAGGCGCAGCAGGTTTCTCGTCTCTTGATTCGCCCAACGCATGAGCAAAAGTTCACCCGGCGCTTAACGATACCCCGCGGGTGCCGGCGTCGTATGGCATCATTTTGGCAGTAGTGCCGGCAAAGCAAAACGAGGCCCTCGCATGAGCACGAGAGCCTCGTCCGGTCCCTGCCGGCGGTAAGGTTAGAGACTTACCTTGACCGAGAAGACCGCTTGTACGGGTTGTGCGATCGGGTTCTCTTGGTACGGGAATTGGAGCATCGGTTGGAACGTCACACCCGGGTTGTAGATGTTGGCGCCGTAGTTCAGTGGGAAGCCATAACCCGGCAGGACGTAGCCGCAGTTGAGGCGCGTCGAGATCGTCGTCCATGCCTCTTTAGTCCCTCCGAAACACGTGTTGATGATGTTCGCCACGTTCGCCGTGAACGTGACTCTGTTGGACGCGCGGTACGAGAGCTGTGCGTGCATGAGGAACTGGTTGGGTTGCCTGAACGCACCGATGCTGTCGAACACGTGCGTGTACGGGTCGGGCACGGCGATCGTTCCGCCGCATGTGAGCGCGTCAAACGCGGTTCCCGTGCCGCCGTATGGGTAGCGCGGATCGCCGCTGAGACCGGATCCCAATGATCCGCAGGTCGATGGATCGACGCCGAACCCGGAGAGCGGATCCCCGTAGAAACTCCCTTCGACGTACTGGAACTGTGGTGAGATAGACCATTTGTCGTGCTTGTAGTTCAGGATGAGCGCCGCGACGTTCGGCACTTCGTAGGACGTAGCCGCAGCCTCCACCGCGTTGGGGAGCGTGGTGAACGGGACGTAGTTGGCGTTGGGGTCCAGTCGCGCTTGCGGCGGGGCCTTGAAGTACGGGTTTGCCACGCCGTTCAGCTCGGTCGCCACGGCGTTGCCGTTGCTCCCGTAGATGCCGCACAGACTCGTGCTGCTGTTGTTCGGCGCCACACCCGCGCACGCACCCGTGAACGAGTTGTACAATTGGATCGCCTGGTTGATCCCATCGAGCACCGTCGTGCCGTTGCCGAGCGTGTTGTAATGGATGTAGGCGTGCGTGTACGTGTACGCGAGCAACGCCGAGAGTCCGTCTTGGTTGAAGTTGCCTAAGTTGAGCTGGAACTCGACGCCTTCTGAGGTCTGGTTCCCGGTGTTGAGACCAGACACGAAGCCCGTCGCTTGGTTCAGGAAGAAGTTTTGTATTTGGTTCTTCGTGGTGCGGTAGAACGGCGTCAGCTTGAAGCTGGTGTCGGTCCCCGCGAAGTGGTGCTCCCACGAAAGGTCGTAATTGTCCGACGTCGGCGGGACCACCCGATGGGTGCTCGTGTTGAAACCGTACGACCAGAAGTTGTACGTGAGGTTCGACTGGCCGGGCAGGTCTTGGTTGAGATAATTGTACTGCTCGTACGCGGTGTTCGGCGCCTGGTCATACACCCCGGCGCTCAACCGGAACACGTCGTTCGGATTTGCCGTGAACGTCGCGCCGAGCCGAGGCTGGAACACCCAGAAGGTTTCGCTGTCGTTGGGGAGGTTCGTGAACGTCGCCGGCACCTGGCCGGCTGGACATGGCGCACCGACCGTCGTGTCATTCGCTGGGTTGTATTGCGGCGTATGTGCGCCTGGGAGCACGCAGTATGAGTTGTTCCAGGCGTTGGTCCAGAACGTTCGCGCTGCGGTTGGCGCCGTGTTCGAGAGATTGTACGCGAACCGGTCTTCGCGCAGACCGATATTGATGAACCACTGGTTGCTCGGCTTGATCTGATCCGTGATCGAGATGTTGCCGAAGTTCGGCTTCGCGTAATTGGCGCCGCCGTATTGCCCGTTCTCCGCGACGAACCACTCGCACGCGTTGCCTCCGCATGACCCTGGAAGCGTGGGGAGCGCGGTTCCGGTGAATGCCTGAGCAAGTCCGAAGTTCAAGGCATTTCCAGAATAGCAGCTGACCGCGGCTCCGGTCGCCGTATAGCACACGCCCGAGGCTGGGTTTTTGGAATTCACCGCGTACGCAAAGGCGTCCGATCCGGTGTTCTTGTTGAGACCGATCAGCTCGTCGATCATCGTCTCGTCGTTCGCGCGATAGTCCACGGCCGCGAAGTCCGAAAGGTTGATCGT
>JAJPHJ010000105.1 GCA_021325335.1 Pseudomonadota bacterium | reverse complement strand
TCGTGGATCACCGGCAACATCCAGATGAAGACGACGCCGATGACCGCCGGCGCGAGCAGTCTCATGGGCGTTTTGAAAAGAGCGGTCGCGGGCGGCGGGATCTTCATGACCGAGTACGTCGCGCAAGGCGGCAGCGGCATGGTCGCGTTCTCGACCAAACTCCCCGGGCAGATCCATCCGATCAGCGTGCAACCGGGCAAGGGCTACCTGATCCATCGTCACGGCTTCTTGTGCGCGACGCCGGGCGTCGAGCTCAGCGTCGGGCTGCAGCGTTCGCTCGGGGCGGGCGTCTTCGGCGGCGATGGATTCGTGCTGCAGCGGATCGGCGGCAGCACCCAAGCCTGGATCGAATTGGATGGCGAAGTCGTCGATTACGATCTGCAACCGGGGCAGTCACTTTTGGTCCACCCCGGCCACGTCGGGATGTTCGAGGAGAGCATCAACTTCGATATCACGACCGTGCCCGGCATCGCCAACGCGCTGTTCGGCAATCAAGGCCTTTTCTTGGCGCGGCTCACAGGGCCGGGCCACGTGTGGCTGCAGTCCCTGACGTTGCCCGGACTGGCGCACGCGCTCGCTCCATACTTGCCCCGTCACCAAGTGGAGACCGCGGCCGTAGCAGGCGGCGCAGGCGGCGCCGTGGCGGGTCAGCTGCTCAAGGACATCTTCGGCGGCTCGTAGCTTCAGGCTGCGCGGAGCAGCGTTTGATTCCAAACCGCTCGGCGACGCTGACGCGGTGGAGCTTCAGGCGTTGCTCGAGCGCTGCAGCGATTATTTCCAAGTCGTCCTCGGTCGCGATCCTGGACCCGCGGAAGCCTTGGCAGTCTTCTATGCCGGGCCCGAAGAGGGCAAAGATCCGGGCGAGAAGATCTTGCTCGGCATCATCTCCTCCGAAGACGGAAAACTGATCGGCGTGCTCGACGCGTTTGCCGACTATCCGTCGCCGGGCGTCTGGTATATCGGCCTGCTGCTGTTCGACCCGGCCGCGCGGCGCGCCGGCCTTGGTTCCAGCGTCCTGCGAAGTTTGGCTGACGAAGCGGCGCGAGCCGGCGCCCGCGAGCTGCAGCTCAACGTGGTCGAGCAGAACGCGTTGGGGCACGCATTTTGGTTGCGGGAGGGTTTCGTCGAGCGCCGTCGCTGGGTGCAGCGCTTCGGGGAGCGCGAGAGCGTCTTCATAAGGATGGCACTTTCTGTCCCCTGATGCTGCAGGAACGCGTCGAGAGCGGTTCGCATTGGCGCTCACCAAGACCGTAGGAGAACGTGTTCTATGATGCCAGTGGCCCATTTCGAGATCCACGCGGCTGACCCGGAAAGGACGGGCAAGTTCTACGGAGACATTTTCGGTTGGAAGGTCTCCAAATGGGATGGTCCCATGGAGTACTACCTGGTGTCGGCAAAAACGGAAGGTACCGGCATCGATGGCGCACTCGTCCGGCGGCGCACGGGTCCACCGGCTGACGGCGCGCCGACAAACGCATACGTGTGCACGATCGCCGTCGACTCGCTCGATCGAGTCATGGAACAAGTCAGCGCCCGCGGCGGCGAGATCGTGGTGCCGAAGGATGAGATCCCGGGCGTGGGCTGGCTCGCCTACGCGAAAGATCCCGAGGGCAACGTCTTCGGTTTGCTCCAGCCGAACCAACCATAACCAGAGCACCGTAGCACGCTCTTGACGGCGCGCGTTTTTGGCGTGAAACCCGCGCCATGGAAAAAGCACGAAACATAGCGTTGCTTGTCGCCGTGGTGTCGGCGGTCGTCGCCTTCGCCGTGCTGTTCGCACCCCATCACATCGAGCTCGGATCGCCTTCTAGCGGCGATGACGCGACGTCGACCGTGCCGCCGCAAATCGCAGGCTCCGCGGTCCAAGCGAGTCCGGCCGTTCCCATTGCACGACCCGTACCGACCAGGGTCGTCGTCTACGTCTGCGGTCTCGTCAAGCACCCAGGCGTCTACGAGATGGCACCCGGTTCGCGCGTGGGAGAGAGCATAGATCGCGCAGGCGGCGCGCTCGCCGATGCGGATCTGGAACAGCTCAATCTTGCAGAACCGCTGGCCGATGCCATGAAAGTTGACGTGCCGCGCAAGGGCGAGCACCCCGCGTTCGAGACCGCATTCGATGCCTCGCCCGGCTCGGTGCCGGTGGGTGGCACTCCCCATCGCGGTCATAGAAGCGGCCGCTCGAGCCACAAGCTCCAAGCCGGCCAGACGCTCGACGTGAACACCGCAAGCGAGACCGAGCTGACCCAACTTCCGGGCGTCGGTCCGAGTCTAGCCGGCCGCATCGTGGAATATCGGACCGCCAACGGGCCCTTTCAAAGCATCGACGATCTCCAAAACGTCTCGGGTATCGGGCCCTCCAAGCTTGACAAGATGGCACCGTACGTCCGATTGTAGGCGCCGTGCAGGAGATGCTTTGCGCGGCAAAGTAAAAGCTTTGCCATGCAAAGTAAAAACCTCAGGCTGGCCTATGCTGTCGCAGTCGCAGCTACGCTCGTCGCGTTCGCACTGGCTTTCTGGCTAGGGGAAACTACCGGCGCGTTGCTTTGGACGCTCATGTGCGGGGTGCTCTTCGGTTTTGTCGCTCCGCGCGGCGCGTGGCGCTGGGCGCTCATCCTCTCGACATGGATCGTCGCCGCCATGCTCTTGCACACGCCGTTGGGTCCTGCGCCGCAGTGGTGCCCGGCGCTCGACACCATGCCGCCGCACCAGCCGGGCTGGCTTGCCGCGCTCATCGCCTTGGCGCTGGCCGTGGCCGCCGGTGTCTGCGCCGACTGGATCCTCAGCGCAGTGCTGGAGCGGTTTGCGCCACGGCAGCTCCCCTGGATCGGGCATGCACGACCCGCGCTGCGTGTTGGTGCCGTCGCCGCGGCGGTGCTCATCGTCTTTGGCTCCGCGGTCGCGCTCGTCCAACCGCTGCAACCGTTCGGCATCGGCGACACGTATTGCTGGGACGAGTTTTGCTTCGCCGTGACTGCGGTCAAACGAGAAAAGACAATCGGCGCCGGCTCAAACCAGGCGGTCGCGAACGGTACGTTTTACATCGTGAGCGCGGACATGGGAAGCCCGTGGTGGGGCAGGTTCTATTGGGGCAACGACGCGGTATTCGTCACCGACTATGCAGGCACGAATTACGGCTATTCGACGCGTGGGCAGCGTGCATACGATCGGCTGACCGGTGGCGAGAGTTCGCGTTGTCATCTCATCCGTGGCGCGAGCGAGCGCGAGACGATCGTCTTCGATCTTCCGGATGACGTCGTCCAACCCCGGCTGCTCATCCGCGACACGCTCGGACTTGAGGGCTTGATCGGCGGCATTCGCGCTCGTCTGCTCTACGTGAAACCCGCGTTCAACCTCCGCTACGACTGATCCTCTGGCTTGTTGGGAGGGGTTAGGCCGAATTGTCGACAATCGACAATCCATGGTCGAACTCGTCGCGCGCCCCAGCCTAGAGCGTTTCTCCACCGCAGCCAACGTCGCAAAACTGCTCAGGCGGCGGATCGTCGAAGGTGAGATAAAACCCGGCCAGCGCCTCAATGAGCTCGTCCTGGCGGCGGAGCTGCGCGTCAGTCGCAGCCCCATCAGAGAAGCCCTCGCGTTGCTCGCGGGCGAGGGGCTCGTCCGCATCGCTCCCTATCGCGGCGCCTTCGTCACCGAGCTCTCCGCCGAGCGGCTCGCAGACCTGCTCGACTTCCGCATCGCGCTCGAGCAGTTCGCCGTCCGGCGCATCATCGCGCGTGCGCGCCCGCACGATTTCGATCGGCTTGAGCCCCTCATCGCCGCGCTGCGCAAGTGCGCGCGGGCCAAAGACTTCAGCGGAGCAGTGGACGCCGACTTGCAACTGCACGAAGAGCTCATCACGCTTGCCCAAAGCCCTTTGCTCTCGCAGACCTTCAAGGAGCTGCTCGGCGAGTTCCGTCTGTACGTGGCCGCGACGAGCAGGCACTATAAAGGCATCGGCGAGCTTGCAAGCGAGCACGCGGCATTGCTCAAGGCGCTGCGCGCGCGCCGGCTTGCGCCAGCGCTCGCGCTCGTCGCGCAGCACATACGTCACGGTTTTGCTTCCGCCCAAAAGGATCTTCGCTCATGATCAGCATGCAGTCCAAACCGCGAGCCTCGCATTCGCGCTACGTGCTCACCCCGTGGTCCGCTCAAGGAGCGCTCGACATGCCGACGATCGAGCGCGCAGAAGGCTGTTACCTCTACGACACCACGGGCAAGCGCTATCTCGATCTCTCGGCCGGGCTTGTCGCCGTCAACCTCGGTCATGGCCATCCCACCGTCGTGCGAGCGATCGCCCAGCAGGCCGCAAAGCTGTGTTATGCCGCTCCCTCGTTCTTCAACGACACGCGCGCAGCTGTCGCCGAGGAGCTCGTGCGGCTTTCGCCGTGGAGGGAGGGTGGCCGGGTTTTCTTCACGACCGGAGGCGGCGAGGCCAACGAAGACGCGATGAAAATGTCGCGCATGGTGAGCGGCCGGCATAAGATCTTAGCCGCGTATCGCTCGTTCCACGGCTCGGCACCCGGCGCGGGAACGCTCAGTGGCGAGAATCGGCGCTGGCCTAACGAGCCGGGCATTCCGGGCGTCGTCCACTTCTTCGCGCCGTTTCCATACCGCAGCCCGTTCTTCACGGACGATCCTGCTGAGGAGAACCGCCGCGCGCTCGACCACCTCGAGTCGGTTCTCGTGTACGAAGACCCGTCCAGGGTCGCCGCGCTCATCATCGAGCCCGTCGTCGGATCGAACGGTGTGATCGTCTATCCGCAGGGATATTTAGAAGGCGTCCGCGAGCTGTGCTCGCGGCACGGCATCTTGTTGATCTTCGACGAGGTCATGACGGGCTTCGGGCGTACCGGCGCCGTCTTCGCGTCCACGCGGTTCGGCGTGACCCCCGACCTCATCACCTTTGCAAAAGGCTGCACGTCTGCGTATCTGCCACTTGGCGGCGTCATCGTGCGCGAAAACGTGGCCTCGTACTTCGACGAGCACGTGCTCGGATGCGGTCACACGTATTCGGGCCATCCGCTCGCGATGGCGGCCGCGCAGGGAGCGCTGCAGGCGTATCGCGAGGACGGTCTGTACGAACGGGCCCTCACGATCGAGGGCTGGATGAAAGAACTGCTCGGATCGCTGCGCGAGCAATCACCGCTCGTCGGCGACACGCGAGGGATCGGCGCTTTTTTTGCAGTCGAACTCGTCCGCGATCGCTCGACGCGCGAACCGCTCGTGGCGTGGCAGGGCCAGACGCAAGGCCAGATGCCCGCGCTGCTGCGCGCGCTGCGCGAGCGCGGCGTCTACGTTTTTGGACGCTACAACGTCATGCTCGTCACTCCGCCGTTGACCATCGCTCGCGACGAGCTCGCAAGCGGAATCGGTGCGATCGCCGACGTGCTGCGCGGGGTGCAGGTGTCGTGAGAGCGCCGACCGCGGCGTCTGTGGAAAAGCCGACCGAAGGAATCGCGACGATCGGCCACTTCATCGGCGGCCGTGAGGTGTACGACCCCTCGGGAGGCTTCGGCGATGTCTGGAACCCGGCGCTGGGAGTGCGCTCGGGACGCGTGTCGTTTGCGAAGCAGCCCGACGTCGACGCGGCGGTCGCCGCGGCGAAAGACGCATTCCCCGCCTGGTCGGAGACACCGCCCGCGCGACGCGCCACAATTTTATTCGCGTTCCGCGAGGCGCTGTGCGCGCGGACCGAGCACCTCGCTGCGCTCATCACGGCAGAGCACGGCAAGACCTTGGAGGACGCCAAGGGCGAGGTCGTCCGCGGCATCGAGGTGGTCGAATTCGCCTGCGCTATCCCGCAATTGCTCAAAGGCGAATACACGGAGAACATCGGGCGCAACATCGATGGCTTCACCGTGCGCCATCCCTTGGGTGTCTGTGCCGGCATCACGCCTTTCAACTTCCCGGCGATGGTGCCCATGTGGATGTTCCCGATCGCCATCGCCTGCGGCAACACATTCGTCCTCAAACCGAGCGAAAAAGATCCATCCCTTTCGCTCGAGCTTGCGCGCATGCTCGTCCGGTGCGGCGCGCCTGCCGGCGTGCTCAATGTGATCAACGGTTCGAAAGAAGCGGTCAGCGCCTTGCTCGACCATCCCGACATCAAAGCGGTCAGTTTTGTGGGGTCGACGCCCGTCGCGCAGTTCGTGTATACGCGAGGCACGGCTGCCGGCAAGCGCGTCCAAGCCCTTGGCGGCGCGAAGAATCACTTGGTCGTGATGCCTGATGCCGATCTCGACCAGGCGACAGACGCGATCGTCGGGGCTGCATACGGCTCGGCAGGCGAACGCTGCATGGCGATCTCCGTTGTGGTGACGGTCGGTGATGAGGTCGCAGACCGTCTGATCCCGCGCCTCAAAGGCAAGCTGAGCGCTCTTCGCGTCGGCGATCCGACGCAAGCGGGCACCGAGATGGGACCGCTCGTCACGGGCGATCATCGCGAGCGCGTACGTTCATACATCGATGTCGGCGAGCGTGAAGGCGCCACGGTCGTGATCGACGGCAGGCGCCATCCGTCGAACGCCGCGCCCGGCTTCTTCTTGGGTCCGACGCTGCTTGACCGCGTGCAACCCGAGATGCGCGTGTATCGCGAGGAGATCTTCGGTCCAGTCCTTTCGATCGTGCGAGCCAAGACCCCGCAGGAGGCGCTCACGTTCGTCAACGATCATGAATTCGGTAATGGAGTTGCGATCTTCACGAGAGACGGTGACGCTGCACGCTGGTTCAACCACCACGTCCAAGCCGGCATGGTCGGCATCAACGTGCCCATTCCGGTGCCCATGGCTTTCCACAGCTTCGGCGGGTGGAAACGCTCGCTGTTCGGCGATCATCACATCCATGGACCCGAAGGCGTGCGCTTTTACACGCGGCTGAAATCCACCACGGTGACCTGGCCATCGTCGATCCGCACGGGCTCGTCGTTCACCATGCCCACCATGTAGGAGACCGGGAGCCGAGCGATCAGGGGGACGCCGAGGGAGCCTGGGTCTGCAACAATTGTATCGATCGCAGGCTGATCATGCGCATGTCTTTGATGCTCACGATCGCGACTTGTTTCTGATACGGCCCCTCGAAGAACTGAAACGTCACATCGGTTGCGAATCCCATGGGCACGGTGACGCGTTGCGCGACCTTCGGCAGGCGCTCTTGGTAGAACGCTACGACCTTCTCCATCGGATCGGGGCTCAAGAAATTCACGCTGACGGTATTCACGTGCATGACCCACAGGTCTTGAGCGATCGAGCTGCCCTGGATCGGTCTCGCGTGCGGATAGACCGGAAGTCCGATGCTGGCGATCGTCGCTTGGGAGGGCTTGACCGTCGACGCGTGCATCGAGCAGCTCGACTCCAGCTGGGCTGCCACGACGATCGAGATCGCCAGGCATGCAACCGCAGGGTTTGACAGTCCTCGCACGATTGGGCGCACCCTTCCAGCCTGGGAAGCGTGCGCCTGCACGACCAGTTTAACGTCCGCACGCGCAGGCAATCATCTGGGCATGAAAATTTTTGCAGCGTTTCTGTTAGGTGTTTCCCTGCTCGTCGCGGTAGCCGGCACCTCGGCCGGACACGACCGAGTCCTTATGGCGCAGGCAGCCACGACACCATCTCCCTCGCCATCGCCCTCAGCGTCGGCGAGCCCGTATGCGACCCCATCCGCGATGCCGACCTATAAGATGTAGGGTTGGTCAGCTCGCTCATCGGCGGTACTGAACCTGGTTGGTCGCGCGAACTGGCACGCCGTCACGCGCTGTCTCCCAGTAGATGACAGTAACTTTGGTCTTCCCGAGCACCAAACTAGGAGGCCAATCTTGGCACATAAAACCCTGCCATCTGCCATGCGGAGGGGATATGCATCGCGTGCGGTTGCCGTTGATCGTAAACCTTGTGCTGACATAGAAGTCGAGCGCGTGGCCTGCCTCGGGCACAATCGTCAGACTGGCACTCTTCATCCCTATGCCATAGGCCTGTAAGGTCCCCGTTATCCTGTGGAAGATAGCGCTTGGTCGCGGTGTCGGAAAAAATCCGAGCGTGCCATGAAATGGCGCGATGTGCGTGCGCCTACTTGTCGGTCCTCTCTGGAAAAGATGCGTGCGTGCCGGTGGCGGGGATATAAAAGAGAGGGCGAAGTCGGGTGGTTTCGTTTGGCCACAGCCGTACAGTTGCAAACAGCACACGGTCGCCGTGGCGAAGGCAACGATGCCTCGATCCATGGCTTCCTTACCCCGCCGGATTTTTGGCAACGTCGCGCAGATCGCGGATGCGCGTCTCCTTGAGCTGCGTGTCGAGCCCTAGATTGGCCTCGAGCTGCGCGAGCGGTAACACCTCGATCTCGTTGGGTACGACTTCGATCGCCGCGAGCAGGCGCGACGCGATCTGCTCTTTGACTGCATGCGCATCCGCACCCGGCCGCAACGCAATGGAGAGCGCCAGCTCGTCGAGATCGTCTGGATCGCTGTTGTGCTTGCGAACCACCAACTGCCATTCCACGACCTCAGGAACTTCGGGCATGAGCTGCACGAAGGCGTTGAGATCCACGAGGGTGCCGCGGATCTTCGTGAGCTTGAACTCCCCGACGTCGGAACGGCGCGAGATGCTGCTCGAGATGCGCGGCACAATGCGTCCGCAGCCAGGACAGGGGTCGTAGACGATCCCACCGTCTGCGATGTCGCCGGTGCGGTAGCGCAGCACGCACGAGCCGCGGCCCGCCAA
Source organism: Pseudomonadota bacterium (assembly GCA_021325335.1). Taxonomy (GTDB): domain Bacteria; phylum Vulcanimicrobiota; class Vulcanimicrobiia; order Eremiobacterales; family Eremiobacteraceae; genus JAJPHJ01. The sequence goes on along the minus strand of JAJPHJ010000105.1, from coordinate 2,810 downwards.
GTTTGTGTAGACGATCTCGCCTCGCTGCCCCGGTCCAACCGTTTCGCCTGTCGCGGGATCGACGATTTCGAACACGTCGAAGTCCGGATACGTGTGGTATCCGTAAGATGTGTCCGCGTCCGGCGGCACGCATTCACCCCAGGCCTCGCGCGCCTCTGTGAAGCCGTACACCCCGTGGACGACGACCTCTGCTGCTCCCATCCGCGCGCAGAGCGCGCTGAGCCGCGCCTTGAGCGCTGGGGGCACGCGTTCTGCCCCAAGCGCGATGATCTTGAGGTGGGGGATCTTGATATGCTGCTCGTGCGCCTGGCGCAGCAGATGGTAGACGTAGCCGGGCACGCCGATGAGTATGACCGGTTGCAAGCGCTCGAGGGCTGCGATATTCCCGGCGGTTCCCATCACCTTGCCGCCGCCTGTATGAACGATGAGCATCGTCATCGCCTGGCCGACGGCGAAGGTCTGCCAAAACGCGAGGTGGGGTGCGAAGGGAAAGACGTTGAGCGCGCGGTCGCCGACCTTGGCGCCGCACAGCTCGATGAGACGCTTGCCGACGACATGCAAGCGCTCGAAGTCCCCCGAAGCGAACAGGAATTGCGTGGGCAGCGCCGAGCGCCCGGTCGTGTAGGTGACGTGCACGGGCGCATATTCCAGATGCAGACGCCGCTCTAGCGCCGCCGCGCCAAAGCGCAGCCGCTCGAGCAAGAACCGCGTGGCCAGCGCCCTCGGAGCGGCGTGACGAATCGCCTCCTCGGTCGGGTGCAGCACGAGGTCGAGCGCCCGCGCCGGATGGTCAGGTGTGGGCGCGATATCCTGCTTCGCGGTGAACGGAAGATGACGCAGATCGTCGATGCGCCGTATCGATGACGGCTTTATCTTGTGCGCATCGAAGAGCCGCCGGTAAAACGGGCTGAACGGGTACAGCTGCTCATTGATGAAGCGATGAAACAGGAGATCGCGTTCGGCTTCCCATTCTTTCCAGGGACGCGTCGGACGCCATGTAGGCGCCGCGCGCAATTTCTCCAGCACGCCTTGGTATTGTGCGCGCCGGCGCGCGCGCCCTTGGGTAGGAGCGTCGCGACCGGGCGAGCAAGGGGAGGACACGCACCAAAGAGGAGGTCGCCACCATGACCGCCGTCGTCAGCACACCTGACGCATTGAACTTCGAACTGCCAGAAGAGCTCAAGCTGCTCAAGCGCTCCTTGCGCGAGTTCGTCGAGAAAGAGCTGTGGCCGCTGACCGACGAGGTGGAGAGCTCTGACGAGATCCCGGCGTCAGCCATCGGGAAGATGCGTGAGATGGGCCTGTTCGGTCTGCCCTTCGCAGAAGAGTACGGCGGTGCCGGCATCGGCGAGCTGGGCTATTGCGTCGCGCTCGAAGAATTCGGCCGCGCGAGCGCGGCGTTTTCGAATCTGCTCGGCGCGCACTGCAGCATCGGCGCGATGGCTTTGCATCTCGACGGCACGAAGGATCTCAAGGATCGTTACATGCCCCAGCTGTGCTCGGGAGAGAAGCTGGCATGCTTCGCGCTGTCGGAGCCCGGCGCCGGCTCCGATGCAGCGAACATCTCCACGACGGCGCGCCGCGACGGCGACATCTACATGCTTGCCGGCGTCAAGCATTTCATCACGAGCGGTGACATCGCCGATTTTGCGACCGTCTTCGCCGTGACCGATCCGGCCCTCGGGGCGCGCGGCGGAATCACCGCGTTTTGGGTGGACCTCAACGGACCGGGCGTCAAGCGTGGCCCCAAAGATCGGAAGATGGGTCTGTACGGGAGCCACACCTGCGAGCTCATCTTCGAGGAGGCGAAGGTGCCGGCCGATCACGTCATCGGAAAAGTCGGTTCGGGTTTCATCACCGCGATGAAGACCCTCGACATGGGAAGGCTTTCTCTTGCCGCCGGCTGCGTCGGTAGCTCCCAGTTCATGCTCGAGAAATCGATCGTATACGCCAAAGAACGGATCCAGTTCGGCAAACCGATCGGCAAGCAACAAGCAGTGCAGTTCATGCTCGCCGACATGGCGACTGAGATCTACGCAGCTCGGAACATGGTCTACCATGGGGCGTGGAAGGCCGACCGGGGCGAGCGCTTCAGTTTGGAAGCGGCCATGGCGAAACGCTACTGCTCCGACATGGCCATCCAAGTCGTCGATCGCGCGCTCCAGATCCACGGCGGCAGCGGCTTCATGAAAGAAACCGGCATCGAACGCGTGTATCGCGATTCGCGGATCTTAGCGATCTATGAAGGCACGAACGAGATCCAGCGCATGATCATCGCTGAGGAGCTGCTGCGCTAAGGGCTTATTTGGAGGGGGAGAGGACGGTGAGCGCGATGAGACCACCCACGATCGACACCGTGAACACCCCAAGGAAGATCCAGACGAACACGCGGTAGATCTTCTCTTTTTGTTTTTTGGTCAAGCGGCGCAGTCCGGCGCTCCACGCCTTGCTCTTGGATGCGCCGCGTTGTTTGCCGTCCGGCGTGCGGCCGTTGCTCGGCTTGACGATGGTGCTCTTCACTTTTTCCTCTTGCGCGCCGGCGCCGGCTTGGCCCATAGCCGCTCGAGATCGTAGAACTCGCGAGCCGCAGCCGTGAACACGTGCACGATGACCGGACCGTAGTCAACCAATATCCAATTCCCGTCGTTATACCCTTCTGTCCGAACGGGCGCTCCGTACTTGGATTCCGACGCTTCTACCACGCCGTCCGCGATCGCACGGACCTGGATGATGGAGCGTCCCGTGGCGAGGATGAAATAATCCGCAAAATTCGCGCGCCCGCGGATATCGAGCAGGACCACGTTCTCAGC
>JAJPHJ010000118.1 GCA_021325335.1 Pseudomonadota bacterium | reverse complement strand
GGCGATCGGCCAGCGGAAGTAGCGCATCGCGAAGGCAGCCCACCACGGGACGATGAGCGGCGAGACGGCGCACACGGCCGTCACGCTCGCCGGTCGACGTGCAGCATACTCGAGCGCGACCAATCCGCCGAACGAGTAGCCCACCACGACCCAACGTTCGACGCCCGTGACCGCGCGCAAGGCTTCGCAATCCTCGACGAGCGCCGACCAGTCGTATTGTGGATCCGCGACCTCCTGCGAGTGACCGTGGCCTCGCAGGCTCAGCGCGGAGAAGCGATACGAGCCGGCAAGCTCGTTGATGACCTTATGCCATTGTCGTCGCGCGCGGCCGCCCCAGCCATGGATGAGCAAGACCGGGAAGCCTGTGCCCCGCTCGAAGTATTGGAGCCGAAGTCCGCAGCTTTCGAAAAACGGCACGCTCTACGTGCGTTCGCTCAGGCGCTGCGGTTCGGCCGCGACTTCTGGTTGGGTGACCGCGCCGTTACGCAGTCGTGCGACTTCTGCTTGCAGATCCTTGACGAGCCCGCTGAGCTCGTTCAGTCGCAGCTCCTCGTAGGTGGATTGCGCCGCGCGGCACAGCGCGAAGAGATGGTCTTGCTCCTCGGGGTCGATGTCCGCGCCGCTGGCATGGGGACCGTAGAGCACGAAAGCGGTGAGGTCTTGTCTGTTCATGAGCGGCAAAGCCAAAATCGGTGCAGCGTTGCCCGCGGGGAGGTGCGCCGGTTGCCAGCCGATGTCGTTCGTGCGCAACGGTTGTCCCTCGGCCTCGAGCGTGAGCACGAGCTTGTCATCCTCGCCGATCATCGGGATCGAGTCGTTCAGCCAGCCGCTCGAAGCCCCGCGCGTGAAGGTCTGGCCGTCGCGGCGGAAGAGCGCAGCCGACGAGAGCTCCAGGGCCGCCACTGCCTCGTTGACGAGATAATCGTCGACGGTTTCCGGTTCGTTCGCGCGATGGATGGCCTTGGCGTCGCGCTCGAGCCGGCGCATGGCCTCCCTGCGGCGACGGAAAAAGACGACATCCACGACTCTTTCAACGCGGCTCTCAAGCGCCTTGATCCAAAAACTGACGCAGACGGCGAGGACGATCTCGATGAACTGTGCGAGCCGGACGGCCTCGAGTTCGTGACCCACGAAATACTCGATGAGCGAGAAGGCGCTCGCAATGAAAAATGTCAGGATCGCATAGACGATGGCCCGGCTGACGACGAAACTGACCTCGAAGACCCGATGCCTGACCACGGCGTAGGCGACCGTCACGGGCAGCGTGACATTGGCGATCAAAAGCGAGCTTTCGAACCAGCGCGGCGGGGCGAGCGGCAGAGCCGAAGAGAAGGTCAAGACATCGGCGATGTAGTTCGCGACGACGCCGATCAACAGCCCGACGACGACCCATTGGATACGCGGCCGGTTCTCCCGCGCCCCATGGATGTAGGTCTGCACGATTGCGAAGATCGAAAGAGCGAATACGAGCCCTTGTAGCGTGAGCATGATGCGCTGGGCGAGCTCGGCTGGCCAGCCCAAGATCAGATTCGCGACGTCCGGATACGCGATGAGCAGGGCGAAGAGAATGAAGAGCACGGGCGCCGCGCGCGCGAGTCCCATGCGCCACGGCGGCGGATCGTCGTAAGCGAACCCCAGCGCGAAGAGCAGGATGCCGACGGTTCCGGCTGCAGTCAGCACGTCGCCGCCGATCACGTTGAGCGCGTGCATGGCGGGCGACGGGAAGCGCGAGAAAGAGGCGAAGGCGATACCCGGACTAAATCCGAGGCAATAGAAGAAGAACCCCCACGTCATGGAGCTCGGACGCAGGATCACGAGCAGGCCGCCGACGATCACGAAGATGATAGCGGTAATGGTGCGGTCGACAAGATTGATCCGCGTGAGGACCGGGAGCGTGCGCGGCGCAGGGACCAAGTCGACGAGCCGCTCCACCCCGTCGTGAATCACCCATGCCGTGACATGGATGTTCGCCGGGGCGCGCGCAGGCGAACCGGCCACGTACGCGCGCGACTCGTAAGGCGTCCGAAGAAGATCGATGCGGTCGCCCGGAACGATGCCGGCCCGGCTGGCCGCCGAATCTGGCGCGACGGCCTTCACGCGTCCGTCATAATCGGACTGGAGGCCTAGCTCTCCCTGAGAGGTCCACGTCGTGTCGGTCGAGTCCCAAACGAGACTCAAACCGGGGAGCGTCGTCGCGACGACGAGGACGGCGAGCACACTGACTGCCACCGTCCTCGCAACCGAGCGCGAGACGGCCTTCGGGGGCTCGATCATGCGCAAGACATTCGGCGCCTATGCGCTGCGCACCCCACAACAGACGTCGATCTCAAGGCGTCCGAAGAAGTTTATGACCAAGCCGGAGCCAAAACGAGGAATCATATGCCCGCACGAGTGCCAACGACCCGAGCGCAGGCATCCACAGCGTACCTGGGGGCCTTGGTCGCGCTGCTCGTGCTTTACGCCATCGAATTGTTGTTCCGCATCGCGCGATTACACAACAAGTTTGCCCCCTCTGGCCATACGCACGATGCTGCTTATCTTGCGGCCATCATCGCCGTCGGGATCCTAGAAACGATTGCGCTGTTCGCGCTGGCCAATTCTGTGCGTTCCACCGGCGCCAGTATTCCATGGGCGATCGCTGCGTTCGCCGTAATGGTCTCCCTGTCTCTCTTGAGCCCCGACACGGAGGTGATCGGGAGTCCTGATGCATATGCGTACGTGGGTTACGCGAAACTTCCGGCATTGAGACAGGCTTACGCGCCGCCCCCGTACTCGTTCAGCGGGGGATTCGATGTCATAAACAAGAGCTGGGGCAACCCCATTGTACCGTCGGACTACGGGCCTCTTTGGCTTTTGTACGATCGGCTCACGCTCCACCGCACGGCTACGATGGAGCAGGCATTACTGGTGATGCGCGCCTTTAACATCGTCTTTCTCATCGCGCTTGTTGCGGCACTCCGGCGGCTACGAATGCCGAATTGCGTGCTCGTGCTCGTGGCTTTGAATCCCATGCTATGGTACTACTACGTTGTCGAGGCTCACAACGATATCGGCGCAATTCTCTTGGTCGTCATCGGTATGCTCGTCGCGCGAAAGAACGCGTGGCTTGGAGCCGTCGTGGCGGGTGCGGCGGGCCTTATAAAGATTCCGTTCGCTCTCATCGCTTCGGCTGCGATGGGTCGACGAAACGTGTTTCTTTCGCTTTCCCAGACGGCAGTCATAGTGGCACTCACCATTGCTGGCTCCTCACTATTTGGCGGCTTCCATTACTTGAATAGTGTCATTGGAACGGGACAGTGGATGGTCTTTCAAGGCGGAGATATCGCGGCGTTGGGCGCCAGGCGCGAAGTCTATGTGGTGGGCCTCGTGGCACATGCGTGCGTTGCTCTCATAGCAGCCGGAGCCTTCATCGCATCACAATCGGGCAGTTTTATTGCTTCCGCCATCTACAGTTTTAGCGGCGTAGCTCCGACGCTCTACCCGCACTACTTGGGATGGTGCATTCCGTACGCGCTTCGAATGCCGAAGGTTGCGACCCCCTTTTTCGCCGCCTTGCCTGCCGTCTCGCATTGGATCGTTTACCCCGCTGGGTCTTTTGGTGTGCTGGCAGATCTCTATTTTGTGGCAATCATCGCGGTTTTCGCGCGACACCTCTGGCTAACGAAGTCGGCACGACGTCGGGAGCTTCCGGTATTGTAAGAGCCACCCTGAGTCATCAAATTAGGGCCTTTGAATCATGGAAACTCATGCGCACTACGCCAACCGTGCGCTATCGGGACGAACCCCCGAGGGTTGGAGCGACGAGGCTCTCTTCCTGGATCGTTAAGAAGGAAGAAACTCATGTATTCTACACCCAAGATCGTTGCGTCACTCGATGCTTCGGTAATCCTAGCCCTAGCGCTTGGCACTTGTGCTCCCGCGGCGAGCAACTGCGAATAGGCTCAACGGCCAGAGAGGCATCGCCAAGGCGAGCCTCTCTTTTTTTGTGCCTTACGGCTGATAAGATCGAACGCCGCTATGCTACCCTCGCAAACCTGGCAGGCGCGCCGCGAGGCCCGTACGGGAATCACGGCGGTCGCGAGCCTGGCGTCCGACATACTGACCGAGATGGGGGCTTAAATCGGACAGCCACCGATAAGAGACTGCCCATCCCCTGTCTAAGTACTGCAACAGTGTGCAAAACCTCAGTGGCTGTGCCGGGAGGCGCACGGAGCCTTGTCGGGCCGCTGTTGCGGCTGGCATAATATCGCTTGTATTGATTCTCACGGCCTGCCAACGCGCAGCTCAAAATCCTCACGTTACCGCCGCTGACGTCGTTCGCTTGAAGCACAATTTCGGGGCGACCAATTCGCCTTTTCTGGGAGGAACGAATCCCGCACCATCACCACGTCCCACATCATTTCATTGCTGGATTTACAATAAAATTTACCCCACCACGCAAGTCGCGTATGAACAACAGCACGTCACAACTGCCGAGCGTAGAGAGATCCAGAAATGGGCCGCGCCTGTATCGCCGGAGGAACAACAAGACCGAACGCGCTTCCAGTTTGGTAAGCCACCACTGTCTTACGAACGAGGTCTGGTGCGCTGGATGCGCGATCCTGGTGCGGGGATACTTGTCTTCGTTACCCGAGCAACGCATCATCCGAACTCAACAGGTTATTGGTGGTGGGTAGCTATCAACTCGAACATGATAATTGACACTAGGGATTGTGATGTCCACGCGTTTCCCACGGCTCAAGGCGGAGCGTGGTCGGAAGATCAGGCGGTCGAAGAACTGCACAAGCCGTAGTACGACTTGCGAAGGGTCCGCTATATCAAGATCAGGGCTTCGTCTTTGCTGACGACCTTGGGAAGCCGTGGAAGCTCGACAGCCAGGCCTGTTTGTTTCGGGGAATCACAAAACGCGCCGGCCTTGGTGCCGACGTGCATATACATACGCTACGGCACACCTTCGCAAGTTTGGCGTTACAGGCTGGTGTTCATCACAACGCTCGCCGCAATCCTTGGACACGACACGACGATGCTGATGCGCGCGTCTACGGTCACCAAATCCCATCGGCAGAGGGCACGGCTGCTCGAGCACTACAGCAAGCGCTGGCAGGCGCGTCGTAGCACCATGAAAAAGCAATTCTTAGCCAGTTTTAAACTTGTCCGTGACCGTTTCGTGACCACAGCTCCAAAATCGGTCCTGTCAACACCGAGGTCAACAGCGCCGAAGCTTACAACATAAGCCTTCGCACCCATCACGCCGACGTAGCTCAGGGGTAGAGCAGCGGTTTTGTAAACCGCGGGTCGGGGGTTCAAATCCCTCCGTCGGCTTCCAATGATCAGCGGGCTGAGATGCTGACCGACCGATCTTGAAGCGACTCTTCTAAAACTGACCTTTTCACCGAGACCGGCAGCGTGACGGCGATATGGCTGCCCAACGCCGGAATCAGTTCGACCGAAACGTGTTTCGCCAATTGCGCGATGAGGAAGAGCCCGCGGCCGCCTTCCGACCACAGGTCGCGCGGAAGATCGGGCGCATAAGCGAAGCCGGGCCCCTTGTCGATCATGTGCAGCACGAGGTCGTTGCCGGAAACCTCCAGCGACACGCTCAAGGGGCCGGGCGCATGCCGAACGATGTTCGCGACGAGTTCCGCGAAGATGAGCGCGCACGCAGAGAGCTGCTCGACGGTCGCATCGCATAACTCTTCGACTTTTTGAAAGAACTGGTTGCGGATGGAGTACGCCGCCCGTGCGTCGGCCGCTTCGAATTGCCAGCACAGTGCGGGGACGCCGGTTTTCACCACCATGATCGCGACGTCGTCGCGAGGGGATTGGTTCGCGATGATGCGGTCGATGAACTCAGCTGGGTTCGGCGCGTGCCAAAGGCCATTGGAAGACAGCAGTCGGCGCAACATTGCTTCCCCAGCCAAGACATCGTGCTTGATTTCCAAGACGCCATCGGTATATAGAACGAGCATGCTTCCGTCCGGCACATCCATCCGATGGGCTTTGAAACGTGCGTCCGGTACGGCGCCGAGCGGCTCGCAAGGCGATTCCAGCGGTACTGCTTGGCCTTCGCGCTGCAGGATGAACGGCGGCGCGTGCCCGGCAGAGACGTAGCGAAGCTCGTGCTTGTTCAAATCGAGCACCCCGATAAAGGCGCTGGCCAGTTTTTCGCCGGGATCGGCTAAGAGCCAACGATTGCACACGGCCGCCATACGTTGCGGCTCTTCCGTGTCCAAGGCCGCGATGCGAATCGCTTGGCGTAGAAGCACCATGAGACGAGCCGCCTCAACGCCCTTTCCCGCAACATCGCCGATAGTGATGACGATTTGACCGTCTGCTATCTCAAACGCATCGTACCAGTCGCCACCGATTTCCGCTTCGCTTGATCCCGGACGGTAGTGCGCGCTGATGTGCAGGCCGTTGCGCGAGGGCAGGCGGCTTGGGAGAAAGGCGCGCTGCAGCGTTTCTGCAACATTGCGTTCGCGGTTGAACTGTTTCGCGTTGGCGACGGCGAGGCCGGCGCGGCGCCCGAGCTCGATCGCAAAGATCAGATCGCGTTCGTCGAAAAACTCGTCCTCTCGCGAGCGCACGAAGGTGAGAGCGCCGAAAATGTGACTCTGCGCGGTGACCGGAACGACGATCTTCGAGCGATAGCCGAATTCGCGCATGTAGTGGGCATGCTGTCGAGAAGCTGCGTGCTGAGCGAGGGTCGACTCATCCATGTAGGGGACGAAAAACGGCTTCCCGGTTCGCGTCACTTCAACGACGGGGTGCGGGCCAAATTCTTCGATGTAGAGCAGGCTCGAGACGTTTGCCATCGCGCTTTCTCTGGTCCGGTCGCGATGGGCATATGCGGTCACGAACAGGCGGTCCGACCGTTCGTCGACCAAATCAAATAAACACAAGTCGGCGAAGTCTTCGACCGCCAGCCGCGCCACATTGTCGAGCGTCTCATTCACATCGAGGGACTGATGGAAGATCTCGCCCGCCCGCACGAGGAACATCAAGCGCTGCTGGTCGAGATTTTGCCTACGTCTTGGTTTGTTTCCCATCGTCACGTCAAGTTTCTGTCCGGGAGGAAATTCTCATTTCCCGGAAGCGTTCGGCTTGGCGTGAGCTTTCTTCGCGATGCGCTTGTGGCGATTCGTGTCGAAATGCGCGGTCGCTTGCAGCGTCGTCTGCCAGATCGGCTGCAGACCGTTTTGACCTATCGTGCCAGGCGGATTTTCCGCCTCTTCCAGGTCGACCTCGAGATTGTTGCGCACGTTATACGATAGACCGTAGATCTGCTGGGGCGGCGTGCCGAGGCCTTCACGGAATAAGGCCGCGACGTTCTTGCCCCAGCGCTTGCGTAATTCGAGCAGCGGCGAGCCGTTCGGCCCGATCGCAAGATTGAATTCCTCGACGTTTAACGCTTGCTCCAAACCGTAGTTGAGCGCAGCGAAGAGCGGCGCAGTGGCCTCGGATACCATGAAGTTCTCCGCCACCTCGCCGCCGTTCACGGGTTGGCCCGTGCCTCCGCCGCTGAGCGCGGTGTTGATGTCCCCGATATGCAAGATGTTCGCCAATATTTGATCTTGCGTCATGGGCGGATCCGACTCGATGTCCGTGTGCAGTTCGTCCACGCGTCCGAATACGACGACGGTCACCTCGGCCTCGGGCCGATAGGCGGCTGCGGCCACGTTGACGGTCGGCAGCAACCCGTCACGCGGATGGAAGGCCACCCGCCCGCGTTGGAGGTCGAAGGTCGTGTCGAAGAGACTGACCTGTCCGCGGAGCAGATCGATTCCACCCACGAGCAGCGGCGCTGTCGCAGTGCCACCGACGTGGACGGCGCCAGCGCCCGTGACGGTGATCAGACCAGTCGTCTGCACGTTTTTGCCTGCTACGGCATTGACGTCGAGCTCGACCGGCGTCGCCTGCAGCGCTCGTCGGGGTATGAGCTTCGTCGGGGTGGGCGTCGGCTGTTCGTACTGGACGTCCTGACCGTAGATGCTCCCAGCGTACGCGACCGTGTGTCCCTTGCGCAGCGGAGGAACTCCCGGAACGACCGCGCTCTGCGCAGGTCCGCTCGACCTGCCGCCCGCGAGCGCGAGGATCCCAGCAAACGGAATGCTCGAATCGGAAATCGCAACGGTACCGGCAAGTCGTGCAACCGGCGGTCCGCTGTGCAATGAAAGGTCGGAGTTCAAAACGCCGCTGAAGAAATTGGGCACCGCAAGATTCGCATTGTGCGCGTTCAGCGTCGCGCTATACGCAAGCGCGCCCGGCCCGCCGCTGTTGCGGCCGGAAGGGATGAGTCGCGCGATCCCGCGCGCGTCGATCGAACCTTTGCCAAGCACCCCTTGCAGCCGCTTGAGCGCAATCGAGGTGTTGTTGAAGGCGAGATCCATATCCAGGCCGGTCAGCGGCACGGTCTCGTAGGGCGATTTGATCGTGCCCTTGCGCACGGAAGCGTATCCAGCCAACGTCGGTCTCTGCAGCGAGCCGGTCGCTGAGGCCGCAAAATCAAGTTTTCCTCCAAGCGATGCGCGCGCCGCGAGCAACGGATTAAAAACCGAAAGGTCGAGGCCCAGCGTGCGCACGTGGACATCCAGCGGTATTGGCCTGAGCGGCTGCCCCGGAGGGTCCGCAGGTTGGGGGCCGTACGCCAGGGGGGCAGTCCCCGAAGCGACGATCGTGCCTGCTTGGCTCGGGAATTGGACGGATGCCGTCCGGACATCGATACTGCCCGGGGCGTAGAGCGAGTTCACTGCCACATGCTGATATCGAACGCCATAGGCGCTTCCCTGATCCGCAGTGATCATCGCTTGCAAGCGAGGGCTTTGAACGGTACCCGAGGCATCGAAGGCGAGAGCGGCGCGCCCGGTGACGACATGCGGGAAGTGCGCAAGCCGTGCCACCGTCGCGAGACTTTTCGTCTGCAGCAGCCCGTGCGCGACGATCGCGCCGTTTCTCTGGTACGCGCCTCTGAGGTTCACGTCGACGTCGCTCACGTTGAGATGAAACGCATTGACGCGAAGCGACCTACCGTTGTCGGCGACATCGCCGGAAAGCACATTGATGGGGTCCTTGCGCACGAAACCGTTGCGCAGGGCGAAGCGCGCGCCCGCACTCAGGTGTTGCAGCGGGCCACTCGCGACGGCATCGATCGAAAGACGGCCGCGGACCCCTTCGGCTGCCGCGGGCAAGAACGGGCTCAGCATCGCCACATCGAGATCGCTCGAATCGGCGCTCATGCGATACGCTGCGCGGCTGAGCTGCGCGAGACCAGATGCATTTTCGGGAAGCGTGATCGCGGTCTGCAAATGGGTGTGGGCGATGGCGCCGCTTTGCCGGACGTCCGCGAGGATCGTGCCGTGCTGGGTGCGGATTCCGGCTTGCAATTGATCGAGCGGAATTCCCATGACCGCCACATCGCGGAAACGGGCAGACCCGTCTGCCGAAGGCGAACCGTGCGAGGTGTCGAGCGCCAGGCGCATGGCGCCCGAGCCTTCGAAGACATCGGAGCCTTGGAAGAAATCGTTAAAATCGGAAAGGTCGATGTGCCGGCTCGAAAGCTCAAGCGCAGCCGAGGTGGCGCCGACAGATCCGGACGCATCGATGGATGAGCTGCCGATCGTGATATGACCCGCGCTTAGCGCGAGAGCTCCATACTCGGCGTTGACCGCTCCCCCGAGGTCCCGATAAGGAACGCCGCGTACGGTGCCTGCCGGAGAATCGACCGAACCCGCGACGATGGGCGAAGACATGGTCCCGCCAAGATGGAGATTCGCATCGACCGTGCCCGCGATGGGCAGCGACTGACCGCCCAGGTCTGAAATGTCCGCCTCGGTGGTAGAAGCATTGACGTCAAGTCTTCCTGCACGAAGCGAGGCCGCATCCACGACGTCGTGGACGACACCGCTCGCCGTCACTTGGCTACCCCTCCCGAGCATAATGCGGCTCGGTCCGAGCGTGAGCGTCGAACCGCGGTAAGCGAGTTGCGCATCGCCGCTCATCGGCGTGCCGTTCAAATCGCCGTTTGAGAGTTGGGCGGAAAGCGCAAGTCGCGGCCGGCTTGTCGAACCGCGTAGCGATCCCATCGCGTTGATCTGGCCGGCGTTGACCGGCAGCCCAAGCCCGCGCAGATCTGAAAGATCGACGTTGCGTGCGACCGCAAAAAGTTCATGTTGCCTCGAAGGATGCCCCGGCGCTATCGGCAGCTCGCCCACGACCGCGACGCGCCCGCCGGCCATGTCGGCTGACGCGCCGTAGACATGTAGCCCCGTGCCATCGAGCCCGGCGAGCAGGTTCGCGTCGTGAAACGGAATGCCGGCGACGCGCGCTGCCGGGCCACTCACACGCAACCAGGCCAGGCCCGCTTGGCCCATGCCTGCCAGATCGATATCGCCGCCGGGCGAACCGGCGACGGCGAGACGCCGCATCTCTAAGCCCAGATCGAATTGCGGAGCGCGCACTTCCCCATCCATGCGGGCGCCGCCGGTCAGGACCGCACCGACCTGTGGAGTTCCGTACGGGCGATCGATGACGCCGGGCAGCGCGACCCGCCGCGGGTTGAGCGCAAGGACGAAGCGATCGGCAACCAGATCTCCGTGCGCTTGCCGATCGCCGCGGTCGACGCTGCCCGCGATCCACAGGCTTCCGCCTCGCGACTGATCGGCGAGCATGGGTCCGAACGTGAATGCTTGGCCCGTCGCGGAGAACGAGGAGCGAACTGTTTGTCCGGGCCCTTGCAGACGGACGAAGCCATAACCGTTCAGCTGTGCGAGCGGCCCTTCGAGCGCCGCACGCCCGGTCAGGACGCCACGATCTTCCAGGTTGGCGAGCCAGGGTATGTTCTTCGACGGACCCCGCAGCGCCAAGATGAACTGCCCGCGAGGCGGCTGTCTGGTCGAGGGTACAAAGATGTCACCGTCGCCATAGACCGAAAACGCTCGGTAGCGAGCGGCGATCATCGGGAACGTCAGATGATTGTGAAAGTACGCAAGCGACACGATCGCGCTTTCGATCGGCATGGTACCGTACGAGAGCCCGTGAGGGAATACTGCGCTTGCTGCGACGAGTGGATCGGTGAGAGAGCCGTTCACCTTTGCAAGTGCCGTGACGTTGCCGTGCAACGGCATCGCGCGCGAGAAGCTGAAGAGGTCGCGCGCGCGCGCGAGAGGCCCCCCCGAGGAGACGGACAGGCTAATGGTCGGGCCGGCGGTCAGGTTGATCGATCCGTGTGCCTTCACGCGGAGGCCTGCCGCGTCCGCGATGATGGATGGCAAGAACAGCACGCCGTCGTTGAACGCGAGCGGACCACGAGCATTCCGCGCTGCGGCGGCGAGCGGAGTCACATTGATGCGTCCGCTGTGGAAAGCCCCGCGACCGAGCACGTGCCATTGCGGGCCCTCTGACGACCATTGCAACGCATACCCGTTGAGGTTGAAATCCGCCAGGCCCTCGTCCACGATGAAGGCCGGCGACGAGACGATGAGATCGAGCACCGGCGCCAGTGGCACGCCCGTGGCGTGCGCGCGCAGCGCCGCGAATTTCGTGCGATCGTCCTCAAGGAACGTGCCCCTCAGCGGAGCGTTCCGTGCATTGGTGATGATCTCTGCGCCGAAAGAGCCCGTAGAGACGCTCCCAGGGTCGAGGTACGCCGTCGCTCGCAGCGCTCCGAGGGAGAAGTGGCGACCGGGACGCCCGGGTGCGAAGGCGTTTTCAAGGTCCACCCGACCATTGACCAAGGCAAGCCACAGGCGCAACGTCGAGGGCAAGAAACTTCCACGCGTGCTCGGCTGGTTCGGGTTCGCGGGATTGGCGACCGAGCCACCCGTGAGCCGCTGGATATTGTACGTGCCGTCCTTTTGACGGCGCAGGAACAGGTGCGGACGATCGATCCGAACGTCGGCGCTGTCCAAGTGGATTCCATGCAATTCATAACGCACATCGATGGAGTCCGCACGGAAAAAAGGAAGATTTGGGTTTTCGGTGATGCTCACGTGATCGAGTGCGAGGCGCTGCCGGTCGACGTAGATGTCCGCGTGTTCCAAATGAAAGCCTTTGAGCGAGAGCGCCGATGCGGCGATGGCTCGCAACGCAAGCGCGCGCACAGGCTCGAATGACAGCGCGAACAGATCGAGGACCACGATCGCGGCGCAGACCAGGAGCGCGATGTGCAGTCTTGTCCAGCGGCGGCCGTGCATACATCACTTATGCCCTCTTCGCACGTCCCAGAACGAAAACAGCAGTTCCCGTAGGTACCGCTGTTTCGCTTGTCCCGAGCATCCGGGTTGCTTGCTCGATGAAACTTAAGCTGGATATGCCCGTTTCATATGAGTTTTAATCCTCAAGGCCATCGGAGTCCGGATCCAGCAGCCTGCGACTGACCCTGCGGCTCTATCGAAAACTCCTGGATCTTCGCAGTTGGCTGCGACCAATATGCAGCCGCTTGTCCCGTATCGTTGCTGTGAAAGCTTCCGACATCGCGCTCGCTGCCCGCGACAACCTCTTTCAGGACGTATTGCGTGTTCGGTTTCAGCCCGTCTGCCACCAGATACAGCCAACTTCCGTCAAGCGCCTGGATGACTTTTGCCGAGCCCGCTCCGGGCGCGCCGCGAAGGGCGTGATGCTCGAAGTGGCTATGCACGAGAGACGCGATCGGCAGCGGCAAGCTATGCGAGCGCAGGTCGAGATTCCAGGCGAACAACGCGATCGCCGCAGCGGCCGCCACTGATGCGACCCAAGCGTACGTTCGGGTTGGTGGGCGCGAGTAAACTCGCGCCCCTACACTCATCATGGGGGTCGGGACTCGCTCATCGGAAGGCTCGAGGGCTGTCACGGTGCGCATCGCTTCCGCGAGCAGTATGCCGCACGTAGGGCAGCTTTCGGCATGTTCAAGCACGCGGGAAGCCTCGCCGATCTCCAGCCCTCCAAGCGCGAACGCCTCGATCTCATCGTACGGATGCATGTTCATGTGGCGCCCTCGGTCAAAAGACGAGAGAGATGGCGCAACGCGAGTTGGGCGCGCCGCTTGACGGTTCCGACTGGGGTCGCCGTACGCTCGGCGATCTGCGCCATCGTCAGATATCGGAAATAGGCAAGCTCGACGACGTTCTTCTGCTCGGGTGGCAACGCCAGAAGCGCGCTACGCAGCCGTGCCGCGTCGCTCCGCGCGGCTGCTCGCTCGAGTGGGTCGGGTTCCGTACCGGCGCTTGCCGTGTTGAATTTCTCCTCGCGGCGAGCCCGCCAGCTGTCGCTGCGCAAGATGCCGATGGCGGCGTTTCGCGTGACGACGCTGAGCCACGGTAAAAGGCCCCCGGTGCGCACCACGAGACCGTGCCGGTGCCGCCACAAGGAGAGGAACGCTTCTTGCACTGCGTCCTGCGCGGCGGCATCGTCGCGGAGAATCCGGTATGCGATGGCATTGCAGCGCGGGGCATAGAGCGCGTGCGCCCGCTCCAAGGCCGCTGGTTCGTCGGCGCCGAGCCTGTGCACAAGATCAGCTGCCTCCTCGGCGCCCTCGGGCATCCCTATCGCGCGAGCGATTCGTCGGCGACAGCGATCTGACCGGATACCGGCTGAAGCGTTACCGTGCGGATGCCGAGGTACTGACCGAGATCGCCGGCCGGCACTTTCAACGGTCCGGGTTTCGGTGCCGCACCCGGCTTCGGTTGCGGAAACGCTGTGGAATCCGCGGTGAAGAACGTCACTTTCCCGTCCACTTTTGAGAGCACTTGGTGGATGTGCCCGTTGAGGACGGTCACGGAATCGAAAGGCCGCAACATGGCCAGCAGTTCCATGTAGTCGTCGGTGGTCCATCCCCATTCCGGGTACGCGGCATAAAGGGGGATGTGTGCGAAGACGGTGATCGGCGTATCCGCGCGCTGTTTGGCAAGGTCGCCGCGGGCCCACTCCAGCTGGTCTCGCCCGAGCATTCCGCCGGCGGTGATGTTGAGGACGTTGGTCAACGCGAGTGCGTGCACGCCTGCCGCATCGAAGCTGTACCAGGGCTTGACGCTCTTGCCGAACATCTTGAAGTATTGCGCGCCGTTGTCATCGATGATGTCGTGTTCGCCCGGCACCGCGTAGACGGCACCCGTCTTGATCGTGCCGAGCATTTGCTGCACCGTATCGAACTGCTCCGCTTTTGAAAGGTGCGTCAGGTCGCCCGTGTGCATGACGAACTCGGGCGCGGACGGAAGCGCGTTGATCCTATCGATCGCGGCTTGGAAGGTGGCAAGGACGTCCGGGTTCGCCTCGCCGTGAAAGCCCACGTGCGAATCGCTGATCTGCACGAAGGTGCGCGTGCCGGCGGCTGCAACGACAGGATCGGCGAGCGCCCGGCCGACGATGCCGGGAGCCGCCACGCTGTAGAGCACCCCCGTGCCGCACCATGCCATGCACTCCAAGAACTTGCTGCGATCCATTATCGCGCCCCCTTTTTGGCCGACGTGTCGCTCGTGGTGGGCTGGACGAGGATCGTCCCCTGCATGAACGGATGCACGGTGCAGTGATACGCGTATGTGCCCGGTTTGGTGAACCGGAATGAGAACGTGTCGCCCTGAGCCAGACCTTTGCTGTCAAAAGAGCCGTCGGCGGCGGTCGCGGTGTGGGGATCGTCATCGAGGTTCTTCCAGGTGACGGTCGTACCGGCCGCGATGGTGAGCGTTGCGGGCTTGAACGTGTAATTGTCGATTTTCACCTGCGCGGATGCAGCTGGGGAAGGCTGCGTGTCGGCGAGGACCGAGCCCGCACCGAGCAGCGTTGCGATCCCCGCGACAAGGACGAGAAGACGGCGCATTTGGTTCCTCCAATATGAACGCGAGCATTCGAGGGCGCTCGCACTCTATATATGGAGGAAGACCAGCCGTGGTTCACCGGGGGACAAGAAACAACTATTTGGGACATTCACCTTACAACCTCACTGTCTTTGGCTTGCTTGCGCGAACAAACCCATTGTAGTATCATAGAGTGACCTAATGGAGTGAGGGAAGCGTGCTAAACGGAGCCGGGGCCACCGTAGACCAACTCGACCTGCAACTGCTCGACGCGCTGCAGCGCAACGGGCGCTCGACGTTTGCGGAGCTCGGAGAGCTGGTGGGGCTGAAGGCGGCGTCCGTGCACGAGCGCGTGAAGCGGCTCGAGGCAAGAGGCTTCGTGCGCGGTTACGCCGCTCGGCTGGACGGACGGCTTTTGGGTCTTGGACTGACCGCATTCGTCAGTTGCTATACCTCCGCGCAGACGGACTACGATCGTTTCACGGCTGCCGTGTCGGCCTTGCCGGAGGTCTGCGAAGTGCACAGCGTCACCGGCGAGGAGAGCTTCATCCTCAAAGTCATGACAAAATCCACGGCAGAGCTCGATGACTTCCTCTCCCGGTTGAAGCGGACGGCCGGGATCGAACGGACGAAGACGATGATCGTGCTCTCCACGCCGTTCGAGCGTGGCGGCATCACCCTGAGAGAAGACGGCGTGCCCGCAGCGCGCCGGTTACGGAGCGTGCGCTAGATGGCAGTCGTGCAAAAAGTAGACTTGGCGACCGAGCCCGGCTTCGGTCATACGAAACCGCCGGCAGGTCCCGAGGCCCTGGAACACATGGACCTGCTGCAAGGCGAGTTTTGGAGAAAGATCCCTGCCTATCGAGATGTGGACGAGGGAACGTTCCTCAACCACTTGTGGCAATACCAGCATTCAGTCAAGACACCGGAAGAACTGCTCGCCACCATCCAAGAACTCGCGCCGGATCATTTCATCGACGACGTGCGGGCCGGCTTTCATCGCGCCCCCATGAACGTGCGTGTGTCGCCCTATGCCATCTCGATCATCGACTGGAAGAACCCGTACGAGGATCCCATCCGCACGCAGTTCATCCCGCTCGCCTCGCGCCTCTTGCCGGATCATCCGAAGCTTTCGCTCGACTCGCTCCACGAGCTCGATGATTCACCGACGCCCGGGCTGACGCACCGCTACGTGGACAAGGCGCTGTTCTTGCCCACCAACGTGTGCCCGGTCTATTGCCGCTACTGCACGCGCTCGTATGCCATCGGCGGCGACACGGAGAGCGTGGAGAAAGCCGAACTCGCGACCAATCAGCAGCGCTGGCAAAAGGCTTTTGAATACATCGCCTCGCGCCCGGAGCTGCAGGACATCGTCGTCTCGGGCGGCGACGCATACCAACTGCCCGCGAAGAGCCTGAAGAAGATCGGCGACACCTTGTTGGACATGCCGAACATCCGCCGCATCCGCGTGGCATCGAAAGGGCCGGCGATCATGCCGAGCAAGCTCTTGACGGATACGGCGTGGACCGAAGCGCTCGTCTCGCTCGTGGAGCGGGGGCGTACGCTGGGTAAGGACGTCATGCTCCATACGCATTTCAACCACCCCAATGAAATCACGTGGATCACGCAAAAGGCGCTTCAGGTTCTGTTCGAGAGGGGCGTCATGGTGCGCAACCAGAGCGTGCTCATCCGCGGCGTCAACGACGACCGGCATACCATGCAGTTGCTCGTGCGGCGGCTCGGCTACGTCAACGTGCATCCCTACTACGTGTACATGCACGACATGGTGAAGGGCGTTGAGGACCTTCGCACGACCGTGCAGACGGCCATTGATATCGAGAAGTTCGTGCGCGGATCGACCGCCGGCTTCAATACGCCCACCTTCGTATGCGACGCGCCCGGTGGCGGCGGCAAGCGCGACGTGCACAGCTTCGACCATTACGATCGGGAGAATGGAATCGCGGTGTACAGCGCCCCGAGCGTGAAGCCCAACGAGTGGTTCTTGTACTTCGACCCGATCGACCAGCTCGGGCCCGCAGCCCAAGCGCGCTGGAAGGATCAGAAATCGCAGGCCGAGATGATCTCAGCTGCCATCGCTAAAGCGTCAGCCTGATCTCGGCTTTAACCGCGTAAATTCTTCATCGATGTCCGGCGGGAACTGCGCCTCGGCATAGTTCTGCGCGCGCGCCGGCCGCGGCAGCTCTTTCCACCACGCGCTGTAGCGCGCGAGCCACTCGAAGTTTTCGAACATGTAGGGATTGCCGTAGACGCTGCGCAGTCGGTAGACGAAATCGCGGATCTGCGCCCAGCGGCTGCGCAGCATGAGTCCGACGGCGTCGACGATGAGCGAGGGATCCAACACCTGGCGCCGTGCGAGCGCGGCGATGGTCTCCACGTATTGGCCTACCATCGTCAGCGATTCTTGGTCTGCGGACCCTTCGTAGCCCTTGCGGATGGCATCCTCGCTCGGAAAACGCTGCTCAACGCCCCGCAGCTCGGTGAAAACGTGGACGATCGGGGGTTCGGTGAGGCGTTCGATCGCTTGCAAGATGGCAAGGGCGTTGCGCTCGTGCTCCATCTGGCGTACTTGACGCGAGAGCATGAGCGTGGTGAAGAGCACCGTCGCAAAGGCGATGAAGAGCGACACGACAGGTGCGACCTGATCGAACCAGCCCACGGGGCGTCGGGTTCTGAGTGAAGGTGGCGGCGCACCTTCAGCCGATCATCGCGCCGTAGAAGGCTCGCTCAGCACGAAGATCGCGTTCGGGTGACGGAAACCCAGGACGTACGAGTAGAAGATCCGGACCTGCGTTCCGGCGCGCACGTCGCTCATCGGACGAGCGAAGGTCCCGTCTGACGAGAACACGCTCTTGAAGTTCTGCGACACGATGAAGCTGCGCACGGCGCCATCGGCCGCTCTGCGCACCTTGACGTTGCCGGCGGAGACATGGACGACAGCGCCTTCCCAAACGGCCCCGTGGGCTTGTTTGATGTTCGGCTGCGGCTTCGGCGCAAACGCGAGGGTTTGCGGTGGCGTGGCCTTCACAATTGCTGGAGCGGACTTTCCCGCGCTCGGATGGGTTGTTCGACTCGTCTTCTCCTGCCGGATGAGCTGCGCGTGGTGCGAAGCACTTTGGCGCACCGGTTTGGCGGTAGCAGCTTTGCGCGCGGCAGCGTGAGCAGAAACATCCCGTTTGCTCGGGTCAAAGAACGTTGCGATAAAGACGCGCGGATCGGGTGCAGAAGCACTCGCCTGGTGGAATGCGCCGAACCGCCCCATCGCGACCAAGCCGGCGACGAGGACGAGCGCGGCGATAGGCAAAGGCTTGACGCGCCACCGTCCACCGAAGCGCTCGGCAGGCGGCCACCAGGGGTTGACGCGCCGGCCATAGGTGTATTTCATCGAACGCGGCGGAGCGATTTGGACGACGATGGTCGGCGGTTCCGGGGTTTCCGGGCGTGCGGGCGCTGCTTCGAGTGTCTCGGACTTGGGCGTCGTCTCCAGACGAGAAAAAGCGGGCTCTTGTTCCTCGTCGGGTCGCAAGCGCAGCACCTCGGGAAATTCCTCTGTTTCGACAAGCGGTGGGATCAACGTTCCTAACTGCGCTTCCACGTCGGACCAGGGGATCTCCGATGAGACCTGCCCGCCCGGGAATTCAGCCTTGACGCTGACCGACTCGGGATACAAGCGCATCGGGTTTGATGCCCACCATGCCTCGATGTCAAAGGAGACGTCGCCGCCGTACGGCACGCGCACCGTCGGTGCGGAAAGCTCGATGGCCGCCTGCGACTCGCCTTCTGGGTGAATCGTGACCTCCGCATTGCCGCGATTGACGACCGTGCAGTGCAAAACAAAACCTTCGGCGATGCCGCGGCGCAAGAGCGGGCCGCGCACCCGCACGGTCATATCGAGCGCGTAGAACGGCACGACCCAGACGTTGGCGGCGAGCTGGCCCAAACTCGTGCCTTCGAAGTCATGCAGCTCGAGAGTGAGGTTGTGCTGGCCGGCTTGCGCGCGCGCCTCGGTGCCTTTCGCGAGCACGAGTTTCGCGGTCGCTTCTTTTCCGGATCGTAGCGAGAACCGTTCGGGCTTCACGACCGCCCAGTCGACGGCGTCGATGATCGAGATCTCGACCTCGTGACTTTCGGACGTCTGGTTGCGCACGACGATAGGGTACTCAACGGCCACGTTGGGCTCGAGTCGCCACTCGGCAACTTCGTCCGCTTGGACGATCTCAAGAACGCTGTCGGCTTCGTCGCTCTTCATCACATGTGAGGTACCCGCACGCGGGTCGCCCTACTACCGAATATCGGCTTGCCCCCGCCGCAGGCGTTAGGGGCCAAACGAATATGGGCAAATGGTACGCTGTGGGAGAGGCAACCAGACGTGAACTGCGCCGGCAAGGCGCCAAGATCGCACGTTCTGCCGGCTTGCGGTACGTCAATGAGGGAGAGCCCGGGATCACCCGCAAGAAGGCCGGAGACGAGTTCGTCTACCTTCTGCCGAGTGGCCGCCGGCTGACCGCGCGACGCGAATTGGAACGGATCGCCAAACTCGCGATACCACCTGCATATGAGGATGTTTGGATCTGTCCTGATGCGCGCGGACACATCCAGGCGATGGGGCGTGATGCACGAGGCCGCAAGCAATATCGTTACCACGCGGCCTGGCGCGAGCTCCGCGACGCGAACAAGTTCAGCCGGATGATCGCCTTCGCCGCGATCTTACCCCGTTTGCGGGAGAGCGTTTCGCGCGATTTGGCTGCGCAAAATCTTTCGAAACGCAAAGTCGTGGCGGCCGTCATCCGGCTACTCGATAAGACGGCGCTGCGCATCGGCAATGACGAGTATGCCAAGGCCAACAAATCCTACGGCGTGACCACCCTGCGCAACCGGCACGCAAGCGTGAACGGCGATGTGATCAAGCTGCGTTTTCGGGGCAAAGGCGGCAAAGAGGTGGAGATCGACTATCGGGACCGGCGCATTGCCCGCGTCGTCGCGAAATGCCAGGATTTTCCCGGTCATCGTCTTTTTGAGTTTCGCTCGGACGAGGGCGCGGTCGAATCGATCACCTCGACCGATGTCAACGAGTATCTGCGCAAGCATACCGGTGGCGACTTCAGCGCCAAGGATTTCCGCACGTGGCACGGCTCGCTCGAGTTCGCGCTGGCAGCGGCCGAGCTGGAAAAGGCGCCCAAGCAACAGACGACGCCCGCGTCGCCGCTCGCGACTGCGCTTGCCCGTGCCGCCGAGAAGCTCGGGAACACACCGGCGATCTGCCGCAAGTGCTATATCCATCCGGCGCTTATGAGCGCAGTGGCTGCCGGACGTTTGCCGAGTTTCCCCTCGCGCGGATCGAGCGCGCGATGGGCACTGAGCGGAGCGGAAAAAGCCATGCAGCGGTTTTTGAGCAAGCATGCTTGACCGACGGGAAGGGTATAAGGATATCAATGAAGGGCCATATGGACCGACCGCTATCTCAGTTGCCCGCAGCACTCCGGATCGAGCTTTCCATGCGGCCGCAGCTGAAGCAGGTGTTCGAAGCGCTGCCTCGAGACGAGCAGGAACGCTACGCGGAATACGTCTTGGAGCCGCACTACCCCGACACGGACGCGGCCCGCGCCAAGCAGGCGCTTCGCATGCTCGAGGCCAGGGCGACCAGCGCGTCCGTGCAGAGCACGCGCGCGCGGAGGTTTAGGCCGAGCGCATCCGGGCATAAGAAGCTCGCAGTCGGATTTTGGATTAAACCTTGAGCCGACTGCATTTCTATTGGTGGCTGCTCAGCCCCATTGCTGCAGCCGCGAGATTTGTTCGCGCAACGCCCGCACTTCAGCCAAGACTTGCTCGACCGTGGCTTCGTTTGAGATAGGACTTCGGGTGTCGCTCGCGTCCTTGTTGACGAAGTAGCTCGCGATGGCCGCCGTGATGTAGCCGAAGATCGAGAACGCAAAGACCGCAAGCAAGAAGCACAAGATGCGTCCGGGGACGGTGTGAGGGAAATAATCTGACCCGAGCGTCGTCATGACCATCGCGGTCCACCACAATGCGCTGCCGTAGCTGTTGATCCCGACGCCGGTCGGATTGTGTTCGAACTTGTACATGCCAGCGGCGCCCGCAAACGTGACGATCGCCGTGAGGATGAGGAGATATTGCAGGCCGCGCCGCTCCATCGTGCTTTGGAGCGCCACAAAGCTACGGTTCATGCTGCCCAGCATCTGCAAGAGGGGTAACTGCCAGGACGGGATGAGGGCTAGGAGACGGCCGAACTGGACGATGCGCAAAGCCGGCAGCACGAGGCTGACGGCGGTGAGCACGTTGCGACGCAAGAAGCGCAGCTTATTCGTGGCAAGGATGAAACGAATGGCGAAGTCGAGGATGAAGATAATCCAAATACAGTAGGTGACATCCAAAATGGCTGCTCTGGCCCCGATCACAAGCTGCAGGACGACGAGCACCAGCCAGCCCAAGGCCAGCACCGCCATTGGCTTTTGCGCCGCATCCTCGAAATTGTGCAGCAATTGCAAACGTTCGCGGGCGAGAGATCGCTTGACCTCGTGCTGCGGCATCGTTTCCGGGTGGCGCTCGACTGCTCGACTGCCCATCATCTCCATTCTTCCCGCCGTCATCCGCTGGGAAACGACGCCATCGCTTCGAGCTCCACCACAAGCGCCGAGTGGTCCGTCCAACCCTGTAAGCGCGACTCGGGCACGTAGCGCGCGCTCCGCACGCTGGGAAGCAACGCGGGCGACACGAAGGCGTGATCGAGCCGCCAGCCCTTTTTCTGAGAGACCGGTTTGTTGGATGCGTACCAGCTGTACTCACGCTCGGCCGGATGGGAATGCCGCCAGGCTTCGGGCCATAAAGCAGAAAGATCGACAAATCGGCTATGCGCTGGAAATTCGTCGAGCAAGTTGCCGGAGCGGGCGTTGATCTCAATGTCGATCTCGTTGCGGCCGGCGTTGAAATCGCCGATCGCCATCGCCAGTTCGTTGCGCGCGTTATGTTGACGAGCCATGCGGATGAGATAGTCGAAATGCGGGAACTTGCGCGCCCCGGTCGGCAGGTACACCCCGTAGAGGACGAAGCCGGGAAAATCGGCGCGGATGATGGCATTGGGAAACGTGTCGAGTTCCCCAGGGTTGCCGGTCCCTTCGAAGCCCGTTCGTGACACGATAAGCACGCCGCGGATGTCGGAGGTCAAAGCGAAGTAGCGGTAGCCCGACGCCTGCATGTGGGAAAGGAGAAGCGCACCGGCCTCGTTATGGCGGAACTCAGTGAATACGATTGTGGCGCATGCCTGGGCGATCATGAGATCCGCGAGGCTGACGACGGAGCGGGCGTTTCCGCCAGAGCGCAGGTTGACTGTTCCGATGTTCAAGCGGTTAAAGCTGCCTTTCAGCCATGCGGGGTCCGGTATACCCTAAAGACGGGGATTGCCAACGCCGCTGAGGCAATCCATAGCCTTGTGGGTACAAGAAGTGAGATCATGAAGCCTGAAGATGGGGGCCCCGTTCAGTTGCTGCAAGGACCTCAACCATCGGAACGTCCATCTGGCGCGGCCCCGCGCGCCCTCGTCCTCATGAACAGTCAGGCGCGTTCGGTCGAGGCGCGGGGCGAGGCGGCCTGCGCAGCCCTCGAGTCCCGTGGATTCAGCCTCAACATCCCGGAGCTCAAGGATCGTGAGAGCGTCGTTCGCACGATTCGCGACCAAGCGTCCTCATGCGATCTCGTCGTTGTCGGCGGCGGTGACGGCTCGTTGCATGTGGCGCTGCAAGGACTCGTCGGCGTGACGGTACCGCTTGGCATCATCCCGCTTGGGACTGCCAACGACCTCGCAAGCAGCTTGGGGATACCGAGCGATATCGAGGCAGCCTGCGAGGTGATCGCTCGCGGTTACACGCGGGAGATCGATGTCGGTCGCGTCAACGACGTCTTTTTTTTCAACGAAATGGGGATCGGCATCAGTCCGACCGTTTCACGGTTGCTTGAAAAAGACGCAAAAGCCAAGTTCGGGGTGATCGCCGCTTTGCCGCATGCCATCGGCGTCATGCGCAAGATGCGGCGCTTCACGGTCAAGATAACCCAGGGCGAAGAGGTCACGTCTTTGAAGACGGCCCAGCTCACGATCGGCAACGGCCGCTCCTACGGTGGCTTTATCAAAAACGAAGACGCTTCGCTCGTGGACCACAAGCTCGATCTCTACGCTCTGTCGCTTCCGAACTTTTGGTCATACGTCATGGCGCTCTACGCTGTCGCCCGCCGGCGCCCGAACGGGGCCGCAGGGGTTACCGCACTACAGGGCCGGTCTTTCGATATCTGGACTCGACGGCCACGGCCGATCGAGGCTGACGGCGAGATCGTCTCCATGACGCCGGCGCACGTCGAGATCGTGCCGCACGCGGTCCGCGTGTTCGTGCCCGCAACGGCATAGCCGCTCGTGTTCAGCACCTTCCGCCCTTTGCGCTGGGTGCGCAGCGTGCTCGAGATTTCACTCGACGACCTCTGGGCCGAGGGGTTCCGCGCCCTCGTGCTCGACCTCGACAACACGCTCGTGGGCTACAAGCATGTCGAACCGACGGCTGAGGTCATCGCGTGGGTGCGCAAGGCGCAAACCCTGGGCTTTTCGGTTGCCGTCGTCTCGAACAACGTGCGTGCTTGGGTGAGTAGCGTCGCGACCGCGCTCGGCATCGTCACGTTTGTGCACCGGGCCTATAAGCCGCTGCCGTTCGGCATCTTTCGCGCGGTCCGTAAGCTGCGGGTGACGCGCGACAAGACCGTCGTGATCGGGGATCAGCTCTTCACTGACATCTTGGCCGCCAAAGTGCTCGGCGTAGCGGCGATCCTCACCGACCCGATCGTGGCCAAAGAAGCGCGCGCGATGTGGCCTTTGCGCCTAGCGGAACGGTTGGCTCTCATCGGCACGCGGCGCCACCTGCCGAAGGTCTGATCGCGAGTCGCCTTTAGGTCCCTTTCTGACTGCCCACATAGAAGATCACCTTGAAGATCGCTTGCGGCACGGTGACCAAGGTGTTCGGATCGCCGTACGCGAGGTAGAATTCTTCGCGGTCCGTGCGTAGATGGTACGCAATAGAGATGTTGGAGCACGTGCCTTCGCAATTGCCGCCGCCGTTGGGCTGCGGTGGCATGCCGACCACCCGGCGCAACCCGATGGCAAATGAGGAGCGGGCATTGACCTGATAGGCATAGGCGACGCTGTCGAACCACTGCACGTTATCGGGCGCGTGGGTCAGCCATTGCGCCGTGTTATCCACGGTGAAGGTGAGAAAGCCACGATCGCCCGCGCGCACCGTGGACGACCGAAACCACGTGTCCAGCCGCCCGTCGCCGTAGCGCCCGGTGAAATATTGGATCGAGGTCGGAGTGGCGGATGCGCCGTGCGTCGGAAAATTGTTCAGGTTGTTTTGCATGCCGCTGTGATAGGTGACGCTGAAGCCGCCGTTTTGTGAGATAGGTGTGAGCACCGAGCCAAAGCGCCAGTAGTCGGAACCGGTGTAGAGTTGGAGGTCGATCGTATCTTTCGCGAGCACGTCGAGGAGCATGCCGTTATCGCTTTGGGCTTGGCCGAAGGTGGGGCCTTGATAGCGGTCAACGTTGCCGCTGACGCCGGCGGAGACGAAAAAGTCCTGCGGGGAAAATGTCCACACGCGGGCCGAGTACAGCGCATATCCTGCGATGCCCGGGTGCGAATCGAAGCCGTCGACGGGATTGAATTGGCTTCCAACGTCCCGCACCGATCCGAACAGCGCGAAGTGCTGATCCACAAACCCGCCGCCCGCGTCGAGCCAGGTGCCTTGGCCGGGGTCGCTCACTTGCGTTCCAGTCTCTTTCGCGTAGTTGGCGTAAAAACTCAAGAACTTCCCGTTGTACCAGTTGACGCCGGCTTGGTTCGTGTCATCCACGATTCCGGGGATGTCGGCCGTGACGTGCTGGAATGCCGCGCTCCAGTGCGTGTCGGGCGAAGTATAGTTGAGGGCCGCTGCTGCATCTGTTCGAGCATCGCCGATGGCGTCGAAGCCCGCAAGCCCAAAGTCGCCTTGTCGGCCCTCGAATGCGTAGCCCTGTGAGGGCGTCGGAATGGCAGGCGTGTAGAGCGTGGTACGAAACCCGTTGCACACGTCGCAGTTGAAATCGTTGTAATAGGCAGACGCCTGCGTGAAGAATGGCCGTACTTCGCTGAAGATCCGCTGATACACGGTCGGCGATATTGATTGTTGGTCGAGCTCAACGTTCGAGTAGTCGGGGTGCAAGGTCCCAAAGAACGCGGCTGTCTGAGTCACTGGGATCGAGAAGTCTGCGCCGACGCGCGAAGTCGAACCGCCGGCGGAGCGACTCGCAAGCGCTCCGAGGCCATAGATCCCGGCGCGCGGACGGGGAATCGGTGCCCGCGCCACGGTAGGGACGTCAACGTCTCCAGCTCGAGCAGCGTCGTCAGGATTGGTTTGCGAGGGGTCGTACGACCACACGATGAGAGCGCCGGTCGAGCGGATGTATCGAACGAACTGCGCGCGCCACGTGCCAGGGTGCGCTCCATGGACGACCGCAAATGGGATCGCCATCGTCACAGTATAGCCCCCGGTGGTTACCGCTCCATGCGACTCCCATTGCGGAGCAAACGCAGAGTTTTCACTCGACGCCTCGTTGTGGGCGCCCTTGGGATTGCACTCGAACTGGTACTGAAAACCGCCCGGGCCGGTGGGCCACAGATCTACCCAGACGGCGTCATCGCTCCAGGCAATACCGCCGTTGATGTTGCTGCCGCCGGCGACCAGGTCGTCGCTATGTTGCGCGGCCGTGACCGGCTCGCGTTGGGTGGCGTCAAAGCGCACGTATAAGAAATTGCCGTCGGTGGCGACATGGACGCTCGTCGGTTCGCTCGCAGCTTGGGCGTGGGCAACGTTCCACCCAAGGGCGATCGTCGGACTGCCCGACCACGTGGTAGCCGGGCGAGAGGGGTCAAGGGGAGGAGCCGTTTGCACGACGGGTACGAGAAACGAAAGCACCCTGCCACCTCCTCACGATTAATTCTTTAAGAGAAGATAGCAGGGTCGGGTTTCGTTGTCAACTAATTAATTAGGTGTTAATTTCGCGACGAACGAGAACGTCGGCGGATAATCCCCGCGCGAGAAGCCCAAGTTCGTAGCGGTTCCTTTCAGCGTTCCGTCCTTTTGCTCGGTGGCGTTGATCTGGAAGCTTCCTTGGTTTCCGATCTGAAGCCAGTAGCTGCCGTTCTGCAGCGAGCCTTGAACAGGCGTGAAGTCGCCGTACTGCGGTTTGTACCACCCTTGCACGATGCCGTCTGACGCTACTCTGAGGGTGAGCGTGCCGTAATAGTCACCGAGCGTCATCGATGGACCGGTCGGCTGTAGGGTGGTGGTGTAAGAAAGCTGCGCAGCTGCCAGCGCGGAGATGGGAGCCAAAAGACCAGCCGCTACCGCAAGCACCGCGAGCGAGAACTTGAATTTGTTGATCACGTGATAACCTCCAGCTCCATTATACCATTCAGAATTGCCGGAGATCTGAGAAACAGCTGAGAGCTAAGCTTGATGGGTGGCTTTCGTCCCGATAAGCCCTATGACGATCGCTACGAACAGAAGCAGTTCAACGACGGCATCGCCGAGATATATTTTGCTGATCACGCCTGAGAAGACATAGATCGTATCGACGCAGATAAACGCGATGCAGCTCAGCAAAGCGCATGCGACGATTTCGAGCGGTAACCGTCCTGCCTTCACGGCTCCGGCCAAAGTCAGCCCGATGACGACGATGAGCAGCGCGACCAGGCGGACGAGCCATAGATCTGTTTTTGGCCCTGTGACCGCTTCGAACGAGTTCATCGAAAGAAGCGGCCAGAGTGCACTGAGAAGATAATAGCCTGCCTGCGCGCCGATGGCCCAGCGAAGCATTCAACCGGTCGTAGCGGACTGGTCGTCGTGGCAGGCAGGATGACCGCAATTGCACGCTCCTCCAATGCCGGTTTCAGCATCTCGCGCGCATATGGCACTGCAGAATCCATGTTCTGAGGTATCGGTGCACTTGCAACCGGGGTGGCCGCATTTCGATGCCATGGTGTCTCCTTGCCCGCGGAAGCGCTGCGGCATGCGACGACTGAGATTGCGACTGCGCACTCGCCGTACCCTGCTCGCTTGCGACTCACAGGCCGTGAAAGCTTGGCTGGCAAAGAGTCCGCGAGAGCATCGAGCAAAGTAGGAGCATCCTCATTGAAAAATCCCCCAACTCTTCGCTGCACGCACTGCGGTATCGTGACGACGCAATTCTCCGACGAAGAAGCGAGAAACGTCATCAACGCGTATCAATCCGGAGACCTCTTACGGTGCCCTAAATGCGGAAGCGATTTAACCGGTAACGTCAATGCTGCGATTACTTTGTTGCGAGAGCGCCTAGAAGGTTGAGTCGTTAGGGAACCTCGAGCGAGCCTACCTTCGAGGGGGCAAGTGCGCCCTCGCCCGAATCTCATCGGAAATGCCGCGCGCAAGTGGGGCTGAGAAAAAGCCTCAAAAGCCCGTGCCGTTACCCAGCGGCACGGTCACGTTTCTCTTTACCGACATCGAGGGCAGTACGCAGCGCTGGGAAGCGCATCGTGACGAGATGCAAGCAGCCGTGGATCGCCATGATGAGATCCTGCGTACGACCATCGAGACTCATAACGGCTCCGTGTTCAAGACGGTCGGTGACGCCTTCTGCGCTGTCTTCGCGAACGTCGCAGATGCCGTGACTGCTGCGGCGCAGGCACAGCGCGAAATCGCAAAAGAAGATTTTTCTGCGGTCGATGGACTTCACGTGCGCATGGGGCTCCACGTTGGCGACGTAGTGGAGCGTAAGGGTGACTACTTCGGCCCCGATGTGAATCGCGTCGCTCGTTTGATGTCCATCGGGCATGGCGGTCAGGTGCTGCTTTCCGGTGCCGTGCGGGAGCTCGTAGAGGGTAGCCTTCCTAACGGCGTCTCGCTGATCGATCTTGGGTTGCGGCGCCTCAAGGATCTGACCCAACCCGAACAGGTCTGGCAACTGACCGCAGTGGGTTTGCCGTCGGAATTTCCCGCGCTCAGTTCGCTGGACGCGCGGCCGAACAACTTGCCGGTCCAAGTCACCGCACTTATCGGTAGAGAGCGCGACATTGGTAACGTCAAGTTGCTCATTGCCAAACACCGTCTTGTGACGATCACGGGCTCGGGCGGCGTTGGCAAGACGCGCGTCGCTCTGCAAGTGGGAGCGGATCTGATCGATCGCTATTCGGATGGAGTGTGGTTTGTAGACATCTCGCCCATTACCGACCCCGAATTGGTCTCAAGCGTCGTCGCCAATGCACTTGGCATCACGCAGGTGCAAGGAAAACGAGTCGACGAGTTAATTCCAGAGTGGTTACGGCGCAAGAACCTCTTGTTGATCATCGATAACTGCGAGCACCTCTTGGGACCGATCGCCGTCCTGGCCGATGCAATCCATCGCAGTGCGCCCAATGTTCGGACCTTGGCTACGTCTCGCCAGGCGTTGGGGCTCTCCGGCGAAGCCGCGCACCGGCTTCCCTCATTGGCCCTGCCCGAAGCCGGCTCAATCCTAAATCCAGACGAGGCAATGCAGTATGGTGCTATCGCCGTATTTGTCGATCGAGCCAGGCTTGTCGACAATCGCTTCGTCCTGAGTGAGAACACTGCACCGATTGTCGCTGAGATCTGTCGCCGCTTAGATGGCATACCGCTAGCGATTGAACTTGCGGCCGCACGCGTGCGAGTGCTTTCCATTCCGAACTTGGCGCAGCGCCTCAACGAACGATTCAAGCTTCTCACGGGAGGAAGCCGACCGGCACTTCCTCGCCAGAAGACGCTCAGCGCCCTCATTGACTGGAGTTATGGACTCCTCACCGGCGAAGAACAGCTATTCTTCGCTAGACTGGGCATCTTCGCAGGTGAGTTCGACATTGATACCGCTGTGGCGGTATGCGGCGAAGGCTTGGACGAAATGGACGTCATAAATCTCATCGCGTCCTTGACAGATAAATCGCTGGTCGTCGCCGACACAGCTGGGTCGCGGGAGCGGTATCGCCTGCTCGAATCGACGCGCGCATATGCTGTAGACAAACTTCGTGTCGCAGGCGAGCGAGAACGCTTGGCACGCCGTTACGCCGAGTATTTTCGCGATCGTGCGGTGGATGCAAGCGAGCGCTATGGCATTGGTTCTGCGGTCGCCTGGTTGGATGATGTCGAACGAGACCTTGATAATTATCGCGCCGCGTTGGAATGGAGCATCACGCAGGCGAACAATGCAGCGATCGGCGGCGCGATCGCAAGCAGCCTGGAGAGATTGTGGAGAAGAGCTGGTCTCTCCGCAGAAGGCCGTTACTGGTTGGGGCTTGCGCAAGATCGTCTGGACGAAGCAGAATATCCATCGGTCGCCGCGCGTTTATGGTATTCGCGTGCATATCTTACCTCAGGCAATGTCTCCGTCGATGCGGCTCGCTATGCCCTTCAGGTATATGAATCGCTAAGAGAAGTGCGCTGGGCGAGTCGCACGAAAGTGATGCTTGCGTATAACCTGTACCAAACCGGCAGCTTGGACGAAGCGCAACAGGTGATCACACAAGCGCTTGCGAGCTTGCGCGAACTGAACGATAGATGGGCCGTCGGCGACGCTCTCAATACTCAGGCGAGTATCACGCTGATGCAAGGTGATTTGATCGCGGCGCGGCGTCTGTTGGCGGAGGCAGTGGCCCACCATAAGGCGCTGGGGAATGAGTTCGGCGTGGCAGTGTCGCTGAGCAATCTCGCCGAGCTAGAGTTCAGCGTCGGCCATCCAGATGAAGCGCTGCGCATGGCTAATGAAGTGCGAGAGATGGAATGGCGGAAGGATAAGTTCAACATCGCTCTGTCCGACGCGAACATCGCGGGGTATCGCATCGCGATCGGGGACTTAGCCGGCGCGATTCAATCAGCCCGCGAAGCGTTGCGGTTCGCGCGCGAAGCGCAGAGCGCGCTATACACCGCGATTGCTCTCCAGCACCTGGCTCTCGCCTTCGCGTTGAGCGGCGATGTGAGACCGTCGGCTCGAATGTTTGGATTCGTCAACGCCCGCTTCAAAGTTCTTGGGTACCAGCGCGAATATACGGAACAATGGAGCTATGACCAGCTCGTCGCGAAGCTTTGCGAGCACCTCAGCTCGGACGAGATCGCGAACCTTGCCACTGAAGGCGCGGCATGGTCGGAAGATGAGGCAGTCGAAGAAGCGCTCAAGTCATAGGCTGGGAGACCAGCATTCCCGCAATTTCGGGCAGGTGGCCGAGTGGTTAATGGCAGCAGACTGTAAATCTGCCGCGCGACGCGCTACGTAGGTTCGAATCCTACCCTGCCCAAGAAAAATATGCGCGTGAATGTCCTTTAGCCTACGCAAAGGTCGAGCCGCGGTGCTCAGAGCCGTCGGCCTCGCGCTTCTCGTCGTGATTTTCTTGGCCATCGCCGCAGTGGCTTGGATCATCCGTTCGCCGCTGCCGAAGATCAATGGCAAGCTCAACGTCGCCGGGATCTCTGCGCCGGTCACCATCCGGCGAGATGCACGCGGGATCGCGCATATCGAAGCAGCGAACGAAGCCGACCTGTTCTTCGGAGAAGGCTTTGCCTGCGCGCAGGACCGGCTCTGGCAGATGGATGTCTTGCGACGGACCGCCGAAGGCAAACTCTCTGAGATAGGTGGGCCGGCGACGCTTTCAGTCGATCGCTACATGCGCACGTTAGGTCTGGGAGCCGCAGCAGCGCACGACGCAGCGCTGTTGCACGGTCAGTCCTTGGAAGATGCACAGGCATATGCGGCCGGGGTCAACGCTGCGGCAGCATCAAAGCCGCTGCCGATTGAATTTCGCCTGTTGGGCTACCGGCCAGCTCCTTGGACGCCGACGGACAGCATCTCCATCATCAAGCTCATGGCGCAGCGGTTAGACGATCAATGGAGCCTCATCGAATTGCGCGCGCTCATGGAAACCAAAATCGGGCCGAAGGCGACCGCCTCACTGATGGACGCGCAGGTTCCTCGGCTCGAGCATTTTGTCGCCTTCGGCGCGGGCGGAACGATGCTTCGGAAGTCCGCGGCAAACAATTCAGCGCTTCGTGATGCGGTGGTCGCCCTTGCCAGCCAAAGCGGCGATCCTTGGCCACACGATCCCCAAAGCGGTTCGAACAACTGGGCCGTGTCCGTACGAAGAACAACGACGCGAATGCCCGTCCTCTCCAACGACACGCACCTGGATCATGCGGTGCCGAGCACGTACTGGCTCGTGCAGCTCACCGGCGCAGGCATGAACGTCGAGGGCTTTATCATCCCCGGCATTCCCTTCGTGGCGCTCGGCCACAACGAGCGGATCGCTTTTGGCGTCACGAGCGGTGATATCGCGGTGCAAGATCTCTACGTCGAGAAATTCCGCTCGGCAACCTCCGATGAGTACCTGGCGAATGGCCGCTGGATGCGGGCGGAGCATCGACACGAGCGAATCCTCATCAAGGGTAGTGCGCCGCAGCAACTCGACGTGCTCGTCACCCGTCACGGGCCTATCGTCAAACGCGCAGGGTCGAGCGGCTATTCGCTCGCATGGACGATCCTGCGCGCCGGCGACGAGATCGGGCTGCTCCGTAGTTTGGATCTCGCCGGCAGCTGGAGACAGTTCGAGGCCGGCCTTGGCCATGTGGTCGGGCCGATGTTCAATTGGGCGTACGCGGATGTCGATGGCAACATCGGCTACCATCTGGGAGGTGAAGTTCCTAATCGTCTGCTCGGCGATGGGTCGGTCCCTGTGGAAGGACAAGACGACCGCTACGCGTGGCACGGTTTTGTGCGCTTCGATCAGCTGCCTCATGCGTTCAATCCAGCTCGTGGCTTTGTCGCGACTGCAAATAATCAACTCGCGCCATCGTCGACGCAAATAGGATCTTCACCATTCTTCGATGGTCCGTATCGCGTCGATCGTATCTACCGCAGACTTTCAGGTTGCTGCGCCATGACGCCGCAACAAATCGGCAGCATCCAGCTCGATAACCTGGACACGGCACGTCTGGAATTCGCTCGCGCTCTTTCGGCAGCGCTTCGTCGCTCGACGGACTCTCGGCTTCGCCGGATCAGCGACCAGCTCGCCGACTGGAACGGCGCTGTGACGATAGATTCGACGGTACCGACATTCCTTACGACAGTCGAAGACGTGCTTGCAGATCGTTTGCTGAAGCCACGGTTGGGGGCAGCGCTCATGACGCGTTACCGCGCGAACTACAGCGTGGTGACGATCTTCAACCGCACGCTTGAGGGTGACGGATCGCTCGCGACGATCGGGATGACAAAGCCCATACTCCTCGGCGCATTGCCGGCTGCGTGCACGACTGCTGCGAACTCACTCGGCGTGACTGAGCAGGCGGGTCTGAACGCCGTCAAAGCATGGGGTCCGCTCAACGCCGGGATCTTCGATCATCCCCTAGGCGTCCAGTGGCCGGTGAATGTGCTCTTCAACATCCGCCCATTTCCGCAGCAGGGTGACGGGCTTACGGTATATGCAGCAAAGCCCGCGCACGGACCGGCCTCGCGCCTCGTCGACGACCTTTCGAATTGGGACAACTCTTCGTTTGCGTTGACGCTGGGGGAATCAGGTCAATTCAACGACCCGCATTATCAAGATGAAGTCGAGATGTTCGCGCAAGCCCGTTGGGTGCCGCTGCCCTTTTCCGATGCCGCGGTGAAGGCCGCGACCAAGGATACCCTCGTTCTCAATCCTAACCTATAAAAGAGCGGGCGGGAGTAGCTCAATTGGTAGAGCGCTAGCCTTCCAAGCTGGATGTTGCGGGTTCGAGACCCGTCTCCCGCTCCAGTTTCCGGTCTTCGGATGAGTTTTGGACACCCGTTGTTATAGACTTTGGGCGAAGGACAGGCGGCTTGGTGCGACTGTCCGGACTCGGCGTGCATGAGGGAGATATCGTCGTGATGAGAAGGCAGAGATATGCATTGCTCGTGGCCGTACTCGCGTGCTGTTTTGGAATCGTGCGATCGGCGAGTTTTGGTGACGCTGGCAGCCGTGAAGGGTGCATGAAGCAGTGGCTGTTCAACGGAGTGTGGCGCGTGAAAGTCACAGACGTGGAACCCCACATGAACGGTAACCAGCAAGACGGCTGGCAAGTCACTGAAGTGTGGCGCAATGGAACATCCGGAGAATTGGCTCCCAACGACACGGCGTTTAAGGACCAGACCTTGGAACTTGGCAACGGGACCGCCGTCAAATCGACTGATTCGACCGGCGGTTCGCTTTCACAACAACAGGTCAACTTCAATGAGATGGCTCCATCGGGTCAACTGACCTACCAACAGCTCTTCTTGATGGCAAATGTCGATCCGTCAAACAAACCGAAAGGTTTGTTGCTCGTATTCAATGGCAATCAACTTGCGCAGTGGAAGTCGCGGCCCCAGTTCACGACATCGAAGTACAACTTCCACTTCAATCTCGGCTGCGTCGCCTCTGGGGCAGCGGCCAACGCCGAAGGTGGGTCCAACCAGGTCATGGCGACGGAAGGGTGCCTGAACCAATGGATGTCAAACGGCGTTTGGAAGATGCGCGTCACTGCGATCACTCCGAATCCGCCGGATGCCACGCCGCAAAATCAAAACGGATGGCTGGTGACCCAGACCTGGGAGAACGCGAGCGGGCGTGGTGTGATCCCAGGAGGGGGCGCGGACCAAGGTACAAAGTTCGTGGGTACGCGCGTCTCCGACGAGTTTCTGGCTACCGAGAGCGGAAACAACGTCTCATCGTTCAACGCCGTCGGCGGCTTCCATCTGGGAGCCAAGCCAGGGTCCGATTGGGCGCCCGGAAGCTCGTGGACATTCCAACAGCTCTTCGTCGGGGGCGGTCTCGTCGGAACCGATAAGCCGGTGCGATTGCTCGTGACCTTCGATGCCAAGACGCAAAACGCACTGCCTGCCGTGCCGCACTACCGCATGCCGGCGAATTTTAGAATCGATCTCACATGCTCCAAATAAGGTAACGCTCGCGAGGGGTACTCTCAGTCCGCGCGCTCGAGCACCAGGTTCCATACCGTACCGCCGGGGTGCGTACCGAGCCGCATCTGTACCACAGCATTGGTAAATCGCAGCCGGTACGTATATTCAGTGCCGAGGTACCGCGAGTCTTTCGAGATGAGATCAAAGGACTGCGGGGCGCGGAGTGAATGGGCCATGGCAACAAACCTGGCCGCGTCTCCCGCCGCTAGCCTAGCGCGGGCCTTGGGCTCGATGGGCAATCGGTCAAGGCTGCGAACATCGCCCGATTGGAGCGTCTGCCAAATCCGACTCGCCATGAGTTGCGCCCGGCGATCCTGCGCGCTCAGCGCGATGGGAGAGCGCGTGTTCGCGGCTTCGGGGTAGTACAGGTGAAGAATTCGCTCCACGAGATAATCGCCTTGAAAGTCGTCGCTTCGGCTGAGCAGAATGATCGCCACACGCTGGTCTGGGAACATGGCGTTAAGACCAGAGTATCCTGCGAACTCTCCGCGATGATAGATCTCACGCATGTTGAGCAGCGTGCCGATGCGCACCCCATATCCGTACGCGGTGCCCAACTCCATGGTGTGCGACGCTGGCGCAAACATCTCAGCGAGACTCCGCTTACCGAGCACGCGGCCGGACATAAGCGCCAAGTCCCACCTCGCTAAGTCGAGCACCGAGGAGCAAATTCCGGCGTCTGCAAGGTTCGCCTGCTGTACGAAGCTGCAGGGGGCAGACGCATGCATCTGCACCGGTCGGAAGATCCACTCGCGCAGCACGGTAGCAAACGGCGTGTGGGTGACAGCTTCGACCACTTGTCCGAGCATCACATAATTCGTGTTGCTGTATTCGTAGCGGCTGCCCGGAGCGAATCGCAGCGGCTCACTGTCGACGAGCGTTACGATCGCTTTAGCGCTCATCGCTGGGTCGTAACCCGGCAGGTAAAGATAGTCAGGCACTCCCGATTCGTGCGCAAGCAGATCGCGTATGTTGATACCGTCGGAATGTTTGTACGAGGGGATAAAACGAGCGAGTGGATCGCCGATCGAAAGCTCGTGCCTATCGCGAAGACGTAGGACCAACGCTGCCGCGAATTGCTTGCTGATGGATCCAATATCATAGATGCTGTTCGCGTCTGCAGGCGTCCGCCGGGCGAGGTCGGCCCAGCCGTAGCCGCCGGCATCGACCACTTTCCCGCCACGCACGATCGCGAACGAAAGCCCGACGAGCTGTTGGTGTGTGACGACCGATCGGATGAAAGCGTCGATCTGACGCACGTTGCTCGCAGACGCCGGGACGCCGGAGACGTGGGTCACCGGCATAGATTGGGTCGCTCGGGAGCATCCCGTTGCGAAGAGCATGGCCGCGCCGAGAGTTGCGACGATTGCGAGTTGCAGCGAAGGTTTGAAGCAGCCGGCAA
Source organism: Pseudomonadota bacterium (assembly GCA_021325335.1). Classification (GTDB taxonomy): domain Bacteria; phylum Vulcanimicrobiota; class Vulcanimicrobiia; order Eremiobacterales; family Eremiobacteraceae; genus JAJPHJ01. The sequence goes on along the minus strand of JAJPHJ010000118.1, from coordinate 4,453 downwards.
GTACCGAGAGATCGAAGGCCCGACGTTGGCCGGACTTCGGACGCTCGATCGCATAGACGAGACGCCCGAGCCCGCGAATCTCGATCGTCTCGACAAAGCGCGCGCCGAGCTTGTCGATGAGACGGATCGAGTCGCGATTGTCCGGATCGACGAAGAGCAGCAATCGCGGCAATCGGGCCACCACGAACGCGTACTGGATCGCCGCCATGCAAGACTCCAGCGCGAATCCCTGGTGCCACGCCTCGCGCGCCAAAACGCAGATGAGATTCGTCTGGCGCAACGTCGGCGATCGCGAGAGGCCGCCGAAACCGATGAGCGCTCCGCCCGATTTTTGGATGATAGCCCACGCCCCGAAACCGAGTGCAATCCAATCGCCGCGGGCGCGGGCGATTCGTCCGAGGGTCTCTTCGCGCGAAAAGTCGGGACCCCCGGCGACATAGCGCATGAGGACCGCATCTCCGACGATGCGCGCCAGTGCTTCGGCATCGTCATCCACGAGCGGGCGCAACAAGAGCCTTGTCGTTTCGATCTGCTGGCACAGCATGACGTTCGGAACAAGAAAAATGAGGGTCAGCACGCTGAACGGCCCGGCAAGTGCGGCGTACAACGCAAGTACTTGAGACCCAGTCGGCACGGCGGCATGGTTTGAGAGGAACGCGACGGCACAAAGACCGCCAACGCCAAGTAGTGCTCCCCCAGCAAGCCAGAAAAAGCGCCACGGTGCGGTAAGGGCGCAGCGCGACGAAGTTCGGACGAGCGTGAGGGCCGAGACGAGGTACGTCAGCCCGAAAGTCCCGCACCACGCAAAAAAGGTCGCGGTTTGACCCGCGGCCTTGGTCGATAACCACCAACCCACAGCCACAAGAGCTAGGTAGACAAGTGGCGTTGCGCGGTCGAGAATGCGGCGCCCGCCCGCCGTATGGTTCATCGGAAACCGCGCGGCAAAGATCAGGTAGCCAGTTGGAGCTGCAGCGGCGAGCAGAGCCCACAGCAAGGGATGAGCTTGCTCGCCGACGCGCGCCGACAGCAATCCAAAGCAAGCGAAAGCGAGTAGGCCCCACGACATGGCAGAGGGTCGCACCAACACGAATGCGGCGCCCGCAAGAACGAGCACGAGCGCTACCCCGGCGATGAACAACCCCACCCGGACTGAAATTCGCGGTGTCGTCCGAGTACACTTGTGCCGCGTCGGAGCGCGCGACCTTTGGCCCAAGGGCGCGGCTCGGTGCGCCCGAAGGGCAACGGGCTCATATATGTGTGAGCAGAGTTGCGTTATGCCAAGACTACTGCTCGTCGCGTATCACTTTCCACCTGAGCCCACGGCCGCCGCCGTGCGCCTCGGCCAGGTCGCGACCAACCTGCCGCAGTTTGGTTGGCAGGTCTCCGTGGTAGCGCGTCCCCGTGATGCAGCGCCCCAGGCCGACGGGGTTGTTCGCACTCCTCCCGCGCCACGGGCATGGCTGCAAGCTCGCAGCTGGTATCATGCAGTACGCGGAGCCTCGCTTCTCAAACGAGTTGCGCGCCCGATCCTCAACGTGTCATCCTTCCCAGACCAATCGATTTGGTGGGTCCCGGTCGCCATCAACACTGCACTGCGCGCAGGCGTGCGATTCGATGCCGTGATGACATCGTATTTTCCAAGCGCCGGTCATTTCATCGGACCGCAGCTGTCACGAACGCTTGGCATCCCGTGGCTAGCGGACTACCAGGACCTGTGGTCCGGCAACGGCATGTTCTATACGCGGAAGTTGCGCAGCCGGTTAGGCCGCTGGGTAGAGCGGCGGGCCATTCGCAGCGCCTCGGCCCTCACCTGCTGTAAGGAAAGCTTTGCGCAGATCCTCCGCAAGCTGCACGGGCCGCAGGCGCCGCCCGTCGAGACCATTCCCTTCGCGTGCGACACCGAGGCTTGGCGCGCGATTCCCAATAGTTCCCCGGAAGAGTTTGCGATTTGTTACGCGGGTTCGCTGTATCCCGGGCACTCCTCGCCCGATCTCCTTTTCCGAGTTATCCGGCGAATGCGATCGCAGGGCTCTATGGCCGGACTGGCAGCGCGCTTCCATTATTACGGGCAAAGCGGAAATCAGATCGTGGAAGCTGCGCGCAGGCTTGGCGTGAGCGAGATCGTGCGCATCCATGGTTGCGTTGACCGGCGCGCAGTCATGTGCGCAGAACGCGAAGCGGCCGTGCTCGTATCGATGTTCGAGGTCGAAGGCGCCTTTCGCAGACCGTGGCTGCCGAGCAAACTCTTCGAGTACGCTGGCTCACGACGCCACGTCCTTGGGATCGGCCCCGCGCGCAGCGCAGTCGAAGAGTTCATCGCGCGCAACGGCCTCGGATTGTACGCGAGCGACGAAGCATCGTGCGCTGACGCGATCGAACGTCTCTACCGTTTGTACTGCGAAGGGCGATACGAGCCGGATTCGGGCGCGGCGGCGCGTCTGTGGTCGCCGGCGGACGTAGCCGAGCGCTTCGCCACGATCCTCAACCGGCTGGTCGGCGCAAACCATGCGGGGCTTCGAGGCGCGTCCTTGGACCGCACCGAACCCGCACTGCATGTCTGAAAACGCGCGGCTCGGCGCCGAGCTGGCGGTGGTCTTGATCGTCTTGAGCATCCCTTTTTGGATACCGTTTCTTCCCAACCGCTGGCTGCCGAAGTGGCTCCGGCACAAGTGAGAAAGTCTTCGCCCGCGAGGGGTTGAAGACTCTCAAAGGAGGACAAGCTCTTGGACTGGCTCAGTCATCTCGTGCATGCGGCAGCCTGGATCGGTGCGCTGATCCTGCTGTTCGCCATCATCGGTTTTGTCGCAACGCTGCGCTGGATTTTCAGTCTGTTCAGCCGTGGCGAGCAAGCGGTGGAGGGCGCGGCGCATCGGATGGGAGACTCGTTGCGCAAACCCTGACCGCGCCGTTTGCGGCACGAGCTCTTGCAAGCCCCTTGCGCTTCCGATAGTATGGAAGGCGTTCGACTTGGAGGCGCCCTTGTAGCTCAGTGGTAGAGCGCGTCCTTGGTAAGGACGAGGCCGCGGGTTCAATCCCCGCCGGGGGCTCGGACCTTCGGTCCGACCGGTCGATGTGAACATCGACCGCTACAGGTCCGGGAGATCGACGGAGACCCCTACAGGTTCTGCACCAGCGTGCACCCAAGCAGAACTCGTGCGCCCGTAGCTCAATTGGATAGAGCAATGGACTCCTAAGCCGTAGGTTGGAGGTTCAAGTCCTCTCGGGCGCGAAGTTTTGGGTTCCACACTCCGGAACTCCGGGGTGTGCGTTAGCTTATGTGGGTCACGGGACGCGCGACAAATTCGCGCGGCTACAGTTAAAAGGAAATGGCTAAGCAGAAATTCGAGCGGAACAAGCCGCACGTGAACATCGGCACGATCGGTCACGTGGACCACGGCAAGACGACCTTGATCGCGGCCATCACCAAGGTATTGGCCGATGCCGGCACAGGGACCAAGAAGCTCATCGTGGACCAGATCGATAACGCGCCCGAAGAGAAAGAGCGCGGTATCACGATCCAGCTGTACCATGCCGAGTACGAGACCAAGAACCGGCACTACAGCCACGTGGACGCACCCGGTCACGCCGACTACATCAAGAACATGATCACGGGCGCAGCCCAGATGGACGGCGCGATCTTAGTCGTCTCGGCAGCCGACGGTCCCATGCCGCAGACGCGCGAGCACATCTTGCTGGCGCGCCAGGTCGGGGTGCCCTACCTGGTCGTGTTCCTCAACAAGATCGACATGGTCGACGACCCCGAGCTCATCGACTTAGTCGAACTCGAGGTGCGCGAGCTGCTGTCAGCCTACAAGTTCCCGGGCCAAGAGATCCCAGTCATCCGGGGCAGCGCGCTCAAGGCGCTGGAAGAGACGACCCCGGGCGAGTGGTCCAAGAAGATCACGGACCTGATGGATGCCGTGGATGCGTACGTTCCCGTGCCGCAGCGGGACGTGGACAAGCCGTTTTTGATGCCGGTGGAAGACGTCTTCACGATCACGGGTCGTGGCACGGTCGGCACGGGCCGGGTGGAACGCGGCCGGGTGAAGGTCGGCGACGAAGTCGAGATCGTGGGGCTTGTGGACAAGGCGCGCAAGAGCGTGGTGACGGGCATCGAGATGTTCCGCAAGCTCTTAGACGAGGGCATTGCAGGCGACAACATCGGGGTGCTGTTGCGGGGCATCGAGCGCGACGACATCGAGCGGGGCCAGGTCTTGGCCAAGCCCGGCTCGATCAAGCCGCACAAGAAGTTCGACGCCGAGGTGTACGTCTTATCCAAGGATGAGGGCGGGCGCCACACCCCGTTTTTCTCGAACTACCGCCCGCAGTTTTATTTCCGCACGACCGATGTGACGGGCTCGATCAAGCTGCCCGAAGGGGTGGAGATGGTGATGCCCGGTGACAACGTGCGCATGGAAGTGGAGCTGATCACGCCGATCGCCTGCGAGGAAGG
>JAJPHJ010000136.1 GCA_021325335.1 Pseudomonadota bacterium | reverse complement strand
TATGCAAGCGCGTGCACGGTTCATCGCCGTCTTATGGTGCGTGGCTTCGTTCATGCTCGTCTCGGGATTCTCGTGCTCCAAGACCCAGTCGGGGCAGGCGACGATCACGATGGAGAACGGGCAATTCCGGCCCGGCAAGATCACAGTGACCCAAGGCACCCTCGTCACGTTCATCAATAACGACCCGGTCGCGCACACCGCCACCGCGGTCGGCGCCTTCGATTCGGGTCCGATCGCCCCGAGCGGCGGTCGTTGGACCTGGGTCGCCGCGCTCGCGGGCACCTTCTCTTACCACAGCCTGATCCAACCCACGATGGTGGGTTCGATCACGGTCACCCCTGCCACGCCGACCGGATATTGAGCGGCTCCAGAACGCTCCTCTTGGTCGTCCTCGCCGCGAGTCTTCTCGCGAGCGCGTGTTCCAAGGTGGGAGTGCAGACCAACAACGTCGGCACCTCTCACACGATTCCCGGCACCCTGCGCTACGCCGACGTCGACGAGCCGACAAGTCTCAATCCGCTCCTGCGCCTGGACGCGGTCAGCACGGATCTCGACATGTTCATCTTCGGGTATTTGTTCAACCTCGACGACAAGATGCACTACGTTCCGGAGCTGGCGACCGAAGTACCGACGCTTGCAAACGGCGGGATCAGCAAAGACGGCTTGACCATCACCTATCATCTGCGCAAGGGCGTGCGCTGGCAAGACGGCGCGCCGTTCACCTCGCGTGACGTCGTCTTCACGACCAACGCGATCCTCAACCCGAAGAACAATCTGCAAGCGCGAAACGGGTGGGACCAGCTCGATCACGTCCAGGCGCTGGGAGACTACGAAGTGCGCTTCGTCCTGAAGCGTCCCTACGCGCCTGCGGTCTCATCGTTTTTCTCGGAGGGTGGCAACTACCCGGTCTTGCCGGCGCACCTGTTGGAACGCTACCCCGATATCAACCACGTGCCGTTCAACACGAATCCGGTAGGGACGGGTCCCTTCAAGTTCGTCCGCTGGGTCCACGGAGACCACATCGAGCTCGTCGCCAATCCCGACTACTGGCGCGGACCACCGAAGCTCCAGCATATCATCTTCAAAATCATCCCCAAAGATACGACCATCCTGGTGCAGCTACGCACGCACGAGCTCGACGCATGGTTCCGCGCGCCGACGAGCCTCTACCCAGAGTTTCAAAAACTCGGACCAGACTATCGCGTGCAGCTGGAGCCCGCGCTCGTGTTCTCGCACATGGATTTCAATTTCAAGAACCCGCTCTTTCAGGATATCCGCGTTCGCCGTGCGATCGCGTATGCGATGGATAGGCCAAGCATCATAAAAACCGTGACCCATGGCGTCAACATACCCGTCGACGCCGAGGTGAGCCCGATCTCGTGGGCATACAATCCGAACGTGCCCAAGTATCCCTACGACCCCACCAAGGCGAAGGCGCTTCTCGCGCAGGCAGGCTGGACTCCCGGGCCTGACGGCGTCTTGCAAAAGAACGGCCAGCGGTTAGCGTTCGACCTGTCGGCGGTCACTGGAGGCGCCACGGGCGAAGCGGTCGAGTCGATCGTGCAGCAAGAGCTCAGGGCCATCGGCATCGCTGCGAACATCAAGAATTATCCCGCGGACGTCTTCTTCGCGCCCGGGCAAGACGGCGGAATCATCCAATCCGGTAAGTATGACGTCGCGTTTTACGCTTGGGTTGAAGGCGACGATCCGGACGACTACTCGCTCTACGGTTGCGACGAGTTCCCGCCGACGGGCCAGAACAGCATGTTCTGGTGCGATCCGGCATTCTCGAATCCCGACAGAGCCGCCCGAAGTAGTTACGACCAAGCCCAGCGCAAGAAGTATTACGCCGTCGCGCAATATGAGATCGCGTCGCAGGTGCCCACCATCATCCAGTGGTTCCAGCGTCAGATCTACATCACGTCGACGAACTTCCACGGCTTCAAACCCGCTCCGGCCACGTCGAGCAACTGGAACAGCTGGGAGTGGTCCATGCAATGAAATCATCCTGTAGGGGGCGATTGGAAAGTCGCCCCGTCTTTTTATTTGGGGCGCTCGCAGCCGCTCTGATACTTTTCGGGTGCACCAAGATCTCGTCACAGTCGGGAACTCCGCCCGCGGGCTCGGGCGCGCCCGTACCCGGCGTGCTGCGCTACGCCGAGATCGCCGAGCCGGACAGCTTGAGCACGCTGCTCTCGACGCAGATCACGACCGTCGATCTCAGCTACTTGATGTTCTCGTATTTCTTCAATGTCGATGACCACAACAATTTCGTGCCCGAGATCGCGACGGTGGTGCCGACGCTCGCGAACGGCGGCATCTCGGCGGACGGAAAAACGATCACGTATCACTTGCGCCGCGGCGTGCGCTGGCAAGACGGCGCGCCGCTCACCTCGCGCGACATCGTCTTCACATTTCAGGCTATCATGAACCCGCGCAATAACGTGCAGGTGCGCACGGGCTACGACCAGATCGCAAACGTCGAAGCCAAGGACGACTATACGGTCGTCGTGCACATGAAGACCGTGTTTTCCCCCATCATCGCGTACTTCATGGGAATCCAGGGCGGTTTTTCGATCTTGCCCGCCCATTTGCTCTCGCAGTATCCGGATCTCAACCACGTGGCCTGGAACAACGCGCCGGTGGGATCCGGTCCATTCAAGTTCGTTGAGTGGGTCCACGGCGATCACATCACGCTCGTCGCAAATCCGGGCTACTGGCGTGGGTCGCCCAAGCTGAAGAAGATCATCTTCCGCGTGGTGCCCGATACGAACACGATCGTCACGCTGCTGAAGACGCATGAGATCGATGCGTGGTTTCGCGCCGATCCCGTCAAGATCGATGAGCTTCGGTCCCTATCCGGCTACCACGTTTCCGTCACGCCCGAAAATGTGTTCGGCCACCTCGACTTCAACACAAAAGATCCCATCCTCGCCGACGTCAACGTGCGGCGCGCGTTGGAGAGCGCGATCGATCGCACCCGCATCACGGCTGACGCGACCAAAGGCGTCTTCACGCAGACCGACACCGATCTATCGACGTTCAGTTGGGCGCTCGATCACCACCAGCCGTTTTACCCGTACGATCCGGCGCGCGCCAAAGCGCTCCTCGAGCAGGACGGCTGGACGGTCGGCCCCGATGGGATCCGCACGAAAAACGGCAAGCGACTTTCGTTGCAGCTCTCGTATATCGGTGGACAGAGCATCGCTGAGGAGCTCGGCGCTCTCATCCAACAAGAGACAAAGGCGGTCGGCATCGAGGTCACCCAAAAGCCGTATCAGGCCAACCTCTACTTCGCCTCCGCGCAAAGCGGCGGCATACTCAATTCCGGAAAGTACCAGCTCGCCTATTACGGCTGGGTCAGCGGGGTTGACCCCGACGACTCATCGCTCTACCGCTGCGATCAGTTCCCGCCGCAAGGCCAAAACTCGCTCTTTTGGTGCGACCCGAAGCTGGAGGCAGCCGAGGTGGACGCGCTCACCCACATGGATCGGGCGCGAAGGATTCAGGACTACCACACCATCGCGACCGAGCTCGGAACCCAGGCGCCCACCGTTTTCCTATTCGCCGAGAGGCGCGTCGACGTGATCCCTCTAGAGATGTCCGGTTTCTCGCCGTCACCTGCCGAGTCGGCCCACTGGAACGCGTACGATTGGGCGATGCGATAACAGGCTCGTAATATTAAACTCGCTCCCATATGATATGTAACAAAGTGACCTCAATCACAGTCCCAAGGAGCGTGTGACTGGGCTCACGAACTGGACTAACCGGTATAGTGGCTAGCCAGACGTACTGTTTTTCGGCCGGGGAGCAGACCTTATGAGTCGGCGCAATTTTTCTCGCAGAGGCACGACGCTTGTCGAAGTCCTCGTCGCCGTGGCGTTGCTGACCATCATCTTCCTTTTCATCACGTCCGATCTGCTCCAGGCGTCCCAGGCCGAAAACGTCTCAGCCACGCGGACGGAGTCGATGGATGCGGCGAACTACTTACTCGGCGTGATGCGCACGGACCAAAACTTCTGGTCCGGGGCTGGGGGCAATGATTGGGCAGCCCCGGGTCTGGGCAATGATCCTTGCGGCAACGCCTTCCCGCCGTACACCGACAAGATAACGGCGCCGACGTGGCACCCCGCGCCTGCGTGCACGCCAAACGGCAGCAATCCAGGCATCTTCCCCGATATGGTGGGCCAGCAGACCTTCCAATATATGTGGAACGCCCAGAATCAAGGAGGAAGCCCCACGACCGCGCAGCTGACGGTGTGGGTGCAAGTGGAAGAGGGCGGCCGGGTGAACGTCTACGAGCTCAACAGCACCAAAGGCAACATCCACGTACAGCCGACCAATACGCCCGTGCTTCCAACCCCAACGCCGAAGGTGACAACGCCACCGCCAACGCACACGCCAACACCGCCTCCGCCGTCGCACACGCCGACCCCACCGCCAACGCCGACCCCAAGCGGGCACGGTAGCCCAACGCCGCCGCCGACGCATACGCCGACGCCGCCGCCGACCCATACGCCCACGCCGCCACCGACGCCGACGCCACAACCATCGGGGACGTTCGAATGAGCAGGCCAAGAAATCGCGCTACCCGCGGCTTCACGCTGGTCGAGATGATCACGGTCGTAGCCATCATCGGGTTAATCTTGACGCTTTTGAGCCTGGAGTTCATCTCGGTGGTGAACAGTACGCTGCACAGCCGTGCCAACACCGACGCAGAGTCACAGGCTCGCGTCATCATGGCGAAAATCGAGACGCACATGCGAAGCGCGTATTTCGACTACACCGACTTCACCGGATCGCCTGCTCCGGTTATTTCACCCATTCCGGGTGCCTCCGCGGGCTACGTCTTGTTTTACCGCTCGGCACCTGGCCAACTATCTCCAGCAATGAATACATGTAGCGACGGTGCTCCGTGTCCGCAGTTCGAAACCGTTCTGATTCAAATGAACCCAAAGGTGAGCGGTGAGCTCGATGAGATCATCACACCGCAGCCTGGCGGAGCAGCCCTTCCCGCGACCGTGTTAGGGACAAATGTTTCATCTTTCACGGTATCTGGCCAGGGCACCAACCGCTACGACATCGCCCTGACGGTGAGCGAACCGAGCGGTCACTGCACCCATGATCCCAATACCGGCCGGGATGCCTGCACGTTCTCATTAAACGATGTTGTATACGTCGGAGGCTCTGAGTAATGAAAAAGCCGTCGCGCAACGCCTACCCAACGACACAACGGGGTATCGCCCTGATAGGCGTAATCGGCCTACTGCTCGTGTTTTTGATCTTCGCCGGCGCCATGCTGGACCAGCTCGCCATAGAGATGAACAGCACGAAGATGTCCGCCGTTTCGAATCGCGCACTGGCAGCCGCCGATGCGGGCGTGCGAGATACCGTCGAACAGATCCAGACCGATCTCGCGCTCAACCAAGGGCTACCCAACCAGGCACATCCTGTCACATACACCTACCCCGAACCGGGTGCTTCTCCGTCGGTCGTCAGCTACAGCGCGTACGTCGAAAAACAATGGCAAGCCAGCAGCGGTCTGAATTACTATCTGATCCATTCGACCGGCCAGTACCAAAACAATATCCTGTCAACGGTGAAGCGTGAAGTCCGGGCTGTGGTGCAATCCCAACCTATCGCTGATTTCGCGAGTTTTTCAAACTATGAGACCAACCAATTCGGAAATCCGGTTTGGTATCTCTCGACCCAGCATTTCAACGGTGACGTCTACTCTGGTGGTCCAATGCGGATCGCCTACGCAACGCCAGCCCCGTCGCCTGGACCCACGGTCGAGCCGATCTTTTTGGCGAAAGTTCAGACTCCGAACGCTCCTGTGTGGAATCCTGGGGATCCGAACCAGACCGGTGACTGGTCGACTGTCATATCGGGCGGGTCTGGTGCCTTCACCATCAATAACACGGCGCTGTCGTTGCCTCAGCCGTCCAGCAATATCGCGGTGGCGAGCGAGGCGTGGGAAGGCGACGGAAACAACACCTTCTCGGGAGGCACGGGATTTCCAGCCGTCAATCCCGGCGTGTACATCGATGGGGCCACGTCCGGCGGAAAAGATGCTGCCAACACGTCGAATCCGATCGATACGACTGGCATCTACATCAACGCCGCCAACGGCCCCGCGACGATCGTGAGCACCGTTTCGGGCAACACTGAAACGATGAAGATCACAAGCCCCTCTTGGACCGGCACTTACATCGTCAACATCAATTATCCCAGCTTCGAAAGCTTGGGCGACTGTTCGGGCACGACCAGCGTCACCTTCGGTTCTGCAACCCACACGTTTTCAGGCACGCCGTGCGGCGAAGCAGGTCCGGGGGTCACAAACTCCGGAGCGGGCGCGATTTTCCTCTATGCGAACAAAGTCAACCTGGGCGATGGCGGCACACCGAACACGACCATCGAAGGGAGCTACACGATTGCGACGCCGGATTACTCTCCCTTCACAAGCCAGATAAACATCATGGACAACCTGACGTACGCGGATCTCGGGTCTCAGCTCTACGACAAACTCGGGCTGTGGGCGGACAACGTCGTGCTCGCCGGTGGCGCTTCCACGAATAATCTGCACATTGACGCCAGCATCATTGCCGGCTATCCGGGTGAGGCTTCGAACGACGGCACGTTCAACAACATTCTGTGCAAGAAGAACACCTGCGGCACCAGCAGTCAGGGATTTCTCACCGTGCTTGGCAGCCTCGTAGAGAACGCTCGGGGAGCCGTTGGCGAAGTCGTCGCCGGCCAGCAGATCGGCTTTGCCCGTATCATCGCCTTCGACCAGCGATTCGCGACTTCGCCACCGCCATTCAATCCGACAACAGGACAGCTCGAAGTCATCGCCTGGGAAGATCTAGGCATCTAAACGGCTTCCACGGTTTTCCATCCCGGCCGGCGCAAGCCGGCCGTTTTCTTTTACGCACCATTCGTCTGAGGTTGTCCGCGCCAGCGGCTCATATGAACTCGCATGCGCGCGGTCACACGCCCGAGCGCAAAGACGCGTCATATCGCATGCGCTCATCCCTTTGTGCCGGCCGTCACACCTCCCCAAGCATCGAGGGAGCCGATGAAATCTAATAAGAAAAGCTAGTCTAACCAGTATCTCATCAACAACGGTCGTCCGGCTTGCGGACGTGGAGATTGCTTGTCATGCCAAACACGCCCCAACCGCCGAAGCGGCAGCGAGGGTCGAGCCTCATAGAGGTCCTGGTGGCGACCGTCGTCTTGACGCTCGCGTTCTTGTTTGTCTCGGGCGACATGATGGCGTCGACGCAGGCCGAGAAGCAAGCCGACAATCGCGGCATCACGCTGTCAATGGGCAATTACTTGCTCGACACGATGCGCACGGATGGAAATTTTTGGAACGAACAGACTGCAGGCGTTTGGGCTAGTCCGCCGCCTGGGAGCGATCCGTGCGGCAATGGCTGGCCGGCATACAACGATAACATCACGACGCCCACATGGCACTCAATGCCGATGTGTTCCACTGGTCCGTTCGCGAACGACGCGGGCCATGGCAGTTACGAGTACATGTGGAACGCCACCGAGCAAAGCGGCGACGTGAACGCCGCCAACCTGAGCGTCTGGATTGCTGCAAACACGGCCGACAATAACGGGTCGCCCGAGATCTTCGAGCTCAACCAGCTCAACCGCAACGATCCAACGTTGAACCTTGCCGGCGTCACCCCGCCGCCGCCGCCGCCGTCGCAGTCGCCTTCTCCGACGCCGACGCCCTCGCCGACCGTTAAACCTTCCCCGACGCCGACGCCGTCGCCGACCAAGACACCGTCGCCGACACCGAAGCCTTCCCCGACGCCGACGCCGTCGCCGACCGTGAAGCCTTCCCCGACGCCGAAGCCATCGCCCACGGTGATCCAATGATCCGGCGCGCACCACGCGGCTTCACCGTGGTCGAGATGCTCATCTCCATGACGATCATGGGACTCGTGCTCGCGCTCGCGGTGGTCGAGTTCGCAATGGTCTTCAACCACAACAACTTGACGACCGCGAACATCACCGCGGAGTCAAACGCACGGATCTCCATGGCGAAGGTCACAAACGAATTGCGCCAGGCGATGCCCGACATCACCGATTTCTCCGGCAACTATCCGATCGTCACTCGGCCGCCGGTGCCCGCTCCGTCGACAGCACCGGTGGCCTCACAAACGGTCTCATTCTACCGGGTTCACAATGGCCCCGGAGGGCTCACGACGCCCGTTCCAGTCGACAGCGCCGGCGACCCGATCCCATGCTACGATCTCGTGACGCTGACGTACGATCCGGTGGCTAAGACGATCTCGCGAGAAGTCCAGCTCAAGAATAACGCCAACTGCCCGACGGCATCGGACGTCACAAACGTCATCGCCTACAACATCGTCGGTTTCGAGGTGGAAGCTCTCTCCAGCCAGCTGCTCGACGTCGATCTGCAGACTCAGTCTGCGAACGGCTCGTACGGCATCTACGATCTCAACACGCAAGTCGCTTTGGGGTACAAGCCATGAAACGGAAAACGGGTCGCCAGCGCGGGATCGCGCTCATCACCGCGCTTCTTATGACGGTCGTCTTCTTGGTGCTCATCGGCGGCCTGATGTCGCAGATGATCGGGGAGCTCGACTCGGTCGGCGCGCACAGCCGCAGCGTCGAAGCGCTCAACGCCGCGTATGCCGGCGTCGAAGACATGGTTCTACAGATTGAAGAAAGTGCGTCCGTCGGCGTGGCACCGGGGACGATCAACTACACCTATCCATCACCTTCAACCGTGTCGTACCAGTCGAGTGTAGCGAACACGTGGGCCACCTCGAGCGGTCTCGTCTACTACGAGATCACATCGACTGGGACCGAAACCGTTTCGGGGCAGCAGCGTGTTGTGACCGCGCTCGTGCGCAGCTTCCCCTACTCGTACTACGAGCAGTTCACCGCGGGCAACTCCGGTAACGTCTACTACGTCACGGGCGAGACGTTCGACGGCCCCGTCTACAACGGCGGCTCGATGAACATCTGGTACCAAGATCCCGGCTCCGCCATCTTCAACAGCACCGTGCAGACGGTCAGCACGCCAAGCTTCTACCAGGGGGCTGGAAAATCATCAGTGGCGATGGGCGCCGTGAACTGGAACGACGTCACGGGATCGCAGGGGCAAGCCGCCATGTCTATCGGCGGCAACCCGATGCAGTTGCCGACCTTCCAGAGCAACCTCGCCGACGCGAGTGAAGCCTTCTATGGCAATCCGAACAATATCTCGAGCCTTCCGGCGCCCGGCGTGAACGGCCTCTACGTGAATGGACATGACGCGATCGCCGGAACGGCCGGCGCGCTGACCACCGGCATCTACATGCAAGGCGACGTCACGATCACGCCGTGCAGCGGAAGTTGCGGTTCCTATTCGGGCAACAATGAGGTCTTCACGATCAAGTCCGCAGGTGCGTCAAATCCCCTGGGGGCCAACTACACGGTCGCCATCAACTTCACGTCGAACACGACCACGGTCGTCCAGACGAGCGGCTGCGTCACCAATTGCACGGTCGTGTACACGGGCGTGCCTTCGGGCCAGCCGTCCTCCGGCGCGACGGCGGCGAACGGTGCGATCTTCGTGAACGGCAACGTCACGATCAACTCCGGCACGATCCACGGCGACTACTCGCTGTCGGTTCCAGACTATCTAGGCGACAGCAGTCATACGATCACGATGGCCGGAGGGGCTCCCGGCATCCTCTATCTGGACAAGAGTTCGACCTCGACCGACGAGTTCGGCGTATGGGCGAATGACATCTCGGTCAACTCGACCACGTCGACCGGCTATGAGTTCGACGGCAGCATTCTCACCGGCTACTACGGCGAGTGCCCGCCCTGCACCGACGGCACGTTCTCGAACAAGAAGTGGAACGGCGCCGCGCAGGGCACGTTCACCTTCCACGGCGGCCTCATTCAGAACGTCAACGGCGCCATGGGGACGAGCTCGGGAGGCACGCTCATGACGGGGTTCGACCGGTCGTATCAATACGATTCTCGCCTGGCTGCCACTCCGCCGCCCGGTTTCCCGATCACCAATCGCTACGACATCGTCGCTTGGCTCGACGAAGGCACCTAATATAGGAGGCGATGGCAAATCGCCCCGAGCCAAGCGGTCAACTGCGGAGGCGGCACGGATGCCGCCTTCGTGCTTTTCTAGAGGCAGGTCCGACAAGCACAAGCCGCCTATCACGGCTGAATGCGGATGAAGCACGGCGCGTCACCGATGAACGTCGATCTCGCCGCGGCCCGGCGATACATCGCAGGCGGCGTAGATTCCCCAGTGCGCGCCGGACGGCCCGTCGGTCAGCCCAGTCCATTCATCGTCTCCGCCCGGGGCTCGCACGTCACGGATGTTGCCGGTCGCACGTATGTCGACTTCTTGTGCGCTTACGGACCCATCATCTTAGGTCACGGAAACGCCATCATCGCGCAAGCAGTCGCCGCCGCGGCGCGCGACGGCGCGGTCGTGGGGACCACCCATCCCGAAGAAGTTCGCCTCGCCGAGCGCATCTGCCGGCGGTTCGGCTCGATGGAGCGCGTTCGCTTCGTGTCCACCGGCACCGAAGCGTGCATGAGCGCTATCCGGCTCGCCCGCGGATTCACCCGCAAAGAGAAATTCATCCGCTTTAGCGGTTGCTACCACGGGCACAGCGACGAGATGATCTTCGCGGCCGGTGCTTCATCGCTCTCGACCGCAGCCATCGAGTGCGGCGTCACTGCGGCGACGGCGGCCGACGTCTTCGTGCTTCCTTACAACGATGTCGCGGCTCTGGAAAGCGCTCTGCGCCGCCACGGATCGGCCGTTGCCGCAGCGATCGTCGAGCCCGTGTGCGCGAACATGGGGCTGTGCCTTCCTCTCCCAGGTTACCTCGAAGCAGTACGGGCGCTGACGCGCGCTCACGGAGCATTGCTCATCTTCGACGAGGTAATCACCGGTTTTCGACTCGGGGCCGACGGCGCCCAGGGTGAATTCGCCGTGCGCCCAGATCTCACGTGCCTTGGCAAAGCGCTGGGCGGCGGACTCCCCATCGCCGCCTTCGGCGGCCGCGCAGATATCATGGATGCGTTGGCACCCCAAGGCCAGGTCTTCGCCGGGGGAACTTTTTCCGGTAACCCGGTATGCGTCGCAGCTGCGCACGCGTTTCTCGATCAGCTCGAGGCGGATGCCGGCTTCTTCGCCCGTTTGGACCGCCAAGCCAAGCGACTCGCGTCCGGCTTGGCAGAAGCGATCGAAAAGGCCGGCTTCGCGCTGCCGGTCGTCCAGTGCGCTTCAATGGTTGATTTCATGTTCCGAACTAGGCCGCCGCATCGCAACTATTCTGAAGCGAGCCAAGCCGAGGCGAGCGCTTACGCGCGCTACTATCGCGGGATGCTTGAGCGAGGCATCTTGTTGCCGCCGTCGCAGATGGAGCTGATGTTCCTAACGGCAGAGCACGACGACGCCGATATCGACGCCGCGTCACGCGCCGCGCGCGATGTGATGGCGGCGCTGGCAGCGGAGCCCCGAAAACGTGCCGGTCATGGCTGACGCCCGGCGCAACGCGCGCTTAAGACCCGAGGACGAAAAACAGTTCAGCGCGTGCTGGAACGAAGGGCGGTTCTTCGAAGCACATGAGACCTTGGAGCCGCGCTGGATAGCGACGCGCGACCGTGGTCTGCGCGGCCTCATCCAACTCGCAGCAGCGTTGCATCACCTCAGCAAAGCGAATCTCAAAGGCGCACGGATCACGCTGGAACGCGCCATCGTACGGCTGCTGGACCCGGACAATGCGCCCTGCGGATTTGACGAAAAGGCGCTGGCTGATTTCGCAAGCGGTCTGCTGCAACGCCTCGATACCACGTCACCCGAGGCGCTGATCGCCTCGCGGCCACGCCTTTAAGGACGGGATGGACTCTTCCTAACGGACGCGGCGGGTCATGGGCAAGACGTCCGCCGTTCTCGGCTCGACCGCCTGCGCGAGCGTTTCCACGACTTGGGGATCGAACTCCGTGCGCATCCGCGCGCGGATGTCGTCGAGCGCATCCATCGTCGACAAGGCAGCCGGACCGGAAGTCAATTTGGCAAAGGCCTCGGCAACGGCAACGATGCGGGCCTGCAGCACGATCTGGTCGCCGACTAAGCCGCGCGGATACCCGCTGCCGTCCATCCTTTCGTGGTGCTGCTCGATGACTTGGGCGATCGTACGCCCATCGCGCCAGCGCGCCACGAGGCGGGAGCCAAGCTCGCAGTGCAGTGCGCCGCGTTCCCCCGCGGGCAGCGCAAGAATGCCGACGTCATGCAACAAGGCGGCGCGCCGCAGGATCTCCAGGTCCGCGCCCGCGATCCCAAGGGCCGATCCCATGCGCGACGCGATCTGCGAAATGCGACGCGTGTGACCGCGTTCCGCGCCGTCCTGTTCGTCGATCGCAACGGCGAGCGCCTCGATCAGATCTCCGTTAGCGCGATCGAACTGGCCCATGCGGTTGAGCAAGGCATCGTTCTCCCGCTCGAGCGCCGCGACGTAGCGTTCGGTGCCGAAACCTGCTGCCCCCAAACTAGCCCGCGCGATCGCGAACGGGGCCGCGAGGAAGAACAACACGCCCAAGTGCCCGACGGTCAGCTCGGCGCCGACCATGAAACCGATGAAGCCATATGCTGCGTATTGAAGCGGTGCCCACGGGAAGAAACCGCGCCAGCCGTCGGCCGAGGCGGTTCCCACCGGACCCGCAAAGCGCAAGAGCGACGCTGCGACTTCCAAAATGAAAGCGCTGAGGATAAAGATGGCTGCCGTCACGGAGCTTGGAGCGTACTTGCCCGCAAGGCTCGCGATCAGCGCCGCGAAAAGCGGCGCGAGGATCGTCCAGCAAATGCCTTGCGCGGTTCCTAAGCGCGTCGATGGCCGGGTGACCGCGCGGACGATCGCGCGCACGCAGCCGACGAGCACGGCCACCGGTGCTCCGTAGAACACATAACCAGCGACCACGATGCAAAAAGCGGGACCCACGACGCGGCGGCCAAAACGCACGGCGTCTGGTGCGCCGACTTCGAGCAGCGCCGCGGCTGCGAGCAGACTCGCGAGCGTTTGCGAGACGTGCGGTGCGTTGACGGCGGCCCACAGCAGCACGGGCGAGATCGCGACGAGCATGAGCCACATCGCCGGGATCTCTCCGTCGACGACGTCGTCAGGCAGCGGCTGCCGGCTCAGGTCGGCCGGCGTCTTGCTCCAAAGTCGCCTTGCGCGTTTGAATCTCACTGCTCACCGTTGGCGGGGCCGCAAAATGGACAAACGGCCGCCCACATGTTAGACCCAAGCCCCTTTGGCCGCGTTACGGCGGGCCGGCCGGGTCCGCGCAGCTGTGGCGCAGCGCACGTCCGGCGGGCGCCCGCTGCGGGTATGGGTCTTTGAAGATGCGAACGTTACCGTTAACAGGCCCGTTTACGATAGTGCCATGGCTACGAATATGACCCACATCATCACGACCCGAACTGCGGACCGTCGGTCGCTCATCCGGTGCGGAGCCCTTGCCGCGGCGGCGCTGATCGCCTTGATCCCGCTCGCGCCTGCGCGCCCCGCGCAAACCGTGGTCGTCACCTTGAGCTTGACCCGCTTTTCCAAACTCGGTTCGCTCGACGCCGGCCAATATGCCGGTGTCTCGCCGGGCCGGGTCGTCGTGCACGTCGGCGACGCGCTCGTGTTCACCAATGCGGATACGCGCCACCACACGGCCACCGGCATCGGCGAGCAGGCCGCTTTTCCGGAGAATCCGCGCTGGACCGACAGCGCGCTGCAGTCCTCGGGGAAGATAGGACCCGATCCGTGGAGCACGGGAGATCTCGCTCCGGGCGCGCGCTCAGCGCCCATGGTCGCAACCAAAACCGGCACGTTTTTGTACGGGTGCTTCTACGATTATTCCGCCGGCATGCGCGGCGAGATCGTCGTCCAACCCTAAGCGCACCTCAAAGGAGCTACCGTGGAGTTCCGCGAGCCGATCGAACGCCTCATCCGAGATCCCCGCGAGTTCACGCGCGACGTCCAGTTCCCGCCGGCCTCAAAGCTTAGCATCTACGACACGTCGCTTCGCGACGGCGAGCAGATGCCGGGCATCGCCTATACGCCCGAGCAGAAGTACGAGATCTGCAAGAAGCTCTCCGACATCGGGGTCCACATCATGGACGTGGGCTTTCCCGCAGTCTCGGCGGACGAGCGCCGCTCGCTCCAGCTCATCATGCAGGGCAAGCGCAAAGGCGAGATCAGACAAGAGCTCGATGTCGTCGTCATGTGCCGCAGCAACGCCAAGGATATCGATGCGACCCTTGGCGCCTTAGATGAGATCGGCGTCGCGCCGAGCGACGTGACGTTTTTCATCTTCACGTCGGGCAGCGATCTGCACATGAAGTACAAGATCGGCAAGACGCTCTTGGCGCGCGAAGGCAAGGACGAGTCCGAGTGGCTTGACCTGCCGCTCGATTTCTATCGTCAGGCCAACGTCCGCATGCAGTGCGATGCGATCCGGTATGCGCGCAGCAAAGGCGTGCGTTACGTCGAGTTCGGCGGCGAAGACGGCAGCCGGGGCGATGTCGACTACTTCATCGAGCTCTTCCGCAAGGGCATCGAAGCCGGGGGCACGCGGCCATCCTGGCCGGACACCGTCGGCTGTCTCACGCCCGAAGCGACGCGCTGGTACTGTCAGCGGATCGTCGAAGCGCTGCCGCACGACATCGAGCTCCTAAACCACTTCCACAACGACTACGGCTTGGCCACCATCAACTGCATCACGTCGCTCGCCTGCGGTTTCCGGGCGTTCACGGTCACCGCGAACGGATATGGCGAGCGCGCGGGCAACGTGCCGCTGCACCAGGTCGTCACCGCGTTGCGCGTGCTCTACGGGGTCGAGATCCCGGGTTTCAAGTACGAGCGGCTGCAAGAGCTCGCACGGTTCATGGAATCGGTGTCGGGATTCCCCATCGAGGCCCACGAGCCCATCATCGGCGCCAACGTGTTCTCGCACGAATCCGGCATCCACACGCACGCGATGCTCATCGACCGACGGATGTATGAAGCTGTGCCCGCCGACCTCGTGGGCGCCAAAGTCCAGTTCGTGTTCGGCAAGCACAGCGGACTGTCGGTCATCGAATCGACGTTGCGCAAGCACGAGGGGCGCCTGGCCAAGGCGGGGATCGCGCTTGACAGCCAGCTCAGCAGGCAGGTGCTCGAGGAGGTCAAGCGGGTTCGGGAAGAGCGGGCGAGAACTGGTCGGGTCTCCGAGATCGTCGAGCAATACTACCACAACATGCAGCGCCTCGGCCTCACCGAGGACGATGTCGTGCAGATTGCCGAAGGCATCGGTCGCAAACAACACGCCGCGGTGTGACGCGGGGCCTCGCGCCGCTACAGGGCACGGACAAAGAGAGAGTGATACACATGGCAGAATCAAGCATCAACGAAGCATATGTGACCTCGGAATGGATACGCCGCCCGCTTCTCGACCTCGGCGGCGTCTCACCCCAAGAAGCAGCAGGCGATCCGCAGGGCCGTCGTAAGCTCGAGGATCTCTTCGTCGAGCTCGCGGGGCATCACGTCCGGCTGAGCAATCTCGGCCTGCCGTCCTTCGACCCGCGCGAGCTGCGCAAGACCTTGGGTCTCGAGGAAGCACACGCGCATGCGCCGCGCCAACCCGCGCGACACGTTCGCATGGGGCCTGTGAAGCGCAGTCCCCTGCTGGACGAGCTCGGCACGGCATTGACCGGCGGCGACGTGGACAGCGTGGCGTTCTTCAACGTCACGAATGGCGCCATCGAGCACTTCATGCACAACCTTGGGGACCAAGAGACCGCCCGCATTGCGCAGGCGCAGTCCAATCCGGACTTGCGCAAGATCAACCCGGTCACGACCGACACCCGCTACGGCATCATGTCGGACTTCATCGGGCTCGTCGACGACATCAACATCGCCGGCCGTCTGCGCGCTGCGATCTCAGGCAAGGGCGCTTTTCGACGCTTCCGCGAGGCAGTCGACGAAGACGACGCCCTGCGGCGGCGCTGGCTCGCGTATCGGACCAAACGCCATTACCTGCTCGCCATGGATTGGCTGCACAAGCTCGGGCTCAAGCCCGAACAGTTCGGCCTGTCGCCGGCGGACTACGATTGGACGCCACCCGCGGAGACGCCGGAGCCCAAAGACGTGCCGGAACCCGCGCACGCAGCTGCCGAAGGCCCGCGTTCGAGCGAGGACAGCGAGGAGAGCGAGACAAGCGCCGTGGCGCAAAATGGCGAGGCAGCGGCGGCGCCAAACGAACCGGCCACCGCTGAAGAACCAGCGCCGCAGGACTCCGTCAGCGAACCGCAACCCACGTAAAACGCGCGCGACCCTGAAACGGAAACAGGCCCGGTGTGAGCGACCGGGCCTGATCGTTTTGCAGAGCTACACGCCGGACGTCGCGCTGTTGGGGGACCGCTGTTGCGGCGCCCGGCACGCTCATAGGATGCGACGGCCCTGGTTTTCGTTACAGTGCGTGCGCGAGAAAGGCAAGGCGAGGCCAGGGCGAGTTGCTGTGACCTTGCGCACACGGAGCGTTCATTCAACCGATCCGCCAAGCGTCATCATCGCGCGGAAGGCCTGAAAAACCATCATGAAGTCATCGTGGCGGAAGCGCAACGTTCGCCCGTCAAGGCGCTCGCTGCCGGGGAGCAGCGACGCGACATCGGCCTTGGCGGTGCCGGTGAAGACCAGCTCCAATTCGACCGGCGTAGCAAACGAATACGGTGCGGGTCGTGCGCTCTTGCTGGCCGCGACCGCCTTCTTCATGCCCGCGCGTATGGCGGCGCGCGATTGTTCCGGCGAGAGCGAGCTCGCCGCATAGCGGCCGATCGCTTCCTTCACGACCACCGCCTCAATGCCGGGCAGAAAGGAACGCGCATCCGCGCACGCGTTCTGGTCGCCACTGATGAAGATGACGGGCACGCCGAAAAAACCCGCGACGGCGGCATTGATGCGCGCCTCGCTGCAGCGCTCGCCGTTGATGCGCACCTCGTACGCGGTTGCGCCCGAATAGGTGTGGTCCAAAACCGCATCAGCAGTTCCGGCGGGGGCGTGGTAGCCGGTGAACGCCGCCGCCGAACAGGATGCATCCAGGCCCTGGTTCATCGAGAGCGGTTTGAGGCTACCTCTGATGAGACGGACCTTCGCCGGCAGATCTTCGTGAATGAGATTGCGCATATCCCAATGCGAGTCGTTGACCACGATTTCCGTCGCTCCGCCCTCGAACGCGCCTTCACATGCGGCGGCGACTTCGGCCGTCATCAGCCGGCAGGAATGAGGATATTCTGGCTGGCCTACCGGATTGGTCTGTTCGACGGCGCTGATGCCGGCGACCCCTTCCATGTCGGCAGAGATGTAGAGTTTCATGCCGCTTGGAGTTCTTTCGGTCAGCGCGGCTCCCTTGCGCGCGAAGGGGACGATGCCGGACAGCCCAAAGTGCGCACGCGCGCACCGTGATGCCGACAGCTTCGATCAGAACAGCTCGCCCGTTCGCCCTTCCCGCCGCCGCAGAATTGCAGCTGATCTTCGCGCGCCTCAACGCGCAGCACTTCGGAGGCGTGTTGCGCGCGCATCGCATCCTCTATAACCGGCGCCTGACGTCGGTGGCGGGGCGGATCGCCTACCGGGCGCGGACGATCGAGCTGTCGGCGCCGGTGCTTGGACGTCATCCCGATCATTTGGAAACGACGCTGCTCCACGAGATGGTCCATGCCTGGCTCTTCGAGCACGGACTGCCGACAGGACACGGCGCGCACTTCCGCCGCAAGATGCGCGAGGTAGGCCTATCCAGCATCTACCACGATCTGCCCGTGCAGCGCCGTCGAGGCAGCACGCGCCGCTACGTGCTCGTCTGTCCGCGCTGCGGCACCCGAAGCCTGCGCCTGCGCCGGCCGAGCGGCCGGGTCTCCTGCGCTCGGTGTTGCCCGCGGCGTTTCTCCGCGCGTGTCGAACTCCGCGTCGAACGGATCGCTTGAGTTCGTGAAGCGCTACATCGTCGGCATCACCGGTGCGAGCGGCAGCATCTACGGCATCCGCACGCTCGAAGCGCTGCGCAAGGTGCCCGACGCGACCGTGCACCTCGTCATGAGCGCCCAGGCACGGCGCACGCTCGCGATCGAGACGAAATACAGCGCGGACGACGTCGAGTCGCTCGCGCACCACGTCCACGACCCGTCAGATGTCGCGGCGCCGATCTCGAGCGGTTCGTTCTTGACCGAGGGCATGATCGTCATCCCCTGCTCCATCAAGTCGGCCGCCGCCATCGCCTATTCGTTCAATGACAATTTGCTCGTGCGAGCCGCAGACGTATGCCTCAAGGAGCGGCGCCGCCTCGTGCTCGTCGTGCGCGAGACGCCGTTGCATCTCGGTCACCTGCGGACGTTGACCCGCCTCGCCGAGATCGGGGCGACGATCCTGCCTCCCATCCCCGGGATGTATGCGATGCCTAAGAGCGTCGACGACATCGTCGATCACACGGTGGGCAAAGCGCTCGATGCGCTTGGCGTTCCCAACGAGATGTTCGCGCGTTGGCGCGGAGACGGGTCAGGTTAGCAGCCCGGCAGGATACAGCGACCGGTATGCGAGCCAGAGCGCGGCGGCGAAGAGACCGATCGAGAAGAGCCGCAGGAGTTGCGGCGAGCGCATGCGCGGGGCGATGCTCGCGCCCACCTGCGCGCCCGCGATCGCACCGCAAGCGATCGCGATCGCTGGTCCCCATCGAATGTCGTGGTAGTAGGCGTGCGACGCAGTTCCCGCAACTGCCGTGAGGGCGATGATCGACGCCGACGTCGCGGTCGCCACATGCGCGGCAAAGCCGAACAAGTATACCATCGTGGGCACGAAGACAAGACCGCCGCCCACTCCCAAGACGCTCGCGATGAAGCCGGCGAAGAATCCCACCGCGATCGCGCCGGCGACCGGGAATTTCGCCTGAATGCCGGCGGCGCTCGCTTTGGCGTGCGACTCTTTCTGCGGCGCGCCGATGGCGGCGCGCACCGCGGCGATCGCAAGCAACAGCGCGAACAACGCGCTGAACAGCCGCTGTGGCACGTGTTGATCGGCGAGGGCTCCGAGCAACGCGCCGGGCAGGCTTGCCAGCGCGAAGACGAGAGCCGCTCGGAGATGGATGCGTCCTTGCCGTAGGTAGGCCACAGAGCCGGAGAGCGCGGTACCCAAGACGACAAACGTCGAAGTCCCCGCGGCGATCCTCGCCGGATAGTGCGCGAATATCAACACGGGAACGACGAGCAGTCCACCGCCGATGCCCACGAGCGTGCCATAACCGCCCGCCACGAAACCGAGTGCGAGAAAACCCGCAATCTCAAGCCAGCTCATCGGATGAGGCAAGAACCCGCCCCAAAACCGCGAACGGCGAAGCTTCGGGGGCTAAACAAACGATGGCGCTGTACAGCGCGCGCAGAGAATTCAACGGCGGCGTTCGCGTGGGCGATCTCAACCTCAATGCGGGGTTTCACGTCATCGCGGGACCATGCAGCGTTGAATCGGTGGGACAGATCAACGCGGCCGCAGCCGTCCTTGCGGAGCATGGCGTGCGCATCCTGCGCGGCGGAGCCTTCAAACCGCGTACCTCGCCATATTCGTTCCAAGGGCTCGCCGAAGACGGCTTGCGACTCTTGGCGAACGCCGCCCGAGCCAACGGCATGCTCTGCGTGTCCGAGGTCATGGACGCGGAATCGATCGAACTGGCCGCGCCCTTCGTCGACGTCTTCCAAGTCGGCGCGCGCAATATGCAGAACTTCTCTTTGCTCAAGCGCCTGGCCAAACAAGGCAAACCGGTGCTGCTCAAACGCGGCATGGCAGCCACCGTCGAGGAGTTCTTATTGGCAGCCGAATACGTGCTGCAAGGAAACGACCACGTGATTTTATGCGAGCGGGGCGTGCGCTCGTTCGAACCGCTCACGCGCAACATGCTCGACCTCGCAGGCGTCGCCCTCTTGCTGCGCATGAGCCATCTTCCGGTGGTCGTCGACCTGTCGCATTCGACCGGTCGCACCGATATCGTACCCGAGTTGGCGCGGGCCTGCGTCGCGATGGGAGCGCACGGCATTATGGTCGAGGCGCATCCCGATCCGAACAATGCGCTCTGCGACGGCGCCCAAGCGATGCCGCTCGAGGTCGCGGCGAAGATGATCGACGACCTGCAGCCCTGGATCGAGCTGCGCGCCAAGACGCAAAGCGACGCGGCGGCGCAGGCCACTCCGGCGCGCTGACTTGGCGCTAGGCCACTGCGTCTACCTCGTGCGCTGTGCGGACGGGAGTTACTACTGCGGGTATGCGCGCGATCCGGTGGCGCGCGTTCGGGCGCACAACTCCGGCAAAGGATCGAAGATCCTGCGCGGCAAGCTGCCGGTCCGTCTCGCGTACGTCCGGCGCTTTGCGGGCAAAGGCGAGGCCTTGAGTCTGGAGGCCGCCCTCAAGCGGCGATCGCACGGCGAGAAGCGCCTGCTCTCCCAACGCTGGCTCAAACGCGCACAAAACGCACGATCCATGTAACGCGCGCAAATGTATTTGCGCGCTTTTTTTCGTCGCGAATAAATTCGCGACCGCTACATTGGATATTAGACGCGGGAGATGTACTTGCGATCCCGCGTATCGATGCGCACGCGATCGCCTGGGTTGATGAACAGCGGAACGGTGATGGTCGCACCCGTCTCAAGTTTCGCGGGTTTTTGCACGTTTGTCGCCGTGTCACCGCGGTAACCCGGGTCCGTTTCGACAACCTCGAGGTCGATGTGGTTGGGCAACTCGGCTGCGATCACCCGGCCGTCGTGGAATTGCACGTTGATGACCATGCCCTCTTTGAGGAGGTCGACGTTATCGCCCAACAGGTCGTGGCCGAGATGGACCTGTTCGTAGTTCGCCTTATCCATGAAGCAGTAGTCGTCCCCGGTCCCATAGAGATATTGCATCTCGCGGGTCTCGACGATGGCGCGCTCGAGCATCTCCCCGGCGCGAAACGTCTTCTCGAGCACGTTGCCGCGCATGACGTTGCGCAGCCGCGTGCGCACGAAGGCAGAACCCTTGCCGGGCTTCACGTGCTGGAAGTCGACCACTTGCCAAAGCTGGCCGTCGACCACGATCGTCACGCCAGTCCGAAAGTCGTTCGAGGAAATCATGGTTTCTGGTTTTGCTCCTTCGACGCGCCAAGGCGCAATTCTGTGCCGCTCGCGAGCCGCTGGATGTTGCCCGCGTGACGCCACACGACGAGCACGAGGGCGACCACCCCGTAGATGACATACGCGGAAGGCGCGCGCAACAGCCAAAGCGCGACGGGAACCGACAGGTTGGCGAGCAGCGAGGCGAGCGACGAATATCGCGTGATGCCCGCAGTCGCCAGCCACACGGCCGCGAAGATGAACGTCGCCGGCCACGATAACGCTGTCAGCACTCCTAATCCGGTAGCAACTCCCTTTCCGCCTTTGAAGCGCAGAAAGATCGACCAGTTGTGTCCGACAACTGTCGCAAGCCCTGCGCCGGCGACCACCCAGTGACCGTAACCGAACCAGTGAGTGGCGAGCGCGGTCGGCAGCGCGCCTTTGATGAGGTCTCCGCAAAGGACGAGCACCGCGCCGGCCGGTCCGAGAGCGCGCATCGAGTTCGCGGCACCGATGTTCCCGCTGCCGACCGTCCGTGGATCCACGCCGAAAATGCCCCTGCCCACGATGATCCCAAAGGGAATCGAACCCGCGAGGTATGCAGCGATGATCATGAGCGTCGCGGTCATGAGGCGCTAACCGTCGCGCCCGCTCGAGATCAGGTCATCGGCCTTCGTCGAATCTTGCTGCACGCGGGGGCGGAACACCAAGCGCAGCGGCGTCCCTTCGAAGCCGAACGCCCCGCGCAAAGAGTTCTCCAAATATCGCTCGTAGGAGAAGTGGATCAAACGGCCGTCGTTGACGAAGAAGACGAAGGTGGGCGGCGCGACGTCGCTTTGGGTGGCGTAGTAGATCTTCAAGGCGCGCCCGCGAAACGGCGCCGGCGGCCGTGCACGAAAAGCATCGCGCACCACGAGATTGAGTTTGGCGGTCTGGACATGCTTGCGCCGTTCGTCGCTCACCGCAGCTGCTGTCGCCCAGATCTTGGACGTACCTTTCTTGGTGAGCGCCGAGGCGTACAGGATCCGAGCGTACGGGGCAAAGGCGAACTGGCCGCGCAAGATCTCGCTTGCGGCCTCGCGATCGAATTCCGTGCCCGAGACGAGGTCGATCTTGTTGATCAAGAGCACGAGGCCCTTGCCTTCTTCAATGGCCAAGCCCGCGATGCGCTGATCTTGTGCCGTCGCGCCGGTGACTGCATCGATGACGACGATCGCGACATCGCTTCGGCCGATGGCGGCGACCGCCCGAAGCGCGCTGTAGTGCTCCACCGCCGGTCCCCGACGCTCGTGGCGCCGTATGCCTGCCGTGTCGATGAGCGTATAGCGACGGCCTTCGGCTTCGACGTCGGTGTCGGTGGCGTCGCGCGTCGTACCGGGCGCATCACCCACAACCGCCCGGCGCTTGCCCAACAAAGCGTTCACGAGCGATGATTTTCCGACGTTGGGCTGGCCGACGATAGCAAGTCTGATCCGATCGTCATCAGCGCCGGCGCGCTCGACCGGGGACGGGAGGCGTTCCACGACCGCGTCCAGCAGGTCACCGCTTTGCAGGCCATGGATCGCAGAAACCGCGAGCGGCACGTCGAAACCGAGGGTGCAGAACTCGTAAATGCTCGCAGCGGTCTTGGGCGACTCGACTTTGTTCGCCACCAGGAGCACGCGATCGCGGTGCGAGCGCAATAAGCCGGCGACATCAGTATCCTGCGGCGTGAGGCCGGACTTCGCGTCGACCACGAAGACGATCAGGTCTGCTTCGTCGATCGCCATCTGCGCCTGCTCGCGAATGCTCTCGGTGACGTCGTCGACCTTTCCGGTCTCGATGCCGCCAGTGTCGACGAGTGCGAACTCCCTTCCGTTCCATTGGGCGACGCCGTACAGCCGGTCACGGGTGACGCCGGGGGTCGGTTCGACAATGGCGAGACGGTCGCCGACCAAGCGATTGAATAACGCCGATTTTCCGACGTTGGGACGTCCGACGATCGCAACGGTCGGTAACGCGTCTGTGCTCACGATAGGCCATTGATTCGCCTCGATGCGGTCGCTGACCTTAAGGAACGGGGGCGCCGAGGCCACGAGCAGAACGACTTCCCGCATGAAGCGCTGCGCTGTGCTGTGGGTGGTCGTTCTGGGACTCCTCACCGCTACACGGTCGGGAGCTGCGAGCGGCCACGGCAGCGTGTACGTCACCACGCTCCCGCCGGGCGCGACCGTGTGGATGGACGGCAAGTATTTCGGCGAGACACCGCTGTTCGTCGACGACGTCTCGGCGGGCCGCCATACCGTGCTGTTGACGCGCTCGGGCTGGCAGCCGGTCAGCACGGCGACCGACGTTAGCTTGGGCAACGTCGCGTACGTGACCGCGGTGCTCGGCCAGCCTGCGGGGGCGCACGCCGGCGGCACTGTGGCCAAAGGCAGTTTGCAGCTGCGAGATACTGCAGGATGCAAGGTGTGGGTCGATGGTGCTGCTGTTTCGTCTTTCGACCAACAGCAGCCGCTTGCAGCAGGCGACCACATCCTCGCGGTCGCTCGCGGCTCGCAACGCAGCGCGACCAGTTTCCACGTCTATCCCCAGACCGTCACCACGATCTCGCTGGCTCCGCAGATCGGCAGCCCCGCGGTCACAGCCGGGAATGACGACGAGCTTGGAGCGCTGCAGGACTTCGTGCCGCCGGCCGACTTCGTCGTCAACGGCGATGACATCACGATCCATTTCCACGGCTATGAGGTCGAGTGTGCCGTGGGCTCGTTGTCGTACACGCTCAACGGTAAGTCCGGCACGCTCTCGGTGGCGCCGGCCATGGTCGGCGATAAGCCCTACCTCCCCATGTCGTTGCTCCAGCGCCTTGCAAAGGGACCAGGTTGAGCGCCACTCAAATCTCGCGCATGCCTTCCGTGTACCTCCAGACCTTCGGTTGCCAGATGAACGCCGCCGATTCGAATGGCTTGGCCCACCAAGCCTGGTCGTTGGGCTGCTCGTTCACCGAGACGCCCGAGACGGCGGACATCCTCATCGTCAACACGTGCGCGATCCGCGAGAAGGCGGAAACGCGGGTTTACGGACGGCTCGGCCAGCTCAAATCGCTCAAACGTCCCGAAAGCAAACTGCTCGTCACCGGATGCTTGGCCGAAAAAGACCGAGCGGTGATGCGCTCAAAGGCGCCCTGGGTGGACGCGCTCTTGGGGCCCCGCGAATACGGCGCGTTCAAGGCGCTGCTTGCCGACTGGGGCGTGCCGACCGATCTTCCGCCGCGAGACACGCCCTTGCAGATGCCGTCGTCCGAAACGCTGGATGGAGGCGCCGATGCGCTCGAATATTCGCATCTGCGTTCTCTGGTCAGCATCACCCGCGGTTGCGAGAAGTTCTGCACCTATTGCATCGTGCCGTACACGCGCGGTCCGCTCGAAAGCATCGGACCAGAAGAGATCGAATCGCAGGTGCGCCGCGAAGTGCGCTGCGGAGCAAAAGAGATCACGCTGCTCGGTCAAAACGTCAACTCGTATCTCTACGAGGGTTTGAACTTCGCCGATCTTTTGCGCCGGGTCGGCTCCATTGAAGGACTCGAGCGGCTCACGTTTCTCACCTCGCACCCGCACGACTTCAATCGGGAGGTCGTGGATGCGCTCGCCGAAGTCCAAAACGTCGCGCCGCGCTTGCACCTCCCCATCCAGTCCGCGAGCAACGAGGTGTTGCAAGCGATGGGGCGCCTCTACACGGTAGAGGAGTACTTGGAGAAGATCGCCTACTTCCGCGAGCGTTTGCCCGGTTGGGCGCTCACCACGGATATCATCTGCGGGTTCCCGACTGAGACCGAGCACGATTTCGAAGCGACGCTCGAACTCGTGCGGCGCGGCACGTTCGAGTACGCCTTCATCTTCGCGTACTCGCCCAGATCCGGCACGCCGGCCGCGACCATGACGCCGCAGGTGGAACCACAGGAGCGACTGCGCCGGCTGCAGGCGGTCAACAGCGCCCAGCTCGACAGCTCTCGCCGCTTCCACGAACGGTTCATCGGCGAGACGGTGCGCGTGCTCAGCTCGGGCCCGTCGAAGAAAGACGCCGCGAAGATGGCCGGGAAGACCGGCCACAACGTCACCGTGGTCTGGCCTCGTGACGAGCGGACGCTGCATCAGGCATTCGTCGACGTGGCGATCGATCAGGCGCACAGCTGGGGTCTCATCGGGCAGGTGGCGTAATCGCTCGCAAAGGACGCGGCGCGACGGCACCGCACGAAGCCGACAACGCGGCCGGATCGCCTGCGGCCTCCGCCGACCGCCCGCGAACGGGCATCGACGACGCGGCGGCGAGCTCGCCGCTCATCGCCCAGTACCGGGCCCTGAAGGCGCAATATCCGGAAGCGCTCTTGCTCTCGCGCGTCGGGGACTTCTACGAGGCCTACGGCGACGATGCTCGCGAGCTTGCCGACGCGCTCAACATCGTCTGCACGTCGAAGGAATCGGGCAAAGGGACGCGGATCGCCATGGCCGGCGTTCCCCATCATAGCGTCGACCACTATCTCGGCAAACTCTTGCGCCAGCGCCGCGTCGTCGCAATCGCCGAGCAGATGGAAGAGCCGGTCCCGAACCGTCTCGTGCGGCGCGACATCGTGCGCGTGCTCACGCCTGGCACGGTCTTGGAAGATCAGTTTCTCGACGCCACGCGCAATAATTTTCTGTGCGCCGTCGCCGAAGCGGCCGACGTGCGCGCAATCGCCTACGCGGACGTCTCGACCTCCACCGCCCAGCTCTCGATACTTGAAGACGACGACGCGGTCGCCTCGGAGCTCGATCGCCTCGCTCCCGCGGAGCTCGTCACGCAGTCGGACGAAGACGCAGCGCGCTTGCGCTCGCTCGTGTCAGAGCGGTGCCGCATCACGGTGCTCGATCCGCTTGACCCGGAGGGTCCCGACGCGCCCGTGATCGGACAGCTCGCGGTCGCCGAGCGCGGCGCGGCGCGGGAAGCAATCGGGCTGCTCGAACGCTATCTTCGCTCTTTGCGTCTCGACGGGCGCACGCTTGTGGATTCGGCTTCGCTGCACGAGACCCGTCGCACGATGACGCTCGATCGAGCAACCCGCAAACATCTCGACCTTTTGACAGGCTCGGGCGAAAGCGCCGCTGCTTCGCTTTTCAGTGTCTTGAACAAGACAAAGACGGCCATGGGCAGCCGGCTTTTGGCGCGCTGGCTGTGCGCTCCGCTCCTCGACATCGCCGCGATCGGGGACCGGCACGACAAGGTCCAGGCGTGCACGAGCTCGCCTTCGTCGCGACAAGAACTTGCGCGAGAACTGTCGTCCGTCGGCGACATCGAGCGCATCTGCCAAAAGATCCACGCGCGCCGGGCAGGTCCTCGGGATCTCGTCGGGCTGCGGCGATCGCTCGAGCGGGTTGCGGCAGCGGCCGCCCAGCTGAGAGCGCAAGACTCGCCGACGCTCGTGACGTTCGCTGCTCGCCTCGAAGCCGGCGGAATCCCAGACGCGGCGGCCGACGAAGTCGCACGGGCCGTGCTGGACGACCCGGCTGCCACGCTGCTCGAAGGCGGCGTCATCCGCCCGGAACATCATCCAGAGCTGCTCGAGCTCTTGAGCTTGCGCACGACCGGCCGCGAGCAGCTCCTCGCCCTTGAATCGACCGTGCGCGCCGAGACGTCGATCAAGTCCTTGAAGATCAAATACACGCAGGCGTTCGGCTACTATTACGAAGTGCCCCGAAGCCAATGCGATGCAGTGCCTGCAACCTTCGCGCGCCGCCAGAGCCTCGTCAATGCCGAGCGCTTCAGCGACGCGCGGCTCAAAGAGCTCGAGACCAAGCTGCTCACCGGTCGCGCTGCCCAGGTGGCGTTGGAGCGGCGGCTCTTCGACGAACTGATCGAGCGCATCGACCGCTTTCGCGAGGCGCTGCTCGGCTGCGCCGGCGCCGTCGCGGAACTGGATGTCGTGTGTTCGCTCGCGCAGGTGGCGTCGGAGCGGCGCTATAGCCGCCCTGCATTCGTCGCCGACAGCTCGCTGCGCATCAAGGGTGGACGCCATCCCATCGTGGAGTCGTACGGTGGGCTCGACTACGTGCCCAACGACACCGTGGCTGACGCCCACTGCCGCTTTCTTTTGATCACGGGTCCGAATATGGGCGGCAAGTCGACCTACCTGCGGCAGACGGCGCTGATCTCGATCC
Source organism: Pseudomonadota bacterium (assembly GCA_021325335.1). Taxonomy (GTDB): domain Bacteria; phylum Vulcanimicrobiota; class Vulcanimicrobiia; order Eremiobacterales; family Eremiobacteraceae; genus JAJPHJ01. The sequence goes on along the minus strand of JAJPHJ010000136.1, from coordinate 9,067 downwards.
TGGCGCAGATCGGCTCGTTCGTGCCGGCGCAGCGGGCCGAGCTTGGGATCGTCGATCGCCTGTTCACGCGCATCGGCGCGGGGGATGATATCGCCGCCGGGCGTTCGACCTTCTACGTCGAGATGGCGGAGATGGCGCTCATCTTGCGCCATTGCACGCCGCGCAGCTTGCTCCTCATCGACGAGGTCGGACGGGGCACCGGCACGATCGACGGACTGGCGATCGCGCAAGCCGCAAGCGAGCATCTGCTCGAGCTGGGCGACGCCATGCCCATCGTCCTGTTCGCCACGCACTTTCACGAGCTCGTCGATCTTGCCAAGACTTATCCGGCCCTTGCGAACCTCCACGTCGCGGTGGCAGACGAACCTGCAGGACCTGTGTTCTCTCACCGCCTGTTGCCGGGCTCCAGCAGCCGCTCGTACGGGATCGCAGTCGCGAAGATGGCCGGCATGCCGAAAAGCGTCGTCTCGCGCGCGCAAGAGATCGCAGCGGAATTAGAGCGGCGACCGGCCTTACGGTCGCGTCAATCGAAGGGCACCGTCCGAGACCCTGCAAGCCGCGAGCAACTGGAGATGGAGATCCGCTAGACCGCCCGAGCCGCGTGACGGCGGTCACTCATCCCGCAGTTTCTCAGGTTTTGTAACATCAACTCTCCTCAGCTGTCCATTGTATGTGAGGACCAAGGACCTACTCGGCGCGCCGCTGCGCGGCATTTTCGACTCGCTGTCATTCCCGCTCGCCGTCGCGGCCGGGCGGTGGCTCGCGATCGCGTATGTGGCCACGCTTGCGCTGACGCCGCAGATCCCGGCAAAGATCCACTGGGCGTTGTGGGTGTACGGCGCGATCACGACCGCATTTGCCGCCAGCTACCGGCCGCGGGAACGGGGCTCGGTTCGCAGTAACGACGCGCACCCGTTCGTCCTGCCAGCGCTCGTGATGATCGATGTCGCGTATGCCGCGCTGATCACAAAATTCTACGGGATCACCCTGCTCATCATGATCCCCGCCCTCGACCTTTCAATGCTCTCGCTGCCCGCAGGTCTGGCGCTCTTGCTGTTGGCGGACGCGCTTCTCTTCGGCGTCGCTTCCAGGTTTGGGGAGACCGGTCAGGGATCCGGGATGTTGCGCATCCTCGGCCTTACCTTCGTCCCCTATCTCGCCATGCTCTACGCGTTTTATAGCAGGCGACGGGCAGAGCGGCAATTACGAGCGATCGATCAAGTGCTGAACGCAGGCTCAGAGCTCGGGTCGCAACTCTCCCTTTCCGACGTGCTCGTGCAACTCTTGAACCTGCTCGGCCAGTTCCGGCGCGTCGTCCCCTGGGATACCTGCGTGATCTATGTCGTGCAGTACGACGAGACGGCGCAAGAAGAAATGCTCATCGCAGCCGAGATCGCCGGGGCCGACGTGGCCAGTTACCGCAATAAGAAGATCGCATTCGGCACAGGAGTCGTCGGGTACGCGGCCACGAAACAGCGAGCCGCGCTGGTTGCAGATCTCCACAAGGATTCACGCCAGCCCGACGGCGATCTCTACGCGAGCTCGCGCGGGAGCCTGGTCGTGCCCATCATCGGCGACGGGCAGACCGTCGGGTGCGTGCAACTCATCGCCAACCAGCCCAATGCGTACGCCGCCGAACAGCTCGGGCTCGTCGGCCGGCTTGTCTCGCTCGCATCGGTGGGCGTGCGCAACGCATTGCTCCACAGCCGGACGCGGGCAATGGCCGATACCGACGCGCTCACAGGGCTGCTCACCAGCCGCGCCTATCACGAGCGTCTCGAAGTGGAGTTTCGCAAAGCGCAAGCGGGGAGAACGTCGCTATCGCTGCTCATCATCGATCTCGACAACTTCAAGGGCATCAACGACACGTTCGGTCACCCGGCGGGCGATGAGGTGCTGCGCCGCTTCGGCGCGCTTTTGCGCGAGCAGGCTCGCCGCGATGACGTGTGCTGCCGCTATGGCGGAGATGAATTCGTCGTCGTCATGCCAGGCACGATCAAGTCCGAGGCGGCGGTCGTGGCGAACCGCATCCGCAAGACGATCGAAGACCTGGACTTCGCGTTCGGGCCGAACTCCGCGAAAACGACGATCTCCATCGGGGTCGCGAGCTATCCGCAAGACGTCACGTCGAAGCAAGCGCTCGTGAAGGCAGCGGACGATGCCCTGTACGCCGCCAAAGAGAACGGGCGGAACTCGCTCTCCGTGTACGGGCCCGCTTCAGTCCGCTAAACAAGGCGCCGCTGTGCTCTTCGCGAACCCGGTCGCGTGCAGACGTTGGAACGCGTGCGTCTCCTCGATGCTGAGACGATCGCGCAGATCGCCGCGGGCGAGGTCATCGAGCGCCCTGTCTCGGTCGTCAAGGAGCTCGTCGAGAATAGTCTGGATGCCGGCGCCACCTGGATCGCCGTCGAACTGCGCGGCGGCGGCCGGTCCGAGATCGTCGTCGCTGACGACGGACGCGGCATCCTCGCCGACGACTTGCCGGTGGCCTTGCATCGTCACGGTACGAGCAAGCTGTCGACGGCTGCGGATCTCTTCGCGGTCCGCACGCTCGGTTTCCGCGGCGAGGGTCTGGCGAGCATCGCGGCCGCGGCCGGCACGCTCGAGCTGATCTCCCGCCCGGCCGGGCAGAACTTCGGCGCTCGCAGCATCGCACGCAACGGGGTGGCCGGCGCGGTAGGCCGTGTCGCCGCGTCGCCGGGGACCAAGGTCGTCGTCCGCGAGCTCTTTGCCGCGACGCCGGTCCGCCGCGATTTCTTGAGCAGCGAGAAAACCGAATTTGCCCGGGTTAGCGCTTTTCTCTCGCGCCTTGCGCTGGGCTGGCCGAGGGTCGCGTTCTCTTTGCGCCACGACGGACGCGACATCTGGTCCCTGCCGGCGGTCGATGCTCCGCTCGAGCGATTGGAGATGGTATTCGGTCGTGGCAGCCGCGGCTCGCTGACGCCCGTGAGTTCGTCGCCCAACATCATGATCGGCATCGGCGGTTACACCTCGCGCGTCGGCGCGGATCGTCCTAGCCGCCAGGCACAAGTTCTCTTCGTGAACGGCAGGCTCGTACGCAGCCCGGCATTGAGCGCGGCTTGGTCCGCCGCCTACGCGAATCGCATCAGCAGCGGACGCCACCCATTCGGCGTCCTCTTGCTCTCGATCCCACCGGGCGACGTGGATGTGAACGTGCATCCGACCAAAATCGAAGTCCGGTTCGTGAGCGCTGCGACGATCTTCGATGTCGTGCGCAGCGCCGTGAGCGACGCAATCTCATCGCAAAGCGGCGTGGCGGCTTCGCCGTTTGGACTAGGTTCGGATCCCGCACACAGCTCAGCATCAAGCCTCGACCCGCTCGCCGCTTTGCCGGCGCTGTCGTTACTCCAGCCGGGAGCCGGCGGCAGTTCTGCAGTGCCGTACCCGAGCGATGCCCGAGCGCTCGGGCAGATCGATCAAACTTTTGTGGTCGTCAGAGAAGGTCAAGAACTCGTGGTGCTCGACCAGCATGCCGCGCACGAACGCGTCGCGTTCGAAGCGCTGCGAGACCGTAGCGGGGCGCGGGCGGGTTCCGCCCCCCTCTTGCTGCCTAAGATCGTCGAGCTTTCACCCGACCGGATCGCGACGCTCGAGGCATGCCGCGACGAACTCGATGCGATGGGCGTGACCGTCGAGCAGTTCGGAGACGACGCCTACCGCATTTCCGCGTTGCCGTTCGGGTACGGCGAGCGGCGCTTCGATCTCATCGGAATCTTAGATGACTTGGCCGATGAGTTGCAGCGGTCGAACGGCACCGCAGGCTCAAGCGAGACGCGTCGCCTGCGCATCCTTGCCAGCGTCGCGTGTCACTCCGTCGTGCGCGCGCACGAGCCGCTCAGCCCGCAGGAACAGCTCACGCTCTACGAGCGGCTGCGCGCTTGCCGGGAGCCGCAGACTTGTCCTCACGGAAGGCCGACGATGCTGCGGCTCGACCCGGTGTCGCTCGCCAAGGCCTTTCACCGGAGTTGAACGGCGGCGCGCCTCGCGCGCTTGTGATCTGCGGTCCCACCGCGTCCGGCAAATCGAACGTCGCGCTTGGAGTCGCCGAACTCCTCGGAGGCGAGATCGTCAATGCCGATTCACGGCAGGTCTATCGCGGGATGTGTATCGGGACCGGGGTTCCGCCGGCACGATTGCGGAGAGGCGTGGCCCATCATCTCTACGCTTTCTTGGATCCCAAGGACCGCTACAGCGCTGCGCGCTATGCGGCCGATGCGCTTGCGGCGATCGCAGACATTGGCGCGCGCGGCAAGTTGCCGATCGTCGTCGGCGGCACGGGATTTTACATCGAAGCACTGCTGGGCACGATGCCGCTCGACCGGCCGCCGCCGGACGACAACCTCCGATCGCGGCTGCGACGCGAAGCCGCGACGCACCCCGCCGACGTGTTGTGGGAATGGCTTCGCGTCCGCAGTCCTGCCATCGCCGCCGTGACGGGCCCCCGAGATCGATATCGGATCGTCCGGGGACTCGAACGTGCGCTTTGCAAGCATCGTGAGGGAGGCAAGCTCGCGCGACCTCCTGCGATCCGCGCCGCGGTCGCGTGCCTCACGCTATCGAAACCGGACTTGAGCCAAAGAGTGGAGCATCGCGTCGCCGAGATGTTCGCGGCTGGCATCGTGGACGAAGCGGTCGCCGTACGGGCTGCCGCACCCGACGCGCCTGCGCTCTCGGGGTTGGGCTACGCAGAGTCGCTCGCGCTCTGGGATGGTCTTGCAGACAGACGCGAGGCGATCGCGAGCACGGTCAAGCGGACCATGCAGTATGCGAAGCGACAGCAGACCTGGTTCAGGCGGATGCGCGACGCAGCCGTCATCGACGCGCGGGTCGAGGCCGATGCCATCGCCGCGTTCGCGGCGTTGGCAAGGGAAAGATTAACGCCGGCGTGAAGCACTTGCAACCGCCAAGAGCCGCGGCATTCATGCATGGCGCGGCGCGAGAGATAGTGGAGAAGATGGCGTGAAGAACAACGTTCCCTTGCAAGATGCATATCTGCTTGCGATCAAGCGCGAAAACGCGCCCGTGACCATCTACCTGCGCAACGGATTCCAGCTCCGCGGTCACGTGCGAGGTTTTGACAATTTCACGATCATTCTCGAGTACGACAACAAACCGCATCTGGTCTACAAGCATGCGGTTTCAACCGTTTCGCCGCAAACGGCGGTGCAATTCTCCAGCACGGAGATCGGAACGCCTCGCGCAGCAGTCGCCGAAAATCAGGAAGTCGCCGCGCATGACGGCGCGGTCCGCAGTCCCGTCGCGCAATAACCGCATTCCGGATCATGACCTCTGTGACCGTCACGAAGTGCCACGGGACGGGCAACGATTTTCTGTTGCTCGACGCGCGCGATCTTCGCGGCCTTCCCTACGCTGAGCTTGCGCGAGAGCTGTGCCGCCGGCGTTTTTCGATCGGCGCTGACGGCCTGCTCGTGCTCGAGCAGCCTGCGCAAGCGGGTTGCACGGCGGCTATGCGTATTTTCAACGCGGACGGGAGCGAAGCCGAAATGTGCGGCAATGGCGTCCGCTGCGTGGCGCGCTTTCTCCACGAACAGGATCCGGGGCAGCGTTCTTTCGACATTCAGACGCGCGCCGGCGCGATAAACGTCGAGGTCATCGATTGGTGCGAAGAGCCTGGGGCGCGCGTCCGCATGGGCACGCCTCGTTTCATGGACGTGGGGCGCACCCGGCATGCCGGTGCTGCGCAAGGAGACGTGGTCTGCCATGCCGTGGACATGGGCAATCCTCATCTGGTCGCCTTTTGCTTAGGTGATGTCGATGCCATGGACCTCGATAGCCTTGCGAGCATTTTGACCGACGGCGATCCGGACCGCACGAACGTGGAGCTCGCGATGGTCGCCGGCCCCGGGGAGATCGCGATGCGCGTTCGCGAGCGCGGCGTCGGAGAAACCTTGGCATGTGGTACGGGAGCGTGCGCCGTCGCGGTCTGCGCTATCAACGCGGGCAAGACAGCGTCCCCGGTGAAGGTGCGCTCGAAGGGCGGAGTCGTCGGCGTCGAGTGGGCGGGCCCTGGGTCAGACGTGTTTCTCAGCGGCAACGCACATCTTGTGTTTCGCACGGAAATCGCGGTTTTACGCGCCGCGACGCCGGCTGGTTCGTGACCCGCGATGGCGCTCAAGCATCGCGCTTCGCTCAGCCGTCTGCGCTCGGTCTTCGCAAAGCGGAATGGAACGGTTCTCGACCTGCCTGCTTCGCAAGCTGCGGTGGATGGCGGAGCTATCGCCGCAGCCGATCCCAAAGACTTCATTCCGCTGCCCGCGGGGTCGTTGCTCCTCACGCTGCCTGGGCGTTCGCCCGTCGGCTTTTCGGGCGGCGAACTCACACCGCTCGAACATTTCGAAGGCGAGCCGATCAATGCGGTGGCGGCCGCGCTTCCGCTCGGCTACACCCGGGTCGCTCTCCCAGCCTACGTCGAACGAGCCGGCGCCCCAAGCCTGCCGCTCTACGGATATAGCGCGCTCGCGTGGGCTGAAGACGGGTTTCGCGTTGCCGCCGTCCAGACGGACGAGCTCGTCAGCTGGTCGCCGCAGTCACATTCCGAAGAGGCGGTGCGCGAGGCCATCGCGTTGCGATCGGTCGAGTTTCCGCGCAACGCTATGGTGGCGCAACTATCGCGGTGCGCGACCGAATACGGCTGCTTCACTGCGCAAAACGTGTTCTTGCGCCAAGGAGAGGCGGCGTTGCCCGTGTCGCCCGCGTGTAACGCGCGATGCCTAGGCTGCATCTCGGAGCAGGATCCAAATTCGACGGTGCGGAGCGCGCAGGAGCGGGTGAAGAACCGCCCGACAGAAGAAGAGATCTGCGACGTCGCGATCGCACACCTGCGAAGCGTCCCCGATGCCATCGTCTCCTTCGGTCAGGGGTGCGAGGGGGAGCCGCTGCTTGCAGTCGATCTCATCGCGCGAGCCATCCGGCGCATCCGCAACGCCACCGGCGCAGGTGCGATCCATTGCAACACCAACGCCAGCCGCCCGGCTGCCCTGGAAAAGCTGATCGCTGCCGGCTTGGATTCCATTCGCGTGAGCCTCAACTCGGCTCGCCCCGACGCGTACGCGGCCTATTATCGCCCGCGTGGCTACGGTTTTGCGGATGTCGTTGGAAGTCTGCGCCTCGCGGCCACGGCCGGCGTCGCGGTCTCGCTCAACTTGCTCACCCATCCCGGGGTGACCGACGATCCGCTCGAGGTCGAAGCGCTCGACGCGCTGCTGCGCGACGTATCGGTCGAGATGCTCCAGACGCGCACGCTCAACGTCGACCCGGCGTTGTACTTCGCTGCGGTCGGGCGACCGCAGAGCCGGCCGCTCGGCATGCGCAACTGGCTGAATGGTTTACGCCAAAAGTTCCCGCAACTGCGCATCGGCAACTTCACGCGCGGGTTCGGTTAAAGGTCGCGAATAAATTCGCGACCCTTACATAGGCGTTGGATGTGTAGCGCGCGCAAATGTATTTGCGCGCTGTTAGACGGCGCCGACGAGCTCCGTACGCAGTTCTTTCGTCGCGCCCGGTTGCATGACGATGAGCATCGCATCGCCTGCGCGCACGAGCGTTTCGCCGTCGGGCACGATCACGTCGCCGTCTCGTTCGAGAGCGACGATGACGCAGTGTTTGGGCAAGCGGAGGTCCGAGAGCCGCTTTTGATTGGCCGGGGAAGACGCAGGGACGGATAGCCGCACGAGCTCGAGGTTTCCGCCGCGAAACGACATGAGCGGCGCGACGTCCTTGACGTTGACCTCTTGCTGGACGATGCTCAGCACGATCTCGGTGCCGCTCACGACCGAATCGATGCCAAGCTCCTCGAAGATCTGCTTGTTCTTCGGGTTGTTGACGCGCGCGATCGTGCGCGGGCGGGAGAACTTCTTTTTGGTGACGAGCGAGATGACGAGATTGTCCTCGTCGTCGCCCGTATCGGCGATGACCACGTCGGCCCGTCCGGCACCGGCCTCTTCCAGCACGAGCGGGTCGCAGCCGTCGCCGACGCGCGCGATCTCGCAGCTCAAGAACTGGCACAGGCGCGCGGCCTTTTTTTCATCCTTCTCGATGACGACGACCTCGTGCTTTTCTTCGAGAAGCGCCTTGGCCACGTACGTGCCAAGCTTGCCTCCGCCGACCACGACGATGAACATCAGGACCCAGCCTTCGCGAGCGAACTGCCCAGCAGCTTGCGAAATTCGGTGACGAAATCAGACTTGACGATCGCGACGAGGCGGTCGCCTTTTTGCAAGGCAGTGTCGGGCGCCGGGATGATGCTGTGCGTGCCCCTCACCACGAGCGCCACCTGGCTCTTTCCGGCAACCGTGATGTCGCCGACGCGCGGAGGATTTTCGCCGGGCACGTGCTGTTCGACGATCTCGGCATCTGCTTGATCGAAGAGCAGCGATGAGAACTCGCCTTCGAGCAAGGCACCGGACATGAGCCGCGCGCCGACCGTCGTCGGGCAGACGGTCGCGACGCCGAATTCCCGGTACATCTGCGACCGTTCGGGGTCGTAGATCCGCGCCACCACGCGCGGGATCTTGAAATGCTGCTGCGCGATGAGCGCTGCCATGATGTTGCGGTTGTCGCCTTGCGTGATGGCTGCGAAACCGTCGGCGGTTTCGGCGCCGGCTCGCCGCAGCACGTCGACGTCGATGCCCGTGCCCAGGACCAGTTTGCCGGGGAAATCGCGCCCCACGCGGCGGAACGCGTTGGAGTTCTCGTCCACGACCGTGACGTCGTGACCTTCGCGCACGAGCCGCTTTGCCAGCGTGGACCCGACGCGGCCACACCCGACGATCAAAAACCGCATGTGATGTTCGACTCCGGTGAGAGAAAAAGCGAAATCGGCCTTCGGGAGTTCTCCCCGCGATTCCCGGTCGGAGTCGTCCACTCAAGGAAGCCGTCAAAATCCGGCAGAAGCAGAACCGGTCGCCGGGTGACGTTCGTATGAAGATCGGGTGGTCCGTTGCTCGCCGGGGTGTAGCTCAGCTTGGTAGAGCGCTCGGTTCGGGACCGAGAGGTTCGCAGGTTCAAATCCTGTCGCCCCGAGATT
>JAJPHJ010000064.1 GCA_021325335.1 Pseudomonadota bacterium | reverse complement strand
CTCTTCCTGTTCGTCATCGCGCTCTTGACGATCGGCAACCAGGAGATCGAGCGTGCGCCGAGCGTTTTGAGCTTTCAGGCGGTGCCTTCCATCGTCGCGGGCATAGCCGCGCTCGCTCTTTTGACCTTCGGCGTGCGACTGGCGCACGGTGGAAATTATCCGCAAGCGCCGGCCGATTTCGGGCTTGTCGCAAGTTTCGGCAACGCGCTCTTGACCACGAACCTCTTCGCCTTTGAAGTGACGGGGTTTGTCCTGCTCGTCGCCGTCATCGGCGTCGTGGTCATGGCAGGTCGTCGGGAGGTGCGCTTCTAGATGGCGGCGCCGCAGATACCGCTCGGCGATTATCTGACCGTGGCGAGCGCGCTGTTCGTGATCGGTGCCATCGGCTTTCTGTTGCGCCGCAATCCTATCACCATGCTGATGGCGATCGAGCTCATGTGGAACGCGGGCAATCTCGTTTTCGCCGCCTTCGCCCGCCAGTTCGTCGACATGACGGGGCAAGTCTTCGTTTTCGTCGTCATCACCGTCGCAGCCGCCGAGGCCGCCATCGCGCTCGCCATCGTCGTCATGGTCTTCAGACGCAAGCGTGATGCTGACGTCGACGACATCTCGGTCATGAGGGGCTGATGCAGGGCTTTTTGACCACGGCACCGTTCACGATCTTGTCTCTGCCGCTGCTCGGCACGATCTTCATCGCGCTCGTCGGCCCGCGGGTGCACCGCTCCGTATCGGCCGTCATCGGAAACCTCTCCATCCTCGGCGCGTTCGTGCTCACGGCGATGCTCGCGTGGACCGTGTGGCACCTCCCGCCCGATGCTCAAGTCGTGACCGTGAAATATCCGCCTGCGTGGGCGGCGCATCCCGTCTTCTGGGCGCACATCCCTCCGCTCACCATTTCGTTCGAGATGCGCATCGACGCTCTGGCGCTGCTGTGGATGCTCATCATCACGGGCGTCGGCTTTCTCATCCATCTCTATTCTGTCGGCTACATGGCGGACTCGCACGGCTATCGCACGTTCTTCGCCTACATGAACCTGTTCGTGTTCATGATGCTTCTGCTCGTCATGGCCGGCAATTTCTTGTGGCTGCTCGTGGGGTGGGGCGGCGTCGGCCTAGCCTCCTACCTGCTCATCGGCTTCGACGCGCAACGCACCGCGGCGGTCCTGGCGGCGCGCAAAGCGCTCATCATGAACGTCATCGGCGACGTGGGCATCATGGTCGCTATCTTCCTCATGTACGCGCACTTCGGAAGCCTGTCGTACAAAGAGGTGTTCGGCAACGTGAGCGCTGCCAACACGAATGCGCTCGATTGGATCGGGATCTGGCTTCTGCTGGGCGCGGTCGCGAAATCCGCGCAGCTTCCATTGCAGACCTGGTTGCCCGACGCGATGGAGGGGCCAACGCCTGTGAGCGCGCTCATCCACGCGGCCACGATGGTGACCGCAGGCGTCTACCTCATTGCGCGCGCGCACCCCATCTATGACCACGCGCCCTTCGCGGCGATGACGGTTGCGGTCATCGGTTGCGCCACGGCTTTCTTCGCTGCGACGGTCGGGACCGTGCAATACGACATCAAACGCGTGTTGGCGTATTCGACCATGAGCCAGATCGGCTACATGATCCTGGCCGTGGGCGTGGGCGCATATGCCGCAGGCACGTTCCACTTCATCACGCACGCGTTTTTCAAAGCGCTGCTCTTCATGGCCGCCGGCATCGTCATCCACAACCTTGACGGCGAGCAGGATGTCCGTAAGATGGGCGGGCTGGCCAAGCGGATGCCGCTCGCCTTTTGGACCTTTCTCATCGGCACGCTTGCCATTTCCGGCATCCCGCCGTTCGCAGGCTTTTTCTCGAAAGATGCGATCTTCGACCAACTGTTGACGCACGGCCATCCTGTCTTGTGGGCATTTGCCGTCGCCACGGCGCTCTTGACCGCGTATTACATGTTCCGGCTGCTGTTCTTGACCTTTCTGTCCGGCGATTATCGGGGCACGCGCGAACCGCACGCAGCGAGCTCCACGAGCATGGCCGTGCCCACCTCCATCCTCGCCGTATTGTCCGTGATCGGGGGATGGCTCGTCTTACCCGGACATGACGCCATCTCTGCGAAGCTCGAGCCGGTGTTCGCGGGGGCCTTGCCGGAGATGGGCGGCATCAACGCGATGGTGACCGGTATCGCGATCGCCGCCGCGCTCGTCGGCATCGCTGTCGCCTGGGCGCTCTACGGTCGTGCCTCCCAGGCGCGCACAAAGCTGCGCACCGTGCTCTCACCGCTGCGAGCGTTGCTTCTGAACGCGTACTATTTCGACACCATCTATCATTGGCTTTTCGAGGTGCCCGCACTGACGGTCGCAAGCGATGTGGCGCGATACGTCGAACCGGACGGAGTGGGTGGTTTCACTTCGGGCGTGGCCGGCGCGACGACCAAGATCGGCGACGTCATGCGTTCCTGGGAGACCGGCTATCTGCGCCGCTATGGGCTGACGATGGTCATCGGCATGGTGCTCGTGCTCGCCTTCTATCTGTATCTCGTGCACGGCGCCGCCGCGGTCGGGATGAAGTGACATGCTGATCGACACCGTCATCTTCTTGCCCTTGCTCACAGCGCTCGTGCTGCTTCTCATCCCACGGGCAGCGACGTCCGTGCAAAAAGGCGTCGCGCTTGCGGGCGCGCTCTTGACGTTTGCCTTCTCCCTCGCGTTTCTCTCGCTCGGTCCGAATGTCGCGGCCGATCAAACGATTCCATGGATCTCAGGCCCGTGGGTCGCCGCCTATCACGTGCGTGTCGATGCGTTGCGGCTGTTCTTCGTGCTGCTCACGACCCTCGTCTCGGTCGCGTGCATCTGGGCTGCGTTTTCGTACGCGCACGCGCAACGGCTGCGCGGGTATCTCTGCCTCTTGCTCGCGTTCGAAACGACGCTGCTCGGGCTCTTCACGGCGGCAGATCTGTTGCTGTTCTACCTCTATTGGGACCTGATGCTCATACCCGTGTTCTTGCTGCTCACGGGCTTTGCCGATCACCCGGGCGCGCGCCAGGCGGCCTGGAGCTACCTCATCTACAACGGCGCCGGAGGGCTGGCGCTGCTGCTCGGCATCGTCGCGCTCGTGAGCCAGTCGCACACGTTCGAGCTTGGAACGCTGGCGTTGCGTCTGACCGGACCTGCAGAAGCGTGGATCTTCATCGCATTTGCGCTGGCGTTTCTCATCAAGACGCCTGCCTTTCCGTTCCACAGCTGGATGCCGCCGACGTACACGAGCGCGCCGCCCCCTGTCGTCGCCATGGTCTCGGGCGTGCAGAGCAAGGCTGGACTCTTCGCCATGCTGGCCTTTGCGCTGCCGCTCTTCCCGCATGCCGCACATGCTTTTGCGCTGCCGCTGCTCGTGCTCGCGGTAGCCAGCGTCGTCTACGGCGCGATCGCCGCGATGGGCGAGCAAGACATGAAGACGCTCGTCGCGTTCTCGTCGCTCTCCCACCTCGGCCTTGTCTGGCTTGCGTTTTTCGCCTTTGATATCACCTCGGTGTCCGCGGGCATTCTCATGCTCGTCAGCCATGGACTCATCGCCGCGGCGCTGTTCTTGCTGCTCGGGTTCATCGAAGAACGCGTGGGCACGCGCGACCTCTCGCGCTTCGGAGGTCTTGCCGAGAAGGCGCCACGCTTGGGCGTCATGATGCTCATCGCCGCCATGGCCGCGCTGGGTTTGCCGGGCCTTTCTGGCTTTGCAGGCGAGTTTCTCATCCTCATCGGCAGCTGGCAGACGCAGCCGGTCTTCACGAGCATCGCGCTCGTCGCCGTCGTGCTTGCCTGCGTGTACATGCTCAAGCTGCTCCAAGGTACCATGCATGGTCCGGTGCGCGTGCCCGATGAGCGCACCGTGTCGGAAATGCGCCCGCGAGAAGCGTGGCTGCTCGCCCCGCTGCTCGCCGGGATCATCTTCTTGGGCGTCTGGCCCGGCTGGTTCAACGACCGCACGCCGTCGGGAACGGGCGCGAACACGATCGTCGGCGCCGTGCTCGCGGAGCCCGGTCAACGATGATGAGCGTCGCAGGTGTCAGCATCTCCTGGGCGGTCCTTGCGCCGATCGTCGCGCTGAGCGCCGGCGGTCTTTTGATCATGCTCGTCGATCTTGTCTCTCGCTCGGCCTCCAAGACGGTGCTCTACAGCATCGGGATCGTCAGTTGCGTGGCGTCGTTCCTCGCCCTCGTGCCGCTCTACGGCCATACCGAGACGACGCTTGCGGGGGCTTTCGCGAGCGACCGTTTCTCCTGGGCCTTCGATGTCTTGCTGTTGCTCACGCTTGCGATCACCCTCGTGCTGTCGTCGTTACGCAAAGCCGAAGACGGCGGCAGCCCAGGTTCGTATGCCGCATTGCTCGTGTTTTGCACGATCGGCGGCATGGTGATGGCGGGCGCGAATAACCTCATCATCATCTTCTTGGGCATCGAGCAGCTCTCGCTCTCGTTGTACGTGCTCGCCGGCACCGGCTTCCCAAGAGAAGCCTCGCAAGAGGCTGCGCTCAAGTACGTCCTGCTCGGTTCGCTCGCGTCGGGATTCTTGATCTTTGGATCCGCATTGCTCTATGGATCGGCGGGCGGCGTCGGTCTGGCGGCCTTGCATTCGGCAGCGGTGAGCGGTGGTACGCTCTTCATCGCGGGATTCGCGCTTTTCTTGGTGGGACTCGCATTCAAACTCGCGCTCGCGCCGTTCCACACGTGGGTGCCCGACGTGTACGAGGGCTCGCCCCTCGCAGTCACCGGCTACATGGCGGTGGCCGTCAAAGTGGCGGCGTTCGCCGTGCTGGCGCGCATCGCGTACGAGGTGTTCGGTCAAGATTCGTTCGCGCTCGTACCGCTGTGGTCTGTAGCCATCCTCTCGATGCTCGTGGGCAACCTCGGAGCGATCCGTCAACGCAATCTCAAGCGACTCTTGGGATATTCGAGCATCGCCCAGGCGGGATACATGGTCGTTGCACTCGCCGGCGTGCAACAAAGCGGTCTCAACACGCTGCTCTTCTATCTGTTCGCCTACGCGCTCACATCGCTTGGAGCTTTCGGCGTGATGGCGCTGTTGGGAGACGGCACCGACGCCTATGCGGATCTCGACGCGTACAAGGGGCTGCACTTCCGCAGGCCTTGGCCGGCAGCAGCCATGGCGCTGTTCTTCTTCTCGCTTGCCGGCATCCCGGCGACAGCCGGTTTCTACGGAAAGCTCTTGCTCCTCCAACAAGGGTTCTTGGCGGGTCCGTGGGGCATCGCGCTCGCCGTCACCCTCGTGGCGGGCACGCTCGTGTCGTTTTATGTTTACGGCAAGGTGGTCTGGGATATGTACTCGTACGTCGAGGGGGAAGCGGCCGCGCCGTCGGGCAACGCGTTCGCGCCCTGGGTGGCCGTCGCCGCTGGTGCAGTGGGAACGATCGTCTTCGGAATCCTGCCCCAGACGTTCACCGCGTTACACTTGTAGAGGGCGACGAAAAAGTCGCCCACAAAGGACGACTTGAGACTGCGCCTGCTTTCCGCCGTCTGGTGCGCCTGCGCCCTCGTCGCGTGTTCGATGCCGGTCAAACATGCGGTGCTGCCCCTGGCCTCGCCGCTCCCCATCGCGACCGGTGACTACCCCGCGCTGGGGCACGCCGCGGACTTCTCGTGGATCTCAGGCCGCATCGAGCGCAACCTCTCTTGCACCTACGTTCGCTTCGGACCGCCCACGGGCGCGCCATGGGGCGGCCGGATCCTCATCGTCGCACCGCCGGGGAGCGGCGACCCCTTCGCTCCAGGCGACAACGTCGTGCTCAAGGGCAGCATCACGCGCTTGGCGTTCGGCACGTGCGGCGCGCCCGCGTATCTCGTCTCAGGCATCGAAGAGCATTAAGCGTCAGGTGCTCGACGCGCTCGGCTCCTGATGATGGTGGCGCGAACTGCCTGACATGCCAGAACCCATCGACCCGTTGCCGCCTCCGGCGAGATGATAGCCGCGAAGATTGGCTTCGGCAAGACACATATATTCGCCGTGTTTGGTGCGCCCGAACCATGGATCGTTTTGTTCGTGGTACTTGCCCGAGCTCAGGTTCACCCAGACGATCTGGGTCTTGCACTTGAGATCTGCCGGAATCGGCGCCGGACCGTTCATGGCGTTCATGGCCTGACCGGCTGCACTCGGGGTGCTGTTCGCCGCGTTCTGGCCACTGTTCGATCCGCCGCCGCACGCGCCGAGCGACAGACTTGCCGCCAAGAGCCCGGTGACGATGAACGAAGCGCAAAGCGTTCGTGAAGACATCGATGTCCCTTTCGTTGCGGAGCGAAAAAGAAGAACCGCGGCGACCCGAGCGGTCGCGCGTGGCTGCAGGTTGGCCCAGCCGTGCAAAATCCCCTCCGCGAGCCGAGGTGTGGACCACGGCTTCAAAAAAGAACGCGTCTTCGTGACGCAGGCGGCGTCACGTACGACGAGGAGGTGCACCCATGGGCAACCGAGCCCAATATCTCGCGACGATGATCGCGCTTGCGAGCGCGGCTTTCGGTGTCATCGCGGCGCTGGCATGGAACAGCGCGATCACGGATCTCATCAAACAGTTTCTTCCTGCGGGCAAAGGCATCTTACCGGAGTTCTTGTACGCCGTCATCATCACGGTCATCGGCGTCATCGTCATGGTCAACCTCGGCAAACTTGCGGAAAGAGCGGGCGAGAAAAGTATCATGTAGCAGCGCCTCCCTGTGTCCGCTGCTACATTTGGGTGTCCCGTAGATTGTTAATGACAGGGAGCGCTCGCTCGGCGACATAAGGGGCCATGCGAATGTCCCTTCTCCCGTTGGTCGCCGCATTTTTTATGGCGACCCCTTCGACTGTCGCCGACATGCCGCAAGCCTCGCCGCTCCCGCAGGTGCAGACCCGCAGGATCGGCGAGAGGCTGGACTACAGCCTGCACGCAGTGTTGTCGCAGTCGATCGCAGGCAAAGACGCCTTCGGCCACGCGATCGATCAGGCGCTCGCACCGACCAACGTCAAGGGATACGAGCGCATCGTCGTGATGAAAATTGACGGGCATGGCGTGACGGTCCACCGTTCGGGCTCGATCACGGCGACCGTCGATGACGCGAAGCCGGTGACGACGCCCGGTCAGAGCTGGTCGCTCGTCGACGCGCGCGGCCGGATCGTGCGCGATTCAGGCAAGCTCGGGGGCCTCTTCCTTCTGCCGCTTCCGTTCCTCGGCGAGACCGCGGTCAAAGCGGGCGATGATCTCGCAGTCGGCGATGCTTGGACCGCGAAGCTTGGGACAAAACTGTACGCGATGACGGCGCAGCCGGTGATGCGCTTTTCCGTCACGGGGACCCGCATGGTGCTCGGCGTCCACGTCTTCACGATTCAAGCCACGGGAACCGTGTCGATGCGCGAGCCCGTGATGACATCCTCCGGCGAACCGCTCGGGTATGCGGTCGGCACGGCGAAGATCACCGCGGAGTTCGACTACGATCGCGACGACCGCCGGCTTATCTCGTTGCAGGCCGTCATGGAAGACACGCTGCATTACAGCGGTCCGGCCAAACACGCTGGCGGAAGCGTGCACGACCGGCAGAGATGGTCTCTTGCATTGGATTCGTCGTCGATGACGGCCGGCGTGAACGCCGCCCAGGCGCCCGGCCCGCAGCCCTAAGCTCAAACGGCTTTTTGGCGAGCAAGCGCGGCCTTGCGCGCTTCGCTATGCCAATATCCGTACAGGAAATAGATCGCAAGCCCCACGATCATCCACACCCCGAAGCGGATCCAGATGATCCGATCCGTGCCGTAGCCCATGAGGAAGGCGGACATGATCGCCCCAAGCGCCGGCACGAGCGGGACGAGCGGCGTGCGGAAAGGCCGCGGCCGATCGGGCTGGGTGTAACGCAGCACGATCACGCCGACGCACACGAGCAGGAACGCTGAGAGCGTTCCCGTGTTCACGAAACTGAGCAGCGTGTCGAGGTTGAAATAGCCGGCCAAGAGCGCGATGACGATGCCCATGACGACCGTCATGCGAGCCGGCGTCCGGAAGCGCGGGCTGATCGTCGCCACCCCTTTGGGGAGCAAGCCGTCTCGCGCCATCACCATGAAGAGCCGGCTCTGGCCGTAGATCGCCGTGAGGATGACGGACGACGTACCAAGGAGCGCTCCCAGGATCGCCGTCCACGCGAAGCGGTTGAGACCGACGGCGGCGAGCGCGGTCGGCAGCGGCGTGTTGGAGTTGATCGCGGACGCCGGCTGCAAGCCGATGAGCGCGACGGCGACCGCCGTATAGAAGAGCGTGCCGAACGCGAGCGATCCCAACACCCCGATCGGCACGTTGCGTTGCGGCTTCTTGGCCTCTTCCGCCGCCACCGTGACCGCGTCAAACCCGATGAACGCGAAGAACGCATAGAAGGCGCCCGGGATGACGCCGACGATCGTATGGTTGGCCGCGGGTTCGCGCCAGCCGTGCGGCATGAACGGGATGAAGTTCGCCGCGTGGAAATGCGGCAGCGCGATGAGCACGAAGAACGCGAGCACGCCCATCTTGATGATGACGAGCACCGAGTTCGTGCCGGCTGATTCCCGAACGCCCAACGAGACGAGCAGCGCAAACCCGATGACCACGGCCGCGGCCAAGACGTCGAAGTACGTATGCGCTGCGGGATTGTAGGACGCAGTCGCCCACATCGGCAGGTGAATCCCAACGCCGGCGAGCGAGATCTGGATGTTCTGCGAGAAGGTCGACGCGACGGGCGCGGCCGACATCCCGTATTCAAGGATGAGATTCCAACCGATCAACCAGGCCACGAACTCGCCGAGCGTCGCGTAGGTGTACGTGTAGGCGCTGCCCGCGATCGGGACCATGGACGAGAACTCCGCATAGCACAAGCCTGCGAACGCAGACGCGACAGCGCAGATGGCGAACGAGAGCAAGATCCCGGGCCCGGCGTAATCGTGGATGCCGGTGCCGACCGTGGCAAAGATCCCCGCCCCGACCATGTTGCCGAGCCCAAGAGCGATGAGCGCCCACGGCCCCAGTGCGCGACGCAGCGCCGGTCCGCGTGCCTGATGCTCTTCTTCGGTGAGCGCGTCGATCGAGCGGGTGATGAAAATTCCGGTGGGCTTTTTGGGCGCGGCGTCCATCAGGGCTCCCCTTGCGCGGCGGCATCTTTTGCGGACAGGATCGGGTCGCCTTGCAGCGGCCACGCGATAGCCACCTGCGGGTCACGCCAGCTCAGCACGCCTTCGCTCTTGGGGTCGTAGAGCGCGCTCATCTTGTAATGCACGATGACGTCATCCGCCAACGCCAGGAAACCATGGGCGAAACCGCATGGGACGTACAACTGATGGTGGTTGTCTTCGGTGAGTTCGAAGCCTTGCCAGCGTTTGTAGGTGGGCGAACCGGCTCGCACGTCCACGATGACGTCGAAGATCCGTCCGCGCAGCACTTGCACGAGTTTTGCCATGCGCGGATCGAAGTGCATGCCCCGGATGACATTGCGCTTGGAACGAGAAACGCTGTCCTGAAGCCAGGTGTCATGCAGGCCCACCGCTGCGTACTTGTCGGTCGAAAAGGTCTCTTTGAAATAACCCCGGGCATCGACGAAGACGTCCGGGATGAAAATTTTCGCCTCGGCAAAGTCGGTGGCGCGGACCTCGATCATCTGGCGCCCCCTTCGCAGGTGACGGCCGCTTTCCCGCGCCGTACCTAAAGGACGGTTTGACCCGTGCTCTTCCTCAACGAAAACGACGTCGCGCGACTTCTCTCACCGAGCGATGCCCTCGCGGCGGTGCGCGATGCCCTTGCCGCCCAAGCTGCGGATGCGATCTCCTTACCGCTGCGCACGATTGCGACGGGCGAGCATGGCGTACTCGGTGCGATGCCCGGAGCGCTCGGCGGCCGGCGGGTCTCCGCCATCGGAGCCAAGCTGGTCACGCTCTTCCCAAAAAACGCAGATCTCCATCTTCCGACGCATAACGCGGTGATCGCGCTCTTCGATCCGCAGACCGGACGGCCGGCGGCGCTGCTCGATGGGCGCTACATCACGGAGATCCGGACCGCAGCCACCTCGGCTCTCGCAACGACGCTGCTCGCGCGACCGGATGCTCGCACGCTCGCGATTCTCGGCACGGGAGTGCAAGCAAAGGCGCACGTCGAGGCGCTCGCAGCCGTCATGCGGATCGACGAATTGCGCGTGTGGGGAAGAAATGCCGAGCGCGCTGCCGCGCTCGCCGCCTTCGCGCACGAGCGCGAATTGCGATCGCAGGTCTGCGCGACAGTCTCGGAGGCGTGCCGCGGCGCGGGAGTCGTCTGCACGGTCACCTTGGCGCGCGAACCGATCCTGAAGAAAGCCGACGTTAAGGCCGGTACGCACATCAACGCCGTGGGGTTTGGCGGTCCGCAGACGCGAGAGTTGAGCGCCGATCTCGTGGCGCACGCGAATATTTTCATCGATTCCGCGGACGGAGCTGCGCGCGAGAGCGGCAACCTCATCCTCGCCCGCAAAGATGGAGAGCTCCCTGCTGACAAGAAGCTCACGTTGCTGAGCGACGTGCTCGCAGGCCGCGCCGCCGGAAGGCAGAGTCCGGATGAAATCACGGTATTCGATTCTCTTGGCATCGCCATTGAAGACCTCGCCTGCGCTCAGCTCGTCTATGGTCGGGCGTTGCAAAGCCACGCGGGTACCATCGTCGAGCTGTGACCTCCGCCCGCTCGCCGCAATCGTAACGGCCTGCGCGATCGCGGCAGGCTGCGGCCCGGGCTCGACGATCGCAAATCCGAAAGGCGCAAGCTCAGCCCCAAGTCCTCAGATCTCAGCCGTCGTCGCGATCTCGCACGATGTCTTCACGAATGCCTCGAGCCAGCACGCGACTGAGGTGGAGCCCGCGGCTGTCGCCGCCGGTTCCACGATCGTCGCCGCGTTCCAGTCGGGGCGGTTCTTCCAAGCGGGCTCGTCGGATATCGCGTTCGCGACCTCTCATGATGGCGGGATGAGTTGGCAGAACGGCGTGCTGCCCGGCACGACCAACATCGTCACGCCCGGAGCTCCCTTCGACAGCATCAGCGACCCGTCGGTCGCGTACGACGCAGCCCATGCCGTCTGGCTCATCGCCGGTCTGCCCGTCGTCTTCAGCGGTGCGCCGGCGCCGGCCGTCGTCGTCAGCCGCTCGAGCGACGGTTTCACCTGGAACAACCCCGTGAGCATCGCACCCGGGCAACTGTCGACCGACAAGGATTGGATCGCCTGCGACGATTCGCCGGGCAGTCCGTTCTATGGGCGCTGTTACGTCGAGTGGGATAATCTCGCGAACAATGGGCTCATCGAGATGAGCACGTCCGTCGACGGAGGCTTGACCTGGGGCTCGCCGCTCGCGACGGCCAACGACGCGACTGGCATCGGCGGGCAACCCGTGGTGCAGCCGAACGGCACCGTCGTCGTGCCTATCGACGATTCATTCGAGAGCGACGTGCTCTCATTCGTCTCGACCAACGGCGGCGCGACCTGGAGCGCCGCGGTCACGGTATCTCCCATTTCGGATCACTTCGAGGCAGGCAACCTGCGCAGCGCACCATTGCCTTCAGCCGCGACCGACGCCGCAGGCACCGTCTATCTGGTCTGGCAGGATTGCCGCTTCCGCAATGGTTGCGCGGAAAACGACATCGTGCTCAGCACCTCATCCAACGGATTGGCCTGGTCCGCTCCCGCGCGCGTGCCGATCGATGCGCAAAACTCAAGCGTCGACCATTTTCTGCCCGGCATCCGCGTTGCGCCCCTCACCGCCGGGGCGAGCGCGAACGTCGGCCTCACCTATTATTTCTACCCTTCCAGCGCGTGCGGCGTCTCCACGTGCCAGCTCGAGGCAGGCTTCATCTCATCGCAAAACGGCGGTGCGACCTGGAGCAATCCGGCTTTTCTCGCCGGCCCGATGCGCTTGTCGTGGCTGCCGCAAACGGCAGGCGGACTCATGGTAGGGGATTACACGGCCACCGTGTTCGCCTCCGGCCAGCCGGTAGCGATCGTCGCCGTCGCGCACGCGCCATCGGGCGGCTTCAACGAAGCGATGTACGCCTCGAAATTCGGTGCGATCTCACTGCTGGGTGGACACAGGAGCGCGTTCGGTGAGCGGCCTGTGCCTGGCGCGCATTCGGACCATCCGCTGCGCATACCGCCGCCGCCGGAATCACTCCGCGTGTTGGCAGATCCGCTGGGCGGCGATTAGCGCCTACGGAACGTTGGTCGTGTACGAGCCAGAACTGGAATACGGACCCGACGAGAAGCCGGGGCTGCTGAACGGATTTCCGGAGAAGGGGGAGCCGCTGTACGGCGAACCCGTAAACGGATTCGCCGATGGCAGGCTTGTGAACGCAGCCGAGTTCGGTAGCGAAGTGTACGGGAGGCTTGCGTAAGGCGCGCCGCTGAATGGCGAGCTCGTGAACGGGTTTGCGGCCGAGATCCCGTTGCTGAAATGTTCCATCGAAAATGGGTCTATGAAGAACGGCGTGTTCGAAAAGCCGCCCGCGTAGAACCGATCGAAGCTGAGGCCACCGTACCCTACCCCGTTATAACCGCTAGCGCGGGATGACGAAGCATACGCTGTGCCATACGCGATGAGGTTGCGCCTGCGGTAAGCCTGGACGTACAGCGAATGTTGGATCTGCGTCGCATCGAGCAGGAGTCGCTGAGCCGTGGGATCGGTAGCGCACGTCAGGGCCGGCGAGTGCTGACCCTTCCAGCTAATTGTGATGGCTGCGTTCACCTCAACGGTCGTGGGCGCGTTGATGTCGGCGTTGCACGGTTTGGCAGAGAGCTGGCTCAAGACACCCGCGGACGCTAGATCGTCGAAGAACTTTGTCACCACGTCGCTCTGCAACTGGGTGGACGCGTGGCCTGCGCCGTCGATCGAAATCGCACGGCCATCCGGAGTGACGACGATCCGAAAACCAGAGAAGTCGCCCGTGCCGGGGTTGTAAATCATGGCCCCGTTTGCCGGCAGCGGCAGGTTCGGCACGTTCGAAGCGCCGAGCAACGCGATCGTCAACGCGGAAATGGCGAGCGGCAATACCCGTTTTGCAGAAAGATTCATCGCGGTCCCCCGAACCATCATAGGCCATTTGCGCAGGCCTTGCAAGGCCGATAGGCCCTGGGCCCGGCGTCCGGAGTGCGGTACGAGCTGCTACGGGCGTTGCGAGCCTTCGGGCTGCAGCGCGTGCGTGGTCATGATCAGCAAGATCATGCCGGGATCGGTGCTCGCCGGCCCACCGCTCATGTCGTGAAACCCGTGGCCGCCCATCCAGGGCCCACCCGGTCCGGGTGGACCGTTCGGGTTGGCTGCCGCCATCTGCTGTCTT
Source organism: Pseudomonadota bacterium (assembly GCA_021325335.1). Lineage (GTDB taxonomy): Bacteria > Vulcanimicrobiota > Vulcanimicrobiia > Eremiobacterales > Eremiobacteraceae > JAJPHJ01. The sequence continues at coordinate 16,602 of JAJPHJ010000064.1, read as the reverse complement.
GCCGCTTCCATGATCTGGCGCGATTGCGACGCAAGCGAGGACGAGATGTTTTGGATGGACCGCTGCTCGTTCGGACTGAGCGCGCTGTCGATGGAACGAGCGGCCCCCGGCATGTCGGGGTTCGAGGAGACCGCGAGCTGACCGACGACTTGCGCGAGGAGAGTGCGGTGCGCCGGCGTCAATGCATTGAGGGCGGCGAGCCTCGCTTGCGACCGCAGCTGGTCCGTCTTTTCGTGCGCTTGTTGCACGGCGCTGAAGGCGTCGCGCATCTGCGGCGACGGCGACGCATATCCGGTTTGGTCCGCGAGGGCGATACAGGGGAGGGTGGAAAGGGCGATCGCAACGATCGCCGCCTTGATGTAGTCCATGTCAAGAATCTAGCAAGCCAGCCTGGGACGGCTCTGAGAGCGGGCTGGGAATAGGCGGTGATTCAGCCGAATCGAGCTCACCCGCAATTCTTCGAGGAGATCGTCGTGACCGAAGCTTGGCCCCCGTTGCCGCTCGCCGAATGGCAAGACACCAAAGACACGTTGCAGCTCTACATGCAGATCGTCGGCAAGCTGCGCCTCGCGTTCGCGCCGCCCGAACCGGAATGGGCTCAGGTGACGTTCTACGTCACCTCGAGAGGTTTGACCACGAGCCCGATCCCGTACGAGGGCGACAGCTTCACCGTCGACTTCGACTTCATCTCGCACCGGCTCATCCTTGCTCGCAGCGACGGAGGCGTGAAAGAAATTGCGCTGACCGCCCGCAGCGTCGCATCGTTTTACGACGCGGTCATGTCGTTGTTACGCGACCTGAACATCAAGGTGACCATCAATCCCATCCCTCAAGAAGTCGCGGACTTGACGCCGTATCCACAGGACTCCAAGCATGCCTCCTACGACGCCGGAGCCGTGCACCGCTTTTGGCGTGCCCTGGCCTCGTCCGACATGGCGCTCAAAAAACATCGCGCGCCATTTAAGGGACGTCACACGCCCGTGCATTTCTTTTGGGGTGGGTTCGATCTCGCGTATACGCGCTACACGGGGAAGCCTGCGACGCCGCCACCCGGCGCGAATTTTTTGTACCGCACGTCGATGGACGCTGAGGAGATCTACGCTGGCTTCTGGCCGGGTGACGCTCGCTACCCCGCGCCCGCGTATGGATGTTACGTGTATCCGAAGCCCCCTGGTTTAGAAGAACGACCGTTGCGCCCGCAGGCGGCCTTTTGGAATGCGCAGATCGGACTGTTCATTTTGCCCTACGAGGCCGTCAGGGCCGCGAGCTCTCCGGAAAAGACGATTCTGGATTTCTTGGAGAGCGCCTATGAGGCGTGCGCGCGCTGCGCGGGCTGGGACCCGGCACTCGCCGTGCCTGCCTAAACGACGCGATTTTCGCGCGGAGCGCGCAGCCCAGCATCTCGATCGCTCCGAGTCTCACGCGCGGTCCGTGCGCGACGAAGCCGCCCCGCTCCATGCGCTCGAGCAGCGCGCGGTGCAGCTCGACTGCGAGCAGAATCGCGACGTCAGATCCATCGCGCGGCAGAGAGGCGGCGAGTTCGACGCCCGCGGCGAAGTGCGCGTGAGCGCGACGTGCGATCTCGTGCTTGAACGTATTCGCGGCCAGGCCGATATCGTTCCGATTCGCGAAAGCAAAATAGTCCCTGCCGCCTGCGCGATCGCGCTCGGCGTCGCGTAATATGTTGGTCAGCTGCATGGCGATGCCCACGCGCTGCGCGAGCGCGAGAGCCTGCTCGTCCGCAGAACCGATCACGGCGACGCCACAGCGGGCGACGCCGCCCGAGAGCGAGGCAGCGTGGCGCTCGAGGTCCTCAATGGAACGCGGATGCACGCCCGCGAGCTCATCGCTGCAGGCTGCGACCACGCCTAGCGCGTCCTCGATCGCGATGGGATAGTGGAGAAATGCACTCCGCACCGCCAGAAACCATATTGCCCGGCTATCATATGAAGGATCCCGCACGCTTTCGAAGTCGCGGGCGATCGACAAAAGCCCCTCTCGGCGTTCGCGCTCGCTAAGGCCGGGCTCGTCTGCAAGATCGTCGGCCACGCGGAAAACGGCATAGAGGGCCTCGAGGCTCCGTCGTTTGCTTGCCGGCAGGAACGCGCCCGCCAGCGCGAAGCTCTTGGCCCGTCGTCGCATGAGCTGTCGGCACCAAGCTTGGCTGAAGTCGATCGCTTTCGCGGATGCGGCCACGGCTTTTGGTTACGCTTCGATCGTGCATGAAACCTCGACGCACGGCTGCGCGGCGAGGAACGACGAACCGGGCAGAGAAGGCCGCTGTCTCGCGAACTTCCGTCTTTGAGGTCCGCCCGTGCCCTTGTATGCATCCGATGTCTTGGAGCCGCTCTTAGGAGCGGCGGCATCCCGTCGTGCCGTGAGAGACCACTGCTTGGAGCTGCTCCGCGACACGGTCGAGCCGAAACTGCAGCGACGGTTGACGGACGTGGCCTGGTACATCGGCGGTAAGTGCATGGGCTACCCTGCCATTTGGCTGCTAGCGCTCGTCTTCGAGCCGCGCGGCGTGACGCTGCCCGTGCTCATCGAGCGATGCGAGCCCGCATTGTCCGTGAGCCTCACGACGTCCATCGTCGACGACCTCATGGACCGAGACGAGCCGATCAACGAAGAGCACGTGGGACTCCTCTACGTCTTGCTGAGCCACGCGTCGTATGGCGCACCTGCCTCACCGATCGCCGCCGCGGAGCAGCGAGCGCATCTGAATCGGGCGCTCGAGGTATGCAGCGCTGCAGCCGCGAGCGAAGATGCGCACGAGCGGCGCGGCGATCGAATCGGTCATTTCTTCAGGATGATCGCTGCCGCTGGAGCCGCCTCATCGCTGCCGGCGTCTGAAGCTTCCGTTTTGACCGAGGCGGCCGGCGTTTTCGGCAGGTTTTGCGCCCACCTCGACGATTGGATCGACCTCGAGCGGGACTGCGAGCGCGGCGAAAACAGCAACGTCGCCCTTCAGCTGCTTCGCGGGCTGCGCAAGACGCGGGGCGGTGAGGCGCGAATCGAGGCAGCCGAGATGCCGATGCTTAGAGAGCGGATGGAAAGTCTGTTGGCCGAGCAGCTCCGTGCGTGCGGTTCGTTGCTCGCATCCCTCGGACCAGCCCTCGCGCCCAGCGCGCTCGATCGAGTCGCGCAACGGCTCCGCGCGGGTCTTGCCGCGATCGAACCCCGCCAGAGCGTGTACGCGCGCAGTTGATGGGCAAAACCTTTCCCATGGATTTTCGGCCGCGAGCGGGAGTCGTGCTCTGTGCGCTCCTGTTATGCTCGTGTTCTCAGAAAGTGCAGTTCGGGGGAACGGTCCACACCGCGGCGGTGAGCGTGGGCAGCATCACCGGTGGCCGCGTCACGCAGGTCTTAGTCTCACCGAGCGACCGCGTGGTGGCCGGACAGCTACTCGTGCGTTTGGACGATCGCGTGCAGCAAGCGCAAAAGAAAGTCATCCAAGCCCGGCTCGATCAGGCGCAGGAACAACTCGCGGAAGCACAATTCGCTCCGCGTTACCTTCCCGAGGCGCGCCTGGCGGTCGAGCAAGCGCAAGCGGCGCTCGACAGCGCAAACGCCGCCCTCGACGAGCTGATGATCCGAAGCCCGGCGAACGGCGTCGTGGAATCGATCGATCTGCAGCCCGGCGACATCCTCTTGCCGGGCGACACCGCAGTTGTCGTCAATACGCTCAAAGATCCCTACGTCACGATTTACGTGCCGCAACAAGACTTGGCGCCGTTCGCGGTCGGCCAAAGCTTGGTCGTGCGCAGTGACGCGTTGCCGGACGAGACGTTTGTCGGCATGGTGGAAGAGCGCGACTCAAGCGCGCAATTCACGCCGCGCAACGTGCAGACGGCGGATGACCGAGCGACGCTCACCTTCGGCGTGAGGATCCGCATCAAAGACGCCGGGAATCGCTTGTATGAGGGCACGACCGTCACGGTGCTTCCGCCGTGAAGGCGGCCATCGCGCTCGATGGCCTGACCAAACAATACGGTCAGCGTACCGTCGTCGACGATGTGACTTTCGCCGTTCCCTCGGGTTCCATCTTCGGGTTGCTCGGACCCAACGGCAGCGGAAAATCCACCACGATCAAGATGCTCTGCGGTCTGGTCTTGCCGACATCAGGGTCCGGCTCGATCGACGGGCTCGATATCGTTGCTCAGAGCGCCGCGATCCGCTGGCACATCGGCTACATGGCCCAATCCAACACGATGTATGAGGACCTCACAGCCGACGAGAACCTGGAGTTCTATGCGCGCGCGTACCGCTTGGGCCCAGCGGAGCGGCGCGATCGCAAGGAAACCCTCGTGAACCTCATGGGCCTGGGGCCTTTCCTCGACGTGCGCTCGGGATTGCTCTCGGGGGGTTGGCAGCGCCGCCTCGCGCTCGCCTGCGCGCTGCTCCACGACCCACCCATCGTGTTCTTGGACGAACCGACGGCCGGCATCGATCCGGTGGCGCGGCGCGATTTGTGGGATTTGTTCTTCCGGCTGGCCGAAGCCGGCAAGACCTTCTTCGTCACGACGCACTACATGGACGAAGCCGAGCGGTGCTCGGAGGTAGGCTACATCTATAACGGCAAGCTCATCGCGTGCGGCACGAGCGTCGCCTTGCGCCGGCTAGCGTCGGTCAACCGGCCGGACACGACGCGCTATGCGATCGACGCGGAAGAGATCATGCCGACGTTCGCGGCCGTGCGCGCGCTTCCGTATGTCCGCGACGCGACGATATTCGGGCACGAATTGCACGTGGTCGTGGAATCGACGGCCTCGGCAGAACGGCTTGCCTCCGATCTTCGCGGCCACGCCGGCTGGCAGGCGATCCGCTGCGTCGATCCCTCGCTCGAAGACGTCTTCGTCACCTTGACGAGAGAGTCGGAGAAATGAGAGCCCTTTTCGATTTCCATGGCATGGGAGCCATGGTCTATAAAGAGGCGCGTCACATCCTGCGCGAGCCGACGACGCTCGCTCTCATCATCGCCATGCCGCTCATGCAGCTGCTCATCTATGGCTACGCCATCAACATGCGCGTCGAACATATCACGACCGTGTACTATAGCGAAGATTCGGGGCGCCTCTCGGATCAGTTCATCACCGCGCTCCAGGGGTCGGGCGCGTTCGACATCGTGGGAAGGGTGGAATCGCCCGAATCGCTGCGCCAAGCGATCGTCGCCGGTACGGCACATGTCGGGTTCGATATCCCGCAAAACTTTTCGGCGGATATCTTGCGCCACAAGCCGGCTCCGGTCCAAGTGCTCGTCGACGGGTCGCAGTCGACGATCGCGGAAGCCGCCGCAGCGGCAGCCGCACAGATCGGTACATCGATGGCGCTCTCCTTGAATAGCCGAGCGATCAAGTTTCAACCGATCGACGTGCGTCCGATGATCCTGTTCAATCCCTCATTGCGCTCGCCCAACTTCCTCGTGCCGGGGCTCATTGGGCTCGTCTTGCAGAACATCACGATGGTCCTCATGGCGTTGTCCGTCGTCGCCGAGCGGGCCCGGGGCACGCTCGATCAGGTGCTGGTGACGCCGATTGGCACCACCGCCCTCTTGCTCGGCAAGATCATCCCCTATACCATTGTGGGATTCTTGGATTTCGGGCTCGTCCTCGTGATGATGACGACGATTTTCCAAGTGCCCATCGCCGGGAATCTCTTCGTCTTGCTGGTGCTCGGCGCCGGTTTCCTTATGACCTCGCTCGGTTTGGGTCTGCTCATCTCGACCTACGCGCAATCGCAGATCCAAGCCCTGTTGATGAGCGCGTTTTTGGTGATCCCATCGGCGTTGCTGTCCGGCATGTTCTTCCAGGTGCAGCTCATGCCGCCGATCATGCGGGTCGTCGCCTATACGTTGCCGCTCACCTACTTCCTCGAGGTGTTGCGCGGCATCATCGTCCGGGGCGCGACGATCACGGAACTCTGGCTGCCGGCGATCGCGACGATCCTGTTCGGGCTCGCGGCTTTGGGCCTTGCGAGCCTGCGGTTCGCGCGAACCTCAGCCTGACCGTGAGATCCGTGAAGTTGTGGATCGCGGTGGCGGTCGGCGCGCTCGTCCTCGCCGCGGGCGTCGCCGCATTCCTCGCTTGGCGCACCCTTGAGAATCCCGCCGCGCTGTGGTCAGTCGTGCAGGGCTGCGTGGCCGCGAAGCAACGCGGGCACACGCTGCGAGCCGGCTGTCTTTCGGTCGATCTGAAGCACGGATTCGCCGTGCTCCCGGGCTTGATCGGGCGCTGGCACTACCTGGGCGTTCCAACAGACCGCATCACCGGCATCGAGGATCCAAAACTGCTCGCACCCTCGACCCCGGACTACTGGTCTCTCGCCTGGGCCGCTGCGGAGCATTACCTGCCGAGTGGCGTCACGAAGAATCGGACGCACATCGGCCTTGCCGTCAACTCAGAGGCAAGCCGCAGCCAAGATCAGCTTCATTTCCACATCGCCTGCGTGAAGTCGAGCGTCAGGCGCGCGCTCGCGGCGAATGCCGACGCGTTCGGCCCGACCTGGTCTCGACCGATATTTCCATTTCGCGATCAAACCTACCGCGTGATGCGCGTGCAAAGCCCCATGCTCGAAGGGATCAAACCCTTTTTGCTCTTGCTCAAAGTGCCCGGCGCGGCTGCGGACCTCGGCGCGCACACGCTCGTCGTGACCGGCGCGATTTGGGATCGTGGCGCTAAACGCGGATTCTACATCCTTGACGATCGCACGAGTCTCGACCCGAACGGCACGGATCACGGCCACGGCGAGGATCTGCTTGACGAGGATTGCCGGTCCTGATCCGCTAGTTCAAGATCCGCTCGGCTAGCCGGCGGCGCAGCTGCGCGCACTCCGGCGAAAACCACTGATCGAGGAATTCTTCGATGGCGGCCGGCTGCGCGGAGGTGGTGAGATGGCCGAGATCCTCATGGAGCTTGCGCTTGGCAAGTCCAAACGCACCGCGCGGTTTGCTCGCGAGCTTCGTGACCAGTTCGAGGGCGACGGGCGTGACCTCGGCTAGCGGCGCCACTGCATCGATCAAGCCGATCTCGAGCGCCCGGCGCGGAGCCACCGCGTCGCCGCTGAGAACCATCTGCATTGCGACGCGCGCGCCGACCGCATCGATGAGGAGTTTGGTCACAGCCGATGGCACGATCGCGCCGAACTTCACTTCATTGACCGCGAATGCGTAGTCTCCCTCAGCCATCACCCGCACGTCAAAACACAGCGCGAGAAAAGCGCCGCCCGCGACCGTATGGCCCGACAGCGCGCCACCCACAGGCTTTGGCAGCCGCAAGAGCGCCTCGTACAGTTTGACGAAGCGTTTGAAGAACGCGCTCATGGCGTCGCGTTCGTACGCAAAAACTTCCCGAACGTCAAAACCAGCGCTGAAGAAACCAGGCGTCAAGCTCTCGAAAAGCAGCCCGCCGACGCGCTCGTCGCGCTCGCTTTCGGCCACGTGCGCGATCAGCGTTTCGACCAGCTCTGCATTGAGCGCATTCGCGCTTGGTTTGGAGAGGCTGAGGATGCGAATGCCATCGCGATCGCGGGTGCGGACGATCGGGCTGGAATCGCTCAACGCTCGTCGCTCGCGGAATGCGCTTTGCGGCGCCCCGCCGCTCCTAAATGCTGCGCCGGCACTTGGCGGAAGGCCACGCTGATGCGCGGTCCAACCGGCTCGCGGGTCTTAGGAATGCCGTGCAAGTAGTTGAGATGGCTTTCGTAGCTCATGACGAGCAGGCTACCGGCTTCAAGATCTCGGTCGAGAACGCGCCGCGGCTTCGTCTTGCTGCGGATCGTCATGCGTCGGGTCGCACCCAAACTGACGAGCGCCACCGGCGCATTGTCCGGCCCTCGTTCGACGTGATCGCCGTGCGGCGCCACGCTGTCGTTGCCGTCGCGGTAAAAGTTCAGTCCTGCAGAGGTGAACGCGACGTCGCAGAACCGTTCGACCTCCAGCCGCATGCTGCGGATCGGTTCGGGCACGCCGGGGCTATCGAGCGCAAAGGTTGCGACAAGCCGCGGCACGTCGACGACGCGATCGTACATCGGGCGGCGCTCCGAGCGCCATTCGACGTCGCGGCGCAAGCTCTCGAACCATGTGCGGCTTTCCGCTTCATCGAAAAGCGCGCGCCGATACACGATCTTTCCGCCAGGTTCGTCGACGAGGATCTCGAGATCCGGTATCGGGATGAGGGAGAACTGCACCGTGACTGTTTTATCTGCGCAGGTCGCACTCACCTCGGACGCCGAACCGCGAGCCATGGTCGCGCGCATCTGCGCCGCTGCGTTGTTGGCTGCAATGGTCGCGGGCTGCGCAGAGCGGGTTGAAGTGCGTACGGTGCAATACGGCCCCGGGCGTGCCTGTAACACCCTGGGCTGTTACGTGCAAGGGTGCGGCTATTTCTTGGCGTCGGACTCGTCTTGGACGCAACGGCTCTTCGAATCGTACGATTACAGCGGAGATTACGTGCTCTATCGGATGGCCGCATCGCAGCCGATCCCGCGCACCGATCAGTTTCTCGACGGTGACCTCAGCGGCCAGGGCATCCGAACGGTGCAGGTGGAGCAGACGGGCCAGAACGTCGACATTGACGTCCTCGCGCACTTTCCATCATTCCGTAGCGCGCTCGCAGCACTGCAGGAGCGCAAGTGCTGGAAGCGACGCTAGTCGTGGAGCGTGTAGGTGAAATCCCCGTTCGAATCGGCGGCGCCGGCGTAACGGAAAGTGCGCTCGACGCCCTTCGAACATGGCGGTTCGGCATCGTCTGCGCGATAGACAAAGGCGCTGCTGTAACCGTCGACGCAGAACGACCGGGCGTTGCTTGAATAGCTCGAGGTTCCATCCCAAAAGATGCTCTTGTCGTCGCTCGCCCACGCGAAGAGGTAGAGGTCTTCTGCGCCCGTCAACCCGTCAAGGGTAGAGCGGCACTCCCCCTCCCCAATTGTGTAAAACCCTTCGCTGCGCGACCACGTGTCCGAACCGCTGTCATAGCTATAGGCCGTAGCCACCATGATAGGGCCGTACGTGGATTGGTTGCAGACGGTGAATGCTGCTTGTGCCGGCGCGTGCGAGGCCACGATAACGATCGCGGCGATGCCGAGCGCCATGACGAATTTCGTAAACATGCTTATTGGACTCGGCTCGTTGCCGCTGGTGCCGTGCTCTCCGTCACAACGTCTCGGTACAAACCTGCGCGCCATACTCGCGAATAGATTCGCGCGCGTTACGTTTTACAGCGGTTTGCCATCGTCGCTCGCGCCGAGCAGCAGCGGGCGCAAGAGCGGGATCGGTGGATCCCCGTGCGCGAGCAGTTCGTCGTGGAAACGCTGCAGCGAGTACCGGCTACCCATCTTTTTCTGGTAGTCGCTGCGCAGCTTGAGGATCATGAGCTTACCCAACGTATAGTAGCCATACATCGGATCTTGCGTTCCGCGCAGCGCCTCGCGACGCGCGGTTGGCTGCGCCATGTATGCATTACGCATGAGAAAGGTCGTGGCCTGATCCACGGTCATGCCCTGGGTATGCAGCTTGACGCCCACGACGTAGCGACCCTCTCGGGTCAGCGCGGCGGCAAGCTGTGCGAGCCGGACGCGCGGATCGCCGTTGCCCCAGCCTTCGTCGACGATCATCTGCTCGTCGTAATGGGCCCACCCCTCACCGAACTCGGGGGTCCACAAGAGCTTGCGGGTCAAGCTCAAGTGCAGGTGTTTGTCGATCGCGTAGTTGACGAAGTGACCGGGCATGACTTCATGCGTCGAGATGATCGGAAACGCGAAATCGTTGAGGAAGCCGAGTTGCCCATCTTGCTGCGCCTTTGGCAGCGACGGGTCCGGCGGCGTCACGTAGTAGTAGGCTTGTGTGACGACCTGCTCCAGCGGCCCGGGGGGATTGAACGCCGCGAAGATCTGCGAACGTTGGAAGGCTGGGGTTTCAACCGCCCGGACGTTTGCGTCAGATGGCAAAGTGATGATGCGGTGGCTCGTCACAAAGGCGCGGAGCGCCAGGATATCTTTCTCGGCGGTCGGCAGCAGATTCTGCGCTGAGGGATGACGCGAGGTCAGCCCAGCATACACTTGCTGCGGGGATTTCTGCGGATCGATCTCATGCGCGACTGTCACGAACTGCGCTTGCGTCTCGGCCAACGCGCGCTCGCCGATGGCGAGGTAGTCTTCGACCGGCATGTCGAGCGCATCGTCGTATAAGAGCCGCTCTTGATACGCTTGGCGCCCAATCGCAAAAGTACCCCGCGGATGTGCGAGCGGGCCTCTCTTGATCCAGGCAGCGTACTGGCGGATCGCCTGCGTGGCAGCGTTGCTCGCGGCTTGGAACTGTCGCCGCAACGCCGCGGCTTTCACCGGCGCAAACGCATCGGGCACGTCGTGCGCGAAGAATCCGATAGAGCCCATGGCATCTTGATACGAGACTTGAGCGGTCGCAAGGTCGACGGTCGTGATGTTTTTTTCCGCTTGGCCGATCAGCCGGGGGATTTGCTGCTCGCGAGCCGTTGCGAATTGCATGCGCGTGGTGAGCGGAGCGTACGCAAAGGCGATCGTGGAATACACGGCCGAGCTTGCCGCCTGCAGGTAGAGGTCAGGATCGTGCCGCCAATCCTCCTCGGTTTGGGTTGCAAGCTCGTCTCCCTTGAGATCGTAGATGAGCATCTGGCGGTCGATGCGGACCTCGTCTGACAACGCGGCCGGTTTGACGCCGGCGAGCTTGGTCAAGGTGCTCTGATCCAAAGCGATCTGCGCGGCGAAGTGAGCTGCAGACAAGTCATCCAAGTGGCGATCGTAGTCGTGGACGCCGGCTTGCGTCGCCGCTGACGGATTTTCGCGGAAATTTTCAAAGAAGTACGCGTGCGCAATCGTTGCGTAGGCTTGGTCTGCACTTGCCGTCGCCGCAAACGCTTGCGATCTTCCCTGAAGAGCGAACACGAGCATCAAGATAAAGAGCGCGCTGAGTTTCATGGGGCGTCTCCCGGAAAGGGCTGTATCAGGCAGTTTGGAAAGGCGCGGTCTCAACCCTCCGCGGGCTTCGGCCGGTTTCTTTGCCACAAGACCCGAAAGGTCACAAAGAAGCGAGGTGCACCATGCCAACCCCGATCTCCGACCCCACAGCATCTGTGCTCGTCGAGCACGATGGTGCGATTGCCTATTTGACTCTCAATAGACCCGAAAAGCGAAACGCGCTTTCTCTTCCAATGATGCGGGAGCTCGACGTCGCACTGCGCGCCGTGGGTGATGACCAAACGCTGCAGGTGGCGGTTCTTCGGGCTAGCGGGCCGGTGTTCTCAGCAGGTCACGATCTGAGCGAGCTCGTCAACGGCGACGAGCAATCATACCGTATGATCTTCGACACCTGCGTCGCGATGATGGAAACCATTCAGCGCATACCGCAACCTGTGATTGCGGCCGTCCAGGGACCGGCAACCGCTGCCGGCTGTCAACTGGTCGCGACGTGCGATCTCGCGGTGGCGTCCGATCAAGCGTGGTTTGCGACGCCGGGAGTTCGGATCGGCCTTTTCTGCTCGACGCCAATGGTGGCGGTGAGCCGGACGATCGGGCGCAAGCAGATGATGGAGATGCTCCTCACGGGCGATCCGTTGCCGGCGCGGGAAGCGCTCGCGGCGGGTCTCGTCAACCATGTGGTGCCCTCAGAACAAGTCACCGTGGTCGTGCGCCAGCTCGCTGAGAAAATAGCCGCGCTGAGTCCAGCCGTGATCGGGATCGGAAAGCAGGCCTTCTACCGGCAGATCGAGATGTCGACGCACGACGCCTACGCGTACACTGCGGAAGTTATGACGCGCAACGCGCTCACAGCCGCCGCCCGCGAGGGCATCAGCGCCTTCCTCGAAAAGCGCACGGCGCATTGGCCATCGTAAGGGTCAAGAACCGAGAGGCGTCCGGCGCGCCGTCAGACTTGCCACGAGCAGGTAGGCGCCGAGGACGAACGAGATGGCTGCGTACACGTAGGGGAACTGCGCGAAGCGGGTGGCGACGAAGTATGCCTGTTGCCCACCAGACGGCAGCAACAAGAGGATGAGTCCTTTCAAGAGCGTGAGCCAACCCACCACCGTGACGACGACCGGAAGCGCGCCTCCGGTCCACACGTTGTGGCCAAACACCATGGCCAACCCGGCGGCGACGACGATGACGCCCAAGACGAGCATGACTGACGCGTCCTGAAACAGACCACCCACCGCGGCGATCATCCCCTGGCTATTGAAAAGCATCGCTGCAGCGAAGATGATGATATACGCGCCGAGCAGCTTGCCTAAGAAGATAGTGCGCGATGTCATGAGGTTTCCTCCGGTCCGGTGGCCAGTGGCAGCTCGGGTCGCGAACCCCAATCGGCCCACGACCCATCGTACAGTTGAGGCATGAGGGAACCCGCCGTCTCAACGGCCATCGCTAAGATTGCAGCGGACACGCCCGAGCCGCACGAGGTGATGATCGGCTTGTTCAATTCGATGCCGGCTTGGCGAAATTCAGCCCGTATCGCTTCGGGCGACTTCAACTGCCCGTCTGCGACGAGGTTGGCGTAGGGCAGGTTGAAGCTGCGAGGGATGTGCCCAGACCGCACCCCGGGGCGAGGCTCGGGAACCTCGCCGCGAAACCGAGGGGCCGAGCGCGCATCCACCACCTGAGCCGATCCATTTTCCAAAGACCGCGAGACGACGTCGCTGTCTGCGACTGCCGCAGCGTTGAAATGCGCCACAAACGTGCGAGCCGAACGCGTCACGGCCCCGGCCTCGAGCCGCCGGCCCTCGGCTTTCCACTTGGGCATGCCGCCGCCGAGCACTCGCACGTCTTGCACGCCGAATACCCGCAAGGTCCACCACACGCGCGCTGCGGCGAAAAGACCATCGCCGTCGTATACCACGTAGCGCAAGTCCTCGCTCAGACCAAGTTCGCCCATGCTCCGGGCAAGAGCATCGGGTTTCGGCAGCATGTGCGGCAACGGCACGGACGTGTCCGCGATTCTGTCGATATCAAAAAAAACCGCGCCCGGTATGTGCGCGGAGAGGTATTCTTTGTAGGCGTCTCGCTGTTCTGCCGGCATATACCACGAGGCATCGATGACCGCCGTACGGGGATCCCCTAGATGAGCATCGAGCGCTTCGGTCGAGATGAGATTCGGTTGCGTCAACCCTCTGCGCTCGAACCTCGCATCAGCGCCGTTTCATCTCATGAAGAATGAACTCGTTGCCCTCGCTATCGTGAGCGAACGCCAAGAAGCATCCGTCGGTCTCATAGATCTTCGCATCGTCTTCGAACGTGATCCCGCTCGCCTTGCATTGCTCGACCGCGCTCTTGATATCGTCGACGCCGAAATGCACGCCGCCGCATTTCTCCCAAGGCGAGCTGGGAGGTTTGACGATGCCGAATGTTTCGCCGCCCGCGAACGTCCACTCGACGCCGATCGGCTTGAACTCAAGCGTCGGCGCGAAGCCAAACAATTCCGTATAGAACGCGGACGCTCGATCGAGATCTTTCGCTAGATACGAAGTCGTGTCGATGCCTTTGACGCCGACCTTGCTTGCAGTAGCCATTTTTTCTCCTCGGTGTTTGGAATAGGGCCGGACAGCTACCGCCCGGCGCGATCGGTCTCCTTCACGGCTTCACCGACGGGTTCTTCTCGGCAAACGCGCCGCTCGGGTTTGGCTTCACCCATACGATGAGGTCCCACACCGTCGGAAAGTCGAAGATGACTGGAACGTCGGCAACGCTTTTGACCTTCCCCATCTTGACGAGGGTTGCGGCGCTCGGGTGCATTGGATCGCCGCCGGCCTTGATGAACGCAGGCGCCATCACATAATGGTAGTACGATATCTTGCCGGTAACCGGGTCTTTCACGACATAATGGATGTGATTGTCGAATTCGTACCAACGGCCGGGGTTGACGCCGAAGAGCGCCGGACGCTTGCCGTTCGTATCGGGAGTCGAGAAGTCGGCACCTAAGAGGTTGCCGCCCTTGTCGTACCAGAGCTGGCTCGGGTGCTTGAGGTCGGTCGAATCCCAGTGAAGGTTGGCGTAGCTGATGGCGCCGGTGTCGTCCACCTCGGTGTAGCGGATGAAGCCCGCGCGCATGGCATCCGCCGCGTGGGGGAAGCGAGCGTTTAAATCGTCTTGAATCGAACGGACGAACGTTTGCTCCGATGCCGACAGCGGCCCGTGGTACGTCGGCGCCTGATCGGCAAAAGCTCCGGCGGCTGCGATGAAGAGAATTGTGGCACAACACAGCACGGACAAAATGAGTTTGAGCATGCAGAGGTTTCTCATGTGCGGAGAATTTGAGGAGTGTACTGCTCTCCCTTTGTGGTATTTTGGCTCGCTATGAGAATTACTGGGCATACCGTGCTCGTCACCGGCGGCGCGAGCGGCATCGGATTCGCCATGGCGCAGCGTTTTCTCGCCGAGGGAAACACGGTCATCATCTGCGGCCGGCGCGAGGACAAGCTGCGCGAGGCGCGCGGGTTGCTTCCAGGACTTGCGACGCGGGTGAGCGATCTCGCCGATCCGTTGCAGCGGATCGAACTCGCGGCCTGGGCGGTGAAGCAGTTTCCAAGCCTCGACGTGCTCGTCAATAACGCGGGTATCCAGCGGCGTCTTTCGTTGCTGCAGACGCTCGAGTGGGATGAACTGCATACCGAACTTGCGATCAACCTCGAGGCGCCTATCCATCTCTCGACCCTGCTCGTGCCGCACCTGCGCAAGATGCCTCAGCCGGCGGTCATCAACGTCTCGTCCGGCCTTGCTTACGTCCCGCTTGCGATCACTCCGATCTACAGCGCGACGAAGGCGGCCATCCATTCGTACACGTTATCGCTGCGTCACCAACTAGCCCCGCATGTCGAGGTCATCGAGATCGCGCCCCCCGCGGTGAACACCGACCTCGGCGGCCCGGGCTTGCACACGTGGGGCGTGCCGCTCGATGAATTCGCCGATGCGGCGTTTGCGCAGTTACGTTCGGGAAGCACCGAAATCTCCTATGGTTTTTCCGAAGACGCAAAGCAGGCCACCGCCGAAGGCCGCCATGAGATGTTCGAGCGCATGAATAAGCGCTAGCGCGTGTTACGGCGAGGGGCGAATTCGGTAGATCGCGCCGTTGAGGTCGTCTGCGACGAAGAGGCTCCCTTGGGCTCCCACGACGATGCCTGTCGGACGACCGCTCCACGAGTTGTTCGCCGAACCGCCGAAGCCCGACACGAACGGGACCCACTGCGTTGTGGGGTCGCTCCAGTTGACGCCGGTTTTCGGCGTGTCGCCGTTCATGGGCACGTACGCGACTTCCGGCGGCGTCGAAGGACAGCAGTGCCACGACCCGTGGGATGTCACGAACAGATCGCCACGCAGTGACGAGGGAAAAACGTAGCTGCCGGCCGCGCTTGGCGGATAGAAAGCCATGCCGATGTGCGTGCCATATGCGGGAAACTCAACCCGCGGGATGGCGACTGCCGAACAGTTCGCGCCGGACTTATACGCATGGCGATTCTCTTCGCAGTCCGGCCAGCCATAATCGACCGGTGACCCCGCTTGGAGCGTGACGGCATCTGCAAACTCGTAGGGATGGCCGTACGGAAGGGTGTCCTGGCCCGCCCCACCTGCCCATAACGATCCCGTCGCTGGGTTTATGGCAAGCCCGATGGCGTTGCGGATCCTCGTCGCAATGGTGTGCATGCCGCTCCCATCGAGATTCATCGCTTGAATGCTGGCCCGGGTCGGGTCCACTTCCACGCAGGCGTTGCATGAAGAGCCGACCCCGACGTAGAGCGTCGATGGCGTGGCAACGATCGAACTCGTGTGGTGCACGTCACCGTCAGAACCAGGTGAGATCGGGCCGGCGCGAAGCGAGGCGATCTTGACGGCGGATGCGTTCGGTTCGCTCTGATCGCCGGAATGATAGGGGATCTGGTAGACGCCATGTTCGGTCGCCACGTAGATCGATGCGGCGTTGGCCGCGAGTACGATTCCCTGGGCCGGCGACTCAGGCATCGCAATGAAGACGGAAGGCTGACCCGCCGCACCTGAACTCTCTGCGTTCGGAACTATATATATCTGCGAAGCGCTGGTAGCGACTAGCAGGTCGCCGTTCGGAAGCGCAGCGAGCTCGCGCGGGCTAGGAACTTGAGCGATGTTCGTGAGAGCAAAGCCTGCTGCGACCTGTAAGTTAGGGCTCGACCCGGGACCCGGTGCATTAGGCTGGCTGGCGGTTCCGCCACCCGTGCAGGCGATCAGCGCCTGAGTAATCAAGCACAGGGCGACAATCCACATCCTTGTCAAGCCATTCATAACCACTCCTTGCCTCGCCCCGTCACCCCTTGCAATTGAGAACCGTGCAGTATCGTTCCTCCACTCTAACAGGTCGGGTCCATATCGTTCACGTGAGGCGACATGGAGGATGAAAGTCCGACTCTTTGATGCCTGGGTTGGCTTCGATAGAGTTCCACTGCAAGACGTTCATCGTTGCACCGGTCTTAACGTCGCGTTCGACTTGCCGGAATGGGAAGAGCACTCCGTTCACGCGGCGATAGTCGGCGTATAGGGAGATCGATGTGACAGGCTTACCACGCGCGTGGATGGGCATCGATACCTCAAGCCCGGAAATGAGACCCGTGCGCT
>JAJPHJ010000144.1 GCA_021325335.1 Pseudomonadota bacterium | reverse complement strand
GCTCGCGGGCGCTCCGTTTTGCGATGGGATCTCTGCGGTTTGGGTATTGACCTCACCGGCCATGTCCGAATTCTCCCTCATGTTGAACAACGAACGATCCGCCACGCGCGGAACAGGATGCGAGGCTTCTTTTCTTCTCATCGGCCCGCTCCACGGCGTTCGTTAAGGCTGTGAGCTACGTTACGTCCGAGCGAGCACGGCGGCCAGCAGCGCCCCGCCGACCGTGGCGATGAGATTCACCCCGTCGTTGTCGAGCCAACCCCAGCCGCGGACGAGGTTCGCGCGAACCTGGCAACCTTCATGAACCGCGCCTTCGACCAGCCGGCCGCACCGCGGGCACCGCCATAGGCCTTGTAGCGTCGCGCCGGCGATGGAATCCAGCGCGCTGCCGGCGAGACCGGCGGCCGCGGCCAAACCGACCCAACGCGTGGCAGTTATCCCACCCGCGAGCGTACCGGCGAGTCCGACCAGCGCCCCGCCGGCGAGCGCCGCGACGAATCCGAGCGGCGTGACGCCGCCCGACGTACCCGCCTCGACCGCCTTTCCACTGACGATCGAGCGAGGGGTCCCGCCGAAGAGCGACCCGAGTTCGGTCGACCACGTGTCGCCGCTTGCGGCGGCGAGCGCACCGATCGCAGCTGCGAGCCAAGGAAGACTTCCGTGCCAAAAAAGAGCGAGCGCACCGGCGATGACGGCGCACGCCGTCGCGACAGCGCCGTTTGCAAACACTTGCAACGCATCGCGGCGGCCTTGCTTTTGCGCGTGACTTCGCGCTCGCTGCGAGGCAGCCCTTGTGATGCGGCTGAGCACGCTGCCGCTCGCAAAGAACAGGATGAGCGCGGCCGCGATCGGCGCTCCGCCGAACGCGAATCCCAGCGTTCCCACGGCGATCGTCGCAAGCGCTCCGGAGCGGGTAAGCGCCTGCGATCGCATTCCGAGCAGCGCGATGCAGCCCGCTCCCAGCAGTCCAAGACTAACGCGCAGTTCTACCGCTTGGGCGGTCGACTCGAATAGTAAGCGCACAACGCCTCGACGAGCGCGGGCAACGTGCTTGCCTCCGGCACGATCTCGACGTGGAGTCCGAGCCCACGCGCTTCGAGCAGCGTGACCGGGCCGATGCATGCGATGAGCTTCCCACGCAATGTCGCGATCGCACGCGATTCGCCAAGCCCGTGGACGAGCGCATGGGCGGCGCTCGGCGAAGCGAGCACCACCGCGTCGCAGGCCGCCAGGCGCTCCTGCAAATCGGCAGGCCGGACTTCGACCGTGGAGTATGCCGCGACCGTTGTCACTGCGTTACCGGCGTTGCGCAGACGAGCGGAGAGCGCGGGCCGAGCGTCCGCCGCTTGCACGATGAGGATCGTTCCGATCGTGCCGCGTGCGAGGAGCGCATCCGCGAGCGCTTCTCCTGAGAACCGTGCCGGGATCAGATCGGGCGCACGGCCAAACGACGCTTCGATCGCGCGCGCCGTTGCGGGGCCGACCGCGGCGATCTTCGGTACGCCCCCGGGCAGCTTGTGCGTCCGCCGCCGCGTGAAGCTGTCCACGCCGGCGGCACTCGTAAAGGCGACCCAGTCGAATCGTTCAGCGGAATCGACCGCGGTCTGGAGCGCGCGCTCGTCGGGCGGTGGACCGATTTGGACGAGCGGCAAACTCGTGACCGCCGCTCCGCGCTTTTCGAGCAAGGCGATAAAATCAGACTCCGGATCCGTGGGGCGCGTGACGAGCACCCGTACGCCCGACAGCGTGCCAGGCACGGCTAGCGCGAGAAGAGCTGAGAATCGAGTTGACGCAGCAGCCGGTCGCTGAATGCGTCGGGATCCAGTACTTCTGCGAGCTGATCTTCGTGTTCGAGCGACCCTTGGGCCGCGCTCTTGCGCAGCTTGGTCACCGGCGCATGCAGCAATCGATTGATGATGGATACGCTTGACGCGACGACCATGCGGCGCTGTGCTTCATCCAGCTCCGGCATGCGGTGGAAAAGCCGTTGGATTTCGGCCGAACGGATCTCTTCGGCTCTGCGCCGCAGCGATGCGATGAGCGGCGCGGCGCCGCGCGTGCGGTACCAATCGAGATAGGCGGCGACGTGCTCCGCGACGATCGCTTCGACGCGCGGGATCTCCCCGCGGCGGCCTTCGAGCGTGCGATCGACGACTTCGCGCAGATCTTCGATGGAGTACACGACGACGCCCGAGAGCAGCGCGGCGCTTGGTTCGACGTCGCGCGGCACGCCGATGTCGACCACGAGCAATGGGAATCCCGCGCGCACGGATACCGCCTCGCGGAGCGCGGGTTCGCTGACGATGAAATCGCCGCATCCGACGGCGGTGATGATGAGATCGTGGTTGGCCAGCACCCTGGGGAGGTCGGCGAGCGGCGCCGTCGCGCCGTCGACTTGCCGGGCGAGCGCGTTGGCTCTGCGTTGACCGCGGTTCGCGATCAACAGCGTGCGCGCGCCTTTCGCGCGCAGATGTTTGGCCACCGCCGTCCCCATCTGACCCGCACCGACGACCGCACACCGCGATCGCGCGATGTCGCAGTGGCGGCTCGCAAGTTCGACGGCCGCCGCGCCGAGCGAAACGACATCGCGACCGATCGCCGTCTCCGTGCGCGCGCGCTTGCCGGTCTGCAGCGCGGCGCGGAAGAGCCTGCCGAGGTGCGGCCCTAACGACCCGGCGCCTTCGGCCAGCCGCAGCGAGTCTTTCACTTGATTGAGAATCTGCGGCTCGCCGATCAGCATGGAGTCGAGACCGCAGGCGACCCGGAAAAGCTGCTCGACCGCTTCGCTGCCCAACATCGTATAAAGGTACTTGTCGAAATCCTCGACGGCCATCTGGCGATAGTGGGTGAGAAACTCTTTGAGCTGCGCGATGCCGTGTTCGTAACTGTCGACGTCGGCATAGATCTCGAGGCGATTACAGGTGGAGACGATCGCGGCTTCGCGGATCGAGCTGTATTCGCTCAGCGCGCCGAGCGCTTCTGCAAGCCTCGTGGTCGGCATGGCGTGGCGGTCGCGCACGTG